>JBCBYL010000059.1:0-14783 GCA_039815855.1 Verrucomicrobiota bacterium
CGGTACGGGACGCGGTGCTCGTGAATGAAATCCTACAGAGTCCTGTCGGGCTCCGTTAATCGCTCATGAATGATTTGGTTCAAATCGGGCTCATTCAGTCATTTGCATCCAGCGATCTCGACAGGACTCTGTAGGATTTCATTCACGAGCACCGCGTCCCGTACCGATTGTGGTGAGCTCAGGATGGAACGCAGGCGTCGGTTTCTAGAATTCGAACTGGAAACAGGGGTCGAAAGCTGTGGCTGATTTGACTTTCCGCTGACGAAAGTCGAAGCCGAATTGGCTGTGCGAGATTTGCTCGTTACATCTGCTAGAGCTTGGTTGAGTCGCTGGACCTCGGGGGAGAGTTCCGGCAAGCGCCCTGGACTGCGGGGGAGAGTCTCTCTTGAGCCAGGGGTGTTCAGCGTCCGTTGCTCTGCCGGGATCGGGGGAGGTGTTGTCTCCGTCCGTTGATCAGATGGAGATGTGGGCTCACTCGGCTGTCCGAGTGCTTCCATCAGGTCTTCCCATTCCCGTCCCGGGTCACTGAGATCACGCTTAGGGCGGTAGGGCTCGCTCTCAGGACGGAGCTCTCCTTCTTCCGGCGCCTGCTGCTGATCCCTTCGTACTCGGGAGAAGATCCACCGGAGGATGGGTAATCCGATGAATATCAAGAGGACAATAATGTCTTCAAGACCCATATAAGAAATCAGTTAGGAACCGTCGGGGTTCGGTTTTTGCTGACCTTCACCTGAACCAGACTGGTCACGAGCAATCGATCCTCTCATATCCGTATCCGCTTCGATGTTACGGTATTTCATGTAATCCAGGATGCCGAGGTTACCACTCCGGAAGGCTTCTGCCATGGCTTGGGGAACTTGTGCTTCCGCTTCCACCACTTTCGCACGCATTTCTTCTACCCGGGCTTTCATTTCCTGTTCAACCGCGACTGCGGCTGCCCGGCGAACTTCCGCCTTTGCTTGAGCGATTTGTTTATCAGCCTCGGCCTGGTCGGTTTGTAAGCGGGCCCCGATGTTTTCCCCGACATCGACATCAGCAATATCGATGGAAAGAATTTCGAAGGCGGTTCCTGCGTCGAGACCGCGACTGAGTACATTCTTAGAAATCTTATCCGGATTTTCTAAAACGTCTTTATAGGTATTCGCTGATCCGATGGTGGTCACGATACCTTCACCGACTCGGGCGATGATGGTCTCTTCCATGGCACCACCGACAAAACGGTCGAGGCTGGTGCGCACGGTGACCCGTGCTCTCGCTTTTAGACCGATACCGTCCTTAGCCACGGCATCGATGGTCGGACGCTTGTCCTCAGGTGAAGGGCAGTCGATGACTTTCGGATTTACCGAAGTGCGCACAGCTTCATAGACCGTCTTTCCGGTCCCGATGGTGGCCAGGTCAATGGCGCAGGCCTGATCAAAATCGAGAACGAACTTAGCTTTATTGGCAGCGATCAGTGCTTTGACAACATCCATGACATTACCACCCGCCAGGTGATGGGCTTCCAACTGTTTTACAGAAAGCTCAATACCGGCTTTGACGGCAGTGATTCGGGCTGTGACGATCAGACCACGGGGAACTTTACGCAGCCACATTCCAAGTAAGTCACCGAAGATGGTGACGGGAGCCCCGGATGTTTTGGCTTGAATCCAGAGGCCGATGAAATTGAGGAAGATGATGCTGAGGACAAGACCAATGATAAAAATCACGATTCCGCCGAAGATAAGAAATGCATTCATAAGAGGGTATGAGGTGGGGTTAATGGTTGTTGGGTTGAGTTTCTCTGACAAAGATATGGTTGCCCTCGATTTTGACAACCGTTACTTCGATGTCTTTTTCGATGAGGCGACCTTCAGATAGGGCATCGTAACGCTTTGAATCAATTTTGATCGTTCCAGAAGGGCGCAGGCGGGTAAGGGTAATGCCTTTTTGTTGTAATAGTTGATCAAAATTTTCGTCAGCTGGATTGGCATCATCGCTTTTCTCTTTCTCTTCTTTCAGGACAAAGACTTTCCCGAAAGGTGAATCGAAGAAATACTTCATCCAGAGGAGGATGATGATGGCTCCAGAAATCAATTCACCTAAAACAACGACGAGCCCGACAGAGGTGCCAAACGTATTAAACGAGTAAATCGCAGCGGCCAAAAGAGCCAGGATACCGATGATTCCCAGGATGCCGCCCGGCACCAGAATTTCAGCCAGGATGAGAAGGTAGCCGACAACAAGAAGTGTGATTAGGATAGTCATGTTGCTTGTTCGACGACGATCGTGCTTCCACGGACCTCAACCACGGAGATGGGGGTGCCTGGTTCAATGAAGTCACCTTCGGTCACGACATCAACCGGTTGATCGTTAAAAACTGCAGTGCCACTGGGACGAAGAATGGTCTGGGAGATTCCGGTCTGGCCAATTTCAATGAGAGGGCGATTGGAACTACTGGTGGTGGTTCCAGCAGTGGCATCAAGAACGAGTGCGCTGTAAGCACGTGTCTTAGGTAAAAGGAATACGAGGAGAACAATTCCTATCGCTGAGATCAGAAAAGTTTGTCCTAAGACAGCAATGGGCATCTCCATCTGAGGGAGAGTGGGAAGAACCGGGTCGCCGGGATAGGAGTCGATCATCGATTTCAGCAACCCGATGATCATGAGAAGGAAACCGCCGACTCCGATAACTAAGGTGCCGGGAAGAAAGAACAATTCCACTAAAACCAGAAGGGCGCCCAGGAAGAAAAAGACTAAACCAATCTGACCGGTGAGCCCAGCCACGGTGTGGCCAAAGAAAAAGAGCAAGACGCAGAGGGCAGCTAAAGCACCCAGCACGCCAAATCCCTGGGTCTGAAATTCTGCGTAACCGAGAATGAATGCGGCCGAGAGGAGAAAGGGGGAAAGCATGACAATGAATTGCCCAATTTTTTCAAAGCCACTGGGTTCGATGGTGGTCACGACAGCAGACCCATTGCCGAGGAAATCGGTGAAGGCCTCTAAGCTAGCGAAGGTGCCTGCACTCAGCAGAGGCTTGCCTTCCTTCCCGTACGTCTTTTCTGCTTCGAGATTGGTCAGCGTAAGGAGGCTTCCTTCTTTGCTAATGACCTCTTCATCGATCACTAATTCGAGATTGGGATCGATCATCGCCTCGAGGACATCGACATTATGTCCTTGTCTCTCACCAGTGGCGCGGACCAGCCCTTTGACAAAGGAGCGGAGTTTTTCCTGATAGTCTTCGGGAATTTCGGCTGCGCCTCCTCCCGGCGCCATCATGACCACGTCAGCAGCACCGATGACTGATGATTCCGCCATATAAATATGTCGTGTAGCGACAGAAATAAATGCCCCTGCAGATCCTGCCCGGTCATCAATGTAGGTGATGAGACGGTCCTGCTCAGGAAATTTCTTCAAGATCGAATAAATTTCATCTGTGGAATCCACTCTGCCCCCGTAGGTATCCATGTGTAGGATGACGGCGTCCGCTTCAGCCTCAATAGCTTCTTTAATGCCACGCCGGATGACGTAGAGAATAGCAGGATCGATATCTCCTTTGACTGGGATGACGTAGATCTGTTTCGCTGTGAAGGGAGGTGTTTTTTTATTCTCTTCCTGAGCGGCTTCTTCTGCACATAGCACCATTGTGCTTGTTAGCCATAAAACCAGTAGGCGGAGAAAGTGTCTCATGAGTTAATGTAACATCAAAAAGCGTGCGTGCTGACGGGGTCGAACCGCCGACCGTCCGGGTGTAAACCGGATGCTCTACCACTGAGCTAAGCACGCGAGACCGGAAATAGTAATGGAGATAACGGTGCTGGCAAGCACGGAGCGAGGAAAATCGACCCCTTTTAAGGCACCATAAAGGGCTTGCCTGTCAATCCATCGTAAACGATTTGACCGGGTCTCAGTCCACCGACAGACATTGTAAAATCAGACCAGGGTGATTTGATTTCACTCCCGCTGAGGTGGCCATAGGGGGCAACGGGTGGTGCACTTGGCACCTCAGGCTCAGGTTCATAGACAACTTCTTCTACAATCACCGGGCGAGGAGGGCAAATCGGACGATGATAGACTGGCCGAACCGCCCATCCAGGACGATGAAGAGGCCGGTGGTAGCTGGTGCGATGAATGGTGGTTGGATGATGATAACTGGGCTCGGTCGAAATCGAATTACCAATCGTGCCGCCCACGATGGAACCCACCAGGGCGCCGATCCAAGAACCGTCACTACCAGCTGCATCTCCAATCGCCGCCCCTAATGCCGCTCCGGCACCCACTCCGATCAGCGTATTCGTGGGTTGTCCGGAGCCCGGTTCACCCAGAACGGATTGACTATAAGAATGAGCAGGTAAGAGAGACAGAATTGATACGGTTATCAAAAAGGTGAGCTTCTTCATGTCAGTATGACGGATTTGCGAGAAATCGATTCAATCCCTCATGCTTTTTTTGTCTGCGAATCTTAACAAGCATTGGCTTGTAGTTTTTCAGCGATTTGGTAATTATAATTCATGAAATTAAAGTATTTTATATCATTTTCTTTCATCGCACTGAGTTTAATCACTGATTCATATATTGCTTCAGCTCAGGATGATACCGAGGTCGTTTACCCAATTGATAGCGCTGGAGGCACCCAAACTTCTATCTCTGCTGGACCAGGGGGAGGAAGCAATTTTGTAGGCACTCGGCTCGATTATGGTGAAATTCGACTAGGTGCAGGGCTTAGTAAAGTTGACGTAGAGGGAGCTTTTGTTGCAGATGGCTGGAATGGAGAAACAACAGATTACATTGAATTTTTTGTCGAAGCTCTTCCAGGATTTGTCATTAATATCAATACAGCTAATGACCCGGCTCTTTGTAGTTCTGGAATATCCTCAGGACAATCCGGCCCGGCTAGCGTAGGCCTTTACGTTAGTAATGATGGCTTTTTGACTGAAACACTTTTGGATTCCTTTGATCTAGAAAACACTGATAGTGATTTTTTTGAAATTGATTCGGCAGATTTGATTTTTCTAGATGGTTCGGAGCGACTTGACTTTCGCCTCCGGCAGATAGGGAGTTCAACTCGTAGTTCTAGTAATGGAGATTTGAATGAAACCGGAGCTTTTGGAATTGTCTCCAGTGATATAATATTGTTTTTGGATGTCATTCCAGCTGCACCTACAATTATTTCCGGAACCAGCATCGCGGTGGATTCGACTGATTCTTCTCTCGTGGATATCAGTTTTCCGACAACGAACGGTCTAACCTATACGCTCTATCGGAATACGGTCACTCCGGCTACTGGAGACAGTAACTGGGCAACGATTGGTGGCGTGAGCACGATCACCGGTGATGGGAATACGCTTACTTTTGAGGATGTTTCCATCACGGGAAATTCCACGGCTTTCTTTTACGTGACTGAGCAGTAGGTTGCCTCGCTTCCCTCGCCAAGACCTGCTCGGTCAATTCTACCAGTGACATTCACAGAAATTGAACTAATATTCTAGTTGAGGTGGGCGATCGCTCTGTGTTTTTTTTAGCACAGGGAGGAAAGTCCGGACACTGAAGGGTAGCTAGCCTGGTGAAAACCAGGGGGATTGGAGTGAAAGCTCTGGTCAACGGAAAGTGCCACAGAAAAGAACCGCCCAATTTTGTCCAAGGGTGAACCAGGAGGGCCTGCCCTCCGAAGTCTTGGCGAAGGAGGGTAAGGGTGAAAAGGTGGGGTAAGAGCCCACCGCTCCGAGAGTAATTGAGGAGGTCAAGGTAAACCCCTGGCAGTGCAAGACCAAAAAGAGTGTAGAGCGACCCGCTCGTTTCGCTTAGCGGAAACACTCAGGTAGGTCGCATCAGATAAATGATCGTCACCCGCACAGCGGGCCACAGAATCCGGCTTACAGCCTCAGAAACTGGGAAGGGCGCTTGGGAAACCAGGCGCCCTTCGCTTTTTTTGGACCTAATAAGGGACGGAGTGAACTCCGTCCCTTATTAGGTCGGGGTCTATTGACGTCAGGCATCGTTCTGATTGAATGCAGAGATGGAAAAGCCAGAACCAATCGGTAACCGTATATCCCAATGGGGCGAAGGTCCCATTTGGGTGGATGATCAACTCTATTATGTCGATATCAAGGGGCAGGCGATTTGTTCCTATGACCCGAAATCGAGTGAAGAAACGGAGTGGAATTTCGATCAAGAGATTGGCTTTGTCGTCGGATGCCAATCAGGAAAGCTCCTTTACGGGGGCACAAATGGCCTCTTTTTTCTCGATCCTGACTCTGGTCAATCAGAGCTGATCGTTGATCCTGAAAATGAAATGGAGGATAACCGGTTCAATGATGGAAAGACTTCTCCAGAAGGGCGAGTTTTTGCTGGGACGATTTCGGGGAAACGTGAACCAGTGGCTAAGCTCTATCGACTTGATCCTGACCGGAGGGTCCACATTGCTTACGAACCGGTCACGGTATCCAATGGCATTGTCTGGTCGCCTGACGGGGCGACGTGTTATTACATTGATACTCCCAGCAAAGAAGTGAAAGCATTCGATTACGAATCTGACACTGGCGAATTAGTGAACCCAAGAGCGGTGATCGATACTTCAAATATCCAGGCTTCCGCAGACGGGATGGCGATTGACGTAGACGGAAATCTCTGGGTAACCATGTGCCACGGGGGGTGTGTTGTTCATTATGATTCTCAGAGCGGCAAAGAAATTAAACGGATTGAATTCCCTGCGGTTGAAGTTACGGCCTGCGCATTTGGTGGAGAAAAAATGGATGAGCTCTATGTCACTTCTGGAATTTACAGTAAAGGAGAAGACGTACATGGAGGTCGTCTCTTCGTCGTCCGGGATTTAGGCGTCTCTGGATCGGTATTTCCTCACTACGACGACAGGCTCTAACTGTTGGGTCATTTGATTCGGTCCAATCCATTGATATAGTAAAGTATGTTCGAGGAGAAGCTGAGGCAGGGGATGTTAGGTTCATTTGTGGCGGATGCCGTCGCGATGCCTGTCCATTGGTATTACGACGTCGAGGCCATGGACCGCGATTATGGAGAGATCGATGACTATCTCAATCCGCGAAATCCACACCCTGACTCTTTATTGCATCGGGCTTTTGATGAAATTCCGGATCCAATTGCAGAAATTTTGCATGATCAGTCGAGGTATTGGGGAATGGCCGGAACCCATTATCACCAATTCCTGACCGCCGGTGACAATACGATTAATTATCGGCTAGCCGCAGAACTATTCCAGATGATCGTCACGGATGAGGAATACCAATCAGAGAAGTGGCTCCACCATTACATTTCCAGAATGAAAACCCCGGGATGGAATAAGGATACTTACCTGGAAGAATATCATCGGGGATTCTTCATGAAATTAGCGGACGGCAAGTCACCCGGTGAATGCGCTATCGATGACCACCATATTGGTGGGCTCAGTCAGATTCCTGCGCTCATTGCAGGTCTAGCAGCGATGGGTGATGATCGCCTGGATTTTATTCGTGCTAAAGTCCAACGCCATATCGAGCTTACCCATGCGAATAAAAGCGTTATTCGTTCTGGAGACATTCTCGCAAGATTACTTTATCGGATCGCGGAGGGTGACGACCTCGAGGTGGCGTACCAGGGGGAGGTGAGTTCAATGATTCCCATGGAATATTTCCAGCGTTGGGAGAAAATGGAAGACCGACAAGTCATTGGTCAGTTACTGAGCCCTGCTTGCTATATTGAACAGTCCTTCCCGTCATCATTGTTCCTGGTTTGGAAATATCGCAATGATTTTACAGGGGGTGTAATTGCCAACGCGCGAGTAGGGGGAGATAATTGTCATCGAGGTGCAGTCGTCGGGTCTCTTCTGGGAGCCCTGAACGGAGTCCCCGAAAAGTGGTTCCAGAAAAAATGGAATGAGACACTGCCAGCTTAGAATTTTCCAGGAACTAACAATTCGTATATTTTTTCGGCTTGTTCCCAAAGGCGAATGAGTCATTATTTTGCTTCGACTTTAAGGAGCGATGGCTGAGTGGTCGAAAGCAACGGTTTGCTAAATCGTCGAGCCGTGCAAACGGTTCCCGGGGTTCGAATCCCCGTCGCTCCGGTGCCAAAGGCACCCAATCTCTCGGCGTAGCCAGGCATTCGAACCCCAAAAAGGGGTTTGGTGAAGTTCCGCGGAAGCGGAATCCAACAAGATCGAAGATGATCCCTGAACTAATGAAAAGCAGAGCTTTTCAGAATCATCCCCGTCGCTCCGCCACCCTTCGCTGAAGCTACGGGTGGCAGGCCGCTCGACGCACGTGACTATGGTTGGCAGGCCTCCCGTAGCGAGATGCTACAGGTTTTTTTAACCGGTTTCTTCCTCAAAACGGCCCTGATGGTAGTGACCGATAGATAGGGCGGCATAGGCTGAGAGGTCTTCGCCCAGTTTGGCCGGACGAATGTCACAAGCATGCAGAGAATCTTCTAAAGCTTCCTCAGCGAGTATTTTTCGCATTTCGGGTTCGAGAAAGGGGCGACATCTTGCATAGATACTTCCTAGAACGATTACTTCCGGATTAAGAAGATCGATGAGGATAGCGATGGCCTTTCCCATCTGGCGACCGGCTAGAGCGAGTACTTCTTTAGCATGGGGATCTCCCTTTTCTGCTGCTTTCCCGATGTGGAGAGCGGTTATTTTCTCAATGGGGCCTGGATTAAAGGCAACATCACCTCCGTACTCCGTAGCGACGGCCTGACCCATTTGGGCGATTCCACCTCCACTACAAAAGCCCTCGACTGATCCGGCTTTCCCATAACCAATAGGGCCATCATTTTCTAAACGGAGGTGGCCAATCTCACCCGCGTTTCCCAGAACGCCTTCATACAACTTTCCATTCAGGATCAAGCCAGCGCCGAAACCTGTTCCGGCAGTAATAAAAGCCATGTGTTGACAGCGGCGTCCGGCACCGAACCACCATTCCGCGAGAGCGCCTGCATTGGCATCATTCATTAAATAAGTTTGGCCACCAAACGTATTTTGGAGCATTTCGACAACCGGAACTTTATCCCATCCCGGTAAATTAGGTGGGCAAGTAATGAGTCCTTTTGAGACATCGAGAGGATTACCACAGGCCACTCCGATGACGGGTGAGTCTCCTGGTTCCCATTTTTCAATCAATTCGGTCGCTTGTCGGAGGGTTCCTTCCGGCTCAATGGTCGGGATGTCGATGGTGCGTTTAGCAATGGGGGCATCACTTAACCCCGAGCTGGTGATGGTGGTTCGGGTGCCACCGATATTGATTCCGAAGTAGGCGGTTGGACGCATCATGGCTAAAAAATGCCAGAAACGACACCAATACCAAACCTTAATCACGCTTTTGATGAGGTACCTCCGTCCCTCATCAAAAGCATAAAAAAGGCCGAGCTATGCCCGGCCTTTTAAAAAAACTGCTAATATAAGCAGACTAGACGCGCTCTTCAGTAGGCTTGCCTTTGTCTTTTCCTTTACATCCTCCGCAGCCTTCTTCGGCTTGCACATTAAGGACACCAAGGGTGAATACAGCAGCGAGTAATAAGAATAAGTTTTTCATACATCTTAAAGGTAGAACTCATGTTGAGTCTGTCAAGGGGGTGAAATAGGGGATTAGATCTCGACGGGCTCGCCAAACTCGATACCTAGGTTGCGAGCTAAACGAATGGCATCCGATGGAAGTCGTTTTTTCCGATTGAGGACGAGGTCAAAGTCTCTGAGCTGCATTTTTCCTCCAACCAGAGCGGTCATGCAGGCTTCCTCTCCTTGAGTAATCGCTAAAACAGCAAATTCTCCCATTCGTGAAGCGAGTAAGCGGTCAAAATGAGTAGGTGATCCACCTCTCTGGACATGGCCAAAAACAGTCAATCTGGCTTCTTGTAAAAGTCGGTTTTTGCCGTGTTCGAGTAAGGTATCGATAAATGCCTGGCCTTCACAAACGCCTTCGGCAACGACGATGACACTATTATTATGTTTCCGGGTGACCCTGCGATTAAGTGCTTCGATGATACGTTCGTTACAGTATTTATACTCAGGGATGACAGCAACTTGTGAACCTGTGGTGATAGAGGACATCAGAGCGAGATAGCCAGAATTCCGGCCCATCACTTCGATGACGAAGCAGCGCCGGTGTGACGAAGCAGTCGCCTTGATCATATCGATCATGCTGATAATCGTGTTCAGTCAGGAGTCGACACCGATAGCCATCTCTGTTCCGTAAAGGTCATTATCGATAGTGCCAGGAAGGCCAATGACTTTGAAGCCGCATTCACAGAGTTTGTTCGCTCCTGTGAGTGAGCCATCTCCGCCTATAACGATGAGTCCGTCGATGTTCTCTTCGCGTAAAATATCGATAGCCACCTGGGGACCGTCTTCATCTCTCATTCGCTTGCAACGACTTGAATAGAGCATCGTTCCGGAGTCGCGGATCTTCCCGCTGACCGATATAGTGTCGAGCTCGACAAATTCACGGTCATAGATGCCTTGATAGCCGTTTTGAATACCGACCACACCTACTCCCTGATTGATCGCGGTCCTGGTAATGGAGCGAACTGCGGGATTCATTCCGGGAGAGTCTCCGCCCGAAGTCAAGACAGCTAGTTTCTTAATCATAGCCGAAAGCTATAGGCTATTTCGCTTCAATGGGAAACTGAAATAACCGTCTCCTAAGAAGCGTTTGCCTTCTTAACGACTTAACATCGACTGTAGAAAAGGTGCCGTGTGTGAGCGTTTGCAGGCAGCGACTTCAACTACGGTTCCGGCAATCACGACTTCACCCCCAGCGGTTCCAGCTTCCGGGCCAATATCGATAATATGATCTGCTTCCGCGATGACATCGAGATGATGTTCAATGACAACCACCGTGTGGCCGGCATCAACGAGTCGATGCATGAGCTCCAGGAGTTTTCGTACATCAGCCAGATGGAGCCCCACAGTGGGCTCTTCAAGGAGGTAAAGGTTTTCGGGAAGTTTAGGATCAGATGACTTCAGGATATGTCGCTGCCTGGTTTGCTCCGCAACGGCCAGTTCAGCAACGAGCTTCAGCCGCTGGGCCTCCCCTCCCGATAGGGTCGGGCTGGTTTGACCGATTTTAAGATAGCCAAGACCGGTCTCCTGAAGGAGGCGGAGGGGGATAGCTACTTTAGGAAGATTGGCAAAAATTTCGACCGCTTCATCCACACTTAGATTTAAGGTGTCATAAATAGTATAGCCTTGGAATTCAACATCGAGGATAGCTTCGGTCCAGCGTCTTCCATGACACTGGTCACATGGGACATAAGTCGGTGGAAGAAAATTCATTTCGACTTTAATCGTTCCCTGTCCCTGACAAGCCGGACAGCGTCCCTGACCTGAATTATAGGAGAAGTGTCCTTTTTTAAATCCGCGGGTCTGGGCGAGGGGGATCGAAGCATAGAGATTACGGAGGTGATCCATGAGCCCAATGTAGGTCGCTACAGTGGACCGAGATGTCTTTCCGATCGGAGCCTGAGTCATTTCCATGACACGGTCAAATCCCTCGGCACCGGACACACTGTGGTAATGGTCTGAGGATGACGGATGCTTGCCTGGTTTATTCAGGCAGGATTCAACAGCGGGTCGAAGCACCTCATGCATGAGGGTCGATTTTCCGGAACCAGAGACACCGCTTAACACCACGAGTCGATTACGGGGAATGCGGATGTTCAGTTTTTTTAGATTATGCACGCAGGCGCCCTTGATCTGAATAGAAGGATGGTCCGATTTTACTTCACGATAGTTGCCATGCATCGGGTGAGGAATCGGCTCGCCCAGGAGTTGAGCCGTCTGGCTGGCTTCCGTAGAAGATTTTTGTTTAATCAGCTCTTTCCAGTGCCCTTGGGCAATGATTTCGCCCCCATGGATACCTGCCGCTGGTCCTAGATCAATGATCTGATCTGCACGTTTCATGGTGTCATCATCATGCTCAACCACGACCAGTGAATTTCCTCGGTCTTTCAATGCGCTGAGGATCGAAATGAGTTGTTCATTATCTCTTGGGTGGAGTCCGATGGTGGGTTCATCGAGGACGTAAAGAACACCTTGTAGATTGGAGCCTAACTGGGCGGCAAGTCGGATACGCTGACTTTCTCCTCCAGAGAGAGTGGTCGCGCTTCGGTCAAGCTGGAGGTAGCCGAGGCCAACCTGTTGCAGAAAGTAGAGGCGCTGGCGGATTTCCGGAAGAATATCACGGGCTATTTCAGTTTCGCGCTTGTTCAATTTGATTTGATCAAAGGCTTTGGCAAATTCATCGACACTGAGATGGTTCCACTCGGTTACGGGTTTGCCGGCAAAGTGAACGGCACGTGCAACTTCATTGAGGCGGCTCCCGTGACAGGTGGGGCAGAGCTGGTCCACTTCTTCGACCTCTTGCCCTGTCTTTGCCGCTTCCAGAGCTTCTTCGATAGCCGCTTCCCGCTCCACTCCTTCTAAGCGCGGGTCGACTTTGACTTCAGTGATGGTGCCGTATCCCTGACAATCTTGGCACCAGCCATAAGGTGAATTATAGGAAAAGAGTCGGGGATCCAGACTTTCAAAAGACCGACCTGTTCCAGGACAAAAGAGCTCAGTGCTGTAGATCTTTTCCTGGCTCTGGTTATCGATGGTGTAAATGGTGCCATTGCCAATGTCCAGAGCTTGATTAATCAACACTTCTATCTGGGGGTCTCCAGCCTGGATGTTTCCGAGCACGGCATCGATGTGGTGTTCTCGATATCGGTCTAAAGGTTCAAACTTTTCTGGAGGAATCCATTCTCCATCGACTCGAAGATAAGGAAGGTTTTTTCGAACTGCCCATCGTCCAAGCTCAGTGTAAATCCCCTTTCGGTTTTTGACCAGCGGAGCCAGGAGTGCAATTTCCGCATTTTTCGACTGACTACCACTGAGTTCGGATTTGACGCGCTTAATGATTTCGTCAGCAGATTGCTGGATGGCTTTTTCTCCAGTTTCAGGATCATGCTGAACGCCAATCTTGGAGTACAGCAGGCGTAAGAAGTGATAAATTTCAGTGACCGTGGCGACAGTACTCTTCGCGCCCCCACGTGTTGTCCGCTGTTCAATGGCAACGGTAGGAGGCAGTCCATGAATCGCATCGACTGCCGGCTTTTCCATTTGCTCCATGAACTGCCTTGCATAGGTGTTCAAGCAATCCAGGTAGCGCCTCTGACCTTCAGCAAAGAGGAGGTCAAAGGCGAGGGTAGATTTGCCAGAGCCGGAAAGCCCGGTGACGACTACCATTTGATGTCGTGGAATATCCACATCAATATTCTTTAAGTTGTGATGCGATGCCCCCCTGACCTGAATCGTTTCTAACGCATCAGTCTGGGTGCGTCTGGATGGAGGCGTTACTTTCTTCGAAGGCTTCTTCTTTTGTAAGAGAGGTTTTAAGTATTGGCCAGTGTAGGAACCGGGAGCCTTAGCTACCTCTTCAGGTGTTCCCTTGGCGACGATTTGACCGCCGCGATCACCCGCCTCGGGGCCGATGTCTAGGACATGGTCGGCGCACTTAATCAGATCGAGATTGTGTTCGATCACGAAGAGGGAAATTCCCTGATCAACGATTCGGTTGAGGACACGGATGAGGGTGGCGGTGTCATCGAAATGCAGGCCAGTGGTAGGCTCATCGAGAATGAGAACCGTTTCCCGGTCCTGCTCTTTCTTCTGAATGGCGGCGGTGAGGTGTTGGATGAGTTTTAATCTCTGTGACTCACCTCCGGAAAGTTGAGTAAGGGGCTGCCCGAGGCGGAGGTAGCCAAGCCCGACATCACTTAAGAGGCTGATTTGTCGGATAATATTCGAACAGGCTTTGTGACGTGATTTTTCAGACGGATCGGGTTCTTCAGAGTCAGACAACCCCTGACGAAAGAATTCGATTCCCTCATCGATGGTCATTTCGAGAAGCTCGTGAATATTGGAGCCAAACCATTTAATTTCGAGAACATGTTTCTGAAAGCGTTTCCCCTCACAGATTGGACAGCGGACATAGAGGTCTGAGAGGAATTGCATGGTGATCTTCTCAAATCCGGTTCCCTGGCATCGGTTGCAACGCCCATCTCCGCTGTTAAAGGAAAAGCTGCCGGCACGGAGTCCACGCCTCAGGGCCTCTTCGGTCTGAGCGTAGAGGTTACGGACATCATCATAGCAACCGAGATAAAGCAATGGAGTGGAGCGCGGAGTCTTCGCCAGTGGGGATTGGTCAACGATGTGAATGGTATCAATCGTGGAAGCCCCCTTCATGCTCTTAATCTTGCCAGGTTCTTCTACAGGCTGATGGAGTGCTTTTTTGATCTCTTTGTAAACGATGTCATGAAGGAGAGTGGATTTCCCAGACCCACTGACACCACTAATGGCCACAAAGCGACGGAGGGGGAGATCCACATCCACACCTTTGAGATTATTCTTTTCTGCTCCTTTGATGGTGAGGGTAGGGTGTCCTTTGGTGATAGGGCGCCGCTTAGTAGGCAGAGGAATCTCTTTGTCACCATTGAGATAAGCAGCACTAAGGCTTCCTTTGTTGTTAGGTCCAGCTGGCTTTAATTGACTCCAATGACCTTGCGCTACCAGGCTTCCCCCCTTCTCACCCGCACGAGGGCCAAGTTCGATCAACTCATTCAAACCCTGACCGAGCTCACTGATCGCGGAAATACTACTCTGGTGGTCGAACACGATGATCAGTTCATGAAATCAGCTGATGAGTTGATCGAACTTGGCCCTCGTGCGGGTGAGAAGGGGGGAAGCCTGGTAGCGCAAGGTCATTGGAGTCAATTAAAGCCAGCTGGACCTAACAACAAAGGAAGCCTTAGTGCTGC
>JBCBYL010000144.1:0-5498 GCA_039815855.1 Verrucomicrobiota bacterium
GATTTAATCGTTTTCTTATTCATTTTAAAAAATCGTTAAATCTAAGTTTATATTAACCTTCATAGCTGGTTTTCAATTTTTGAATTTATCAGCAACTGCCCAGAACTGTGCTACTTGCATTAATGAAGACAATGGAGTTGAAATCACTGATTTTAGCATCAATGTCAACTACGGGGGCGATTCTGGTTCACAAAGTGCATCCTTTGGTGATTTTTCTTATTCGAGCAGCGGCTCGTCAGCTTCTAGCGCCTCAATGAAATCAATACTGTTAGAAACGAATGCAACTCATTTGCTTCAGGTAGCGGCAACAACTACTCTAGACGGCTTCGAGCCTGATGGTTGTGAAGGTTATTTCGTCACATATACTGAAAATTTAAGGATGGAAGTAAATTTTGATTTACCATCATGCAGCGACTCAATCATTGTAAACGGAAACCTTCTTGAATTAAGTTTAGGAAATTCATGCGATGAAATAAATTTTGAGGGAAATAAATTTTTTACTATTGATTTCTTGGCCGGTCTTGGATGTATTCCCGAATCCTCTGATTTCCCCGATGATTGGGAGACGTCTATTAGGAAAAAAAACCGGGTTATTTCTGGCGAGCTTAAAGAAGTTACCAGTGTTTCTATTAAATATAGCAGCAGCTTTGTTAACACTTCTGTAGATCATTCTTTTTTTATTAAGATTCCAGAAAATTCTCAGAAGTCTGAGGCAAACGAATTCGGCAACAATAATGATTTTGATTTTTCTTTAGATGACCAGACTTTAGAAAATTTTACGCTTCCCGGACTACCTCAAGCTGAAACAACACTTTCCGTTCCGTTGGGATCCGATTTCCCCCCTTTACCTTTATCTTACGATTCGCTAGGGACGATTTCCTACACGCCAGCTTCTTTGTCATATAACGAGGTAGACGGCAGCACGGTCGTCACCAATGGCTCGGGAGACATTGAACAGATTTTAGTGCCTGAAGGGCTAGTTAATGTCGTAACAGTTGATTCGGACACTTATTACATCGAGCTTTATGATATTGCAGATGTAAATACATCGGGCGGAGCGCCTTATTCGACCACTGGCAGTTACCAGGAACGGATTAAGGTCGATGATCCGGACGGCACTCAGACCGAAATTGAATTTACCCGTGAGGTAACAGGAAGTCCTTCCCAAACAATCGGCAGTGAGAAAATCAGTGGAGGCTGGATCAACACCACGGACAACGATACCCGGGAAGAGCACCTGTATTGGGAAGAAGTGCCGCTTGTCGATCAAATTACCCGGGTCAGTAAAGTTTATGACCTGACCACGACCCCGAAGTCCCTCCTTTCCCACAGCGAAACCACCTATGAATATAAAGGTTGGAATGAATGGGAGAAGATTGAAGAAGTGATAGATCCTGACGGAGACAATTTGATCACGACCCGGACGTATTATGAAGATTCCATCAATGATGGAGATAACTATCAGCATGTTGCTACGATCCAGTACCCCGACGGTTCATGGCGTAAAAATACTGTTTATAATACGGATGGCTTACTCGAAGAATACCTCCTGCCCTGGAAAGATGTCGCTCTGGCCTCGGCCACGACGAGCAATGCCAGACGGATCGAAATGGATTACTCGAGTAATACCCTCGACGAAGAACGCTCCTATGTAGAAAATACGCTCTCCGGCAAGACCACGTATTCTGTCGATGGCAATGGAGTCGAATCCATCATTCGCCATGATGCCAGCGGCACCTCGCTGACGACCTTGGAGTGGGAAGATAACGGAACCGATACCTCATACGTCCAACATCCAGATGGGCGGAAAGTCGCCAGTCAATTTCTTAACGGCACCTGGGATGATGGCACCGATAGCTTCACCAGCGGCACAGGTAATGCCTCTCAAGCCATTCGAACCACCACACCTGCGAATAGCGCCTATACCAATGGTGCGCAGGGCACGCGCAGCGTGACCACTAAGAATGAGAATGGCCGAGTTGTCTTGGAGGAAATGTTCTTCAGTAATGATGGCAGCACCTGGACTCGAATGGAGGCACGTAAGACAAGCTATGATAGCGACGGCTATCTCGATCAGGTGGTTGATCTGGAAAACAGCAACCGCGTCCTGCTTGATGAGAACTGGATCAGTGGAGAGCTTGATAATTCCATCGATGAGAGTGGAATCACCACCAGCTACACCTACTATGAAGACGGGCAGGTTCATACGGAGACCCATGCTGGATTGGTCACGACCTATGTTTATGATTCCTTAGGAAGGCTGGAGTCAGAGAGCACGGCCCCGTCAAGTGGTTCCGGGAGCTTGGGTTCCTCCACAACATATTGGCCTTCAGGAGATCTGAAATCCTCCACGGATGAGAACGGGCTGACTTCGAATTATGTCTATGCGATTGATGGAACCACTGGCGGAAGAGTAGTGACGGTCACCCGCCCGGATGGGAACACTGAAGTAACGGTTTATCATAAGGATGGTCAGGTCAAAGAAATGACCGGCACCGGTGTAGTAGCCCGCCATTACACCTACACGGTCAATGCAAATGGCACCATCACCACCCGTGAAGAAGCAGGAAGCTCCGGTTCAGCACGCTATACCGATACCACGGTGGACTGGTTAGGCAGAACTGTAGAAGTGGGGAAACCGGCCTACACCGGAACATGGAGCAGCCTTACGGATTATGATGACACCACCGGCCTGCTCAGCAGTCGCACCGCGACCGGGTTAGCGACCACCTACTATGACTATAACTCCTTGGGACAGCTCATCCGCCAGGGGCAGGACGCGGACGCAAGCACAACCTTAACAGAGAACTCAGCGGACTCCCTGACCGAAACGATCACGACCTATGTCTCCGGCACCGGAGGCTATTTTGAACAAACCGTGAGTAAACAATGGGTGAAGGATGGCAATGGAACCGAAGTGGCCCAGAGCACAACAGCACGCCAGCTTACCGGAATGACTGCCATGACACTCTCCCATGAAATCATTACTGATATCTATGGCAATGACACCACCGTGACGAGCACCCGGAGCGGAAACGTGGTCACCGAAACAACCGATGTCCCCTACAGCTCCATTGACATCGTCACTGTCACTACCGACGGGCGTCTCACCTCACAAAATTCGGCTACGGTAGCAACTTCCGACTCCACTGAGTATCGCTACGACTCACTAGGCAGACTCTGGCAGATCGATGATGCCTACGATCATACCACTACGATCACCTATCATTCGGATACTCGCCAGATTGACACCATTGCCCCTCCAGCCGGAGCATCCATCAGCTATAGCTACGTCCCTGCTGGAACCGACGGAGCGGGACAGGTCCTGGATCGCACCCTCAAGGAAGGTGGGAGCCCCCTGAGTACCATCACCTACAGCTACAATGCCAGAGGAGATGTCACATCTGAGAAAGGTAATGGAACCTACGATAAAGAATTCGTCTACGACCCCAGCTACCCTGAAATGACACAGCTCAAGACTTTCCGGGCCGCAGGAGGCACGGCTGATACCACCATCTGGACTTATCAGCCGATGACGGGGCTACTCACCCGTAAAGAATACGCTGATATGAAAGGAGTCGACTTCACTTACCACGATTCCGGCGTGATTCATATTCGCACTAACGGACGCACTCAAACCACCACCTACACCCATGATACTCTGGGTAACCTCGATACCATCGATTACTCAGACAGCACCCATGATCTGGATTACGACTTTAACCGTGCGGGTCGGGTCAAGCAGGTCATCGATGCCGCTGGCACGCACACCCTGGTCTATGAAGTCGATGGTCAGCTTAAGAGTGACACCATCAGCGGATCGGGTGATCTCTCTGGCTTTACAACTACCAGTGACTACTCCACCACAGGGTTTGGGCTGCGCGACGGCTTCACTCTCAATGATGGCAGCAATGACATCGTTGATATCGCCTATGGTTACTCCGGCCCAGCTTCAGGGAACCGCCTGCAGACAGTCACCTCGAATAATCATAGCGCCACTTACGGTTACTGGCCTAAGACAGATCTGGTCAGCACCGTCTCATCCGGGCCAGGTGGAGGCACAGCCTTCACCCATACCAAATTGTATAACGACAGTCTTCTGCGCCTCACAGAGGTCATCAATGCCGCGGCCACGGCTGGAACCATTCAGGATTACGACCTCAGTGCCGCCGCCTATGACGCCCGCAGCCGGATCACGGAAGTCACCCGGGGCGACCAGGCGGATTCCACCTGGACCTATGGTTACAATGAAAAAGATGAAGTCGAATCCGGGGTCAAGACACTGTCCGACGCGACTCCTATCCCCGGACATGACTTTAGCTACCAGTATGATGAAATTGGCAACCGAACCCAGACTATGATCTCCGGAGAAACCCTCAGCTACACTCCCAATAACGTCAACCAATACAGCGCCAGAGATGTGCAATCCGACTACACCATCACCGGATCCGCTCACGCCAGTTCCAATGTCTTTGTCGAGGGCAAGCTGGCCGACCGTAGCGCCGGTAGTGCTGACCCTGAGTTTTGGAGTAAAGGGATCAACATCGATAACAGTGCCGGCCTCGTCAGCGAGGAGATTTATGCCAAAGCCAAGCTGGCTGGAGCCGGCCCTTCAGGTGAGACTCTGGTCGCCACCGAAACCCAGGACCTCATCGTACCCCAGACCCCGGAATCCTTCAGCTATGACGATGATGGCAACCTGACCGGAGATGGACTTTGGATCTACAGCTACAATGCAGAAAACCGCCTTGTTTCCATGGAAAGTCAGACTGCAGTTCCCGAAGCTCTGCGTAAAAAACTTGAATTTGCCTACGACTACGCCGGACGCCGGTTCAGTAAAGCCGTTTCGATCTGGAACTCGGGAACATCCAGTTACGATCAGCAGAGTAAAACTCTCTTCCTTTACGATGGTTGGAATTTAGTCGCTGAGGTTGATGCCCTTAATAGTAATGCCACCATCCGCACCTACGCCTGGGGACTCGACCTCAGTGGAAGTGAACAGGGAGCAGGTGGTGTCGGTGGTTTGATCATGGTCCATGACGGCGCCAATACCTACTACCCTGGCTATGACTTTAATGGCAATGTCACCTGCCTCATCCAGTCCGATGAAACCGTCGTCGCCGAATACGAATACAGCCCCTTCGGCAAGCTCCTGAAAACCAAAGGAACTTATGCTGAAACCAATCCGTTTACGTTCTCGACCAAATACTACGATTCCGAATCCAAGCTCAACTACTACGGCTTTAGATACTACTCGCCGGAATTAGGACGGTGGATTAATCGGGATCCGATAGAGAATGTTGGCTCTGACAATTATTATTCTTTTCTTGGAAACAGGTCTACTAACTCCGTTGATTTTACAGGGTTATTAGCTGTCCTGCCGCGAGGATTAGAATTTTTAACTGCGGAGATTACAAGAGATGTAATGATAACTAGGCCAAGTGTTCAGCCGTTAGTCTATCCTTCGACAACTCCAGGTTTTTGTCCAAAAACCTGGA
>JBCBYL010000218.1:0-2360 GCA_039815855.1 Verrucomicrobiota bacterium
AGGTATGTGCCTACTTGGATGATTTATTGGTCACTGGAAGGAATCCCCAAGAGCACATGAGCAACTTGGAGGAAGTTTTGAAGCGTTTAGACGATGCAGGGTTGCGACTAAATCGGGAAAAGTGCACTTTCATGTCGTCGAATGTCGAATACCTTGGTCACCGCATCGATGCGGAAGGCCTGCACCCAACCAAGAGGAAGCTTGAGGCAATCATGAAGGCCCCCGTCCCAACGGATGTTTCGCAGCTGAAGGCATATCTTGGATTGATAAATTACTACGGTCGCTTCATGAGAAATCTTTCATCTGAATTGGCTCCTCTTCATGAGTTGTTGCAGAAACAGGTGGAATTCCACTGGTCGGACCGACAGCAGAAGGCTTTCGAGAAATCGAAAAGAATGATTGAGTCTTCACAACTGCTGGTCTTTTACGACCCAGACAAGCCATTGGTGCTCACTACTGACGCTTCGTCCTATGGCTTAGGTGCAGTTCTCTCACACACGATCGATGGTATTGAAAGATCCATCTACTGCGTATCCAGAACGCTTTCGCCTTCTGAGAAAAATTACTCTCAACTAGAGAAGGAGTCCCTATCTGTTGTTTTCGGAGTGAAGCGATTTCATCAATTCCTTTATGGAAGGCACTTCTCCATTCGAAATGACCATCGGCCTTTGGAGGGCCTGTTGAGTGAAAAGAAAGGCATACCAGTCATGGCCTCAGGCAGGATTCGAAGATGGGCATTAACCTTGTCAGCCTACGATTACGAATTCAGATACAAGGCTGGCACGAGCATTCCCTGTGCAGACGCACTTAGTCGATTACCTATTCCTAGTTCCAACCTCAGTTCGGAAGTCCCAGTTGTTGAAAATGTCCATTCTTTTGAGTTCTTGAGCGGATCTGAACCGTTGAATGCACGTGAAATTGAATCTAAGACGCAATCTGATCCTGTTTTGGCCAAGACGATGGGCTACGTACGCACTGGGTTGTAGCCTGACGCTGTCGAGGATGATCTTCGCCCTTTTTATCTTAGAAGGAATGAGCTATCATTTGAACAGGGTTGTCTGTTGTGGGGTAGTCGAGTAGTGATACCTCAATCTTTGCGCTCCAAAGCACTTGAACTGCTTCATGACGCTCATCCGGGAATTGTGAAAATGAAGGCAATCGCTAGATGCTATATGTATTGGCCAAGGATTGACAAGGACTTGGAGACTGTTGTGCACACTTGTTCTCCATGTCAACAGACGCAGGATAAGCCCCCCAGAATGCCTCTTCATCATTGGCCTACCCCGGATAGACCGTGGTCTACTATTCATGCGGATTACTTGGGTCCCTTAAAGGATGGGAAAATGATCTTAGTTCTGATTGACGCCTATTCGCGTTACATCGAGGCCTTTGTATGCGGTTCTTCAACAAGTGAAGCTACGATCGATAAGTTTCGACTTTCCTTCTCCACTCATGGATTGTGTGATACTCTGATCACGGATAACGGCCCCTGTTTTGCAAGTGCAGAATTTGAAAATTTCACTCGAATGTGGGGCATCAGGCATGTGAAAACGGCTCCGTATCACCCCGCTTCGAATGGGCTAGCGGAAAAGGCGGTCCATATAGTGAAGAAGGGCATTTCCAGAATGCAGGACGGTCAGTTGGAGACAAAATTGATTCGATTTCTTTTTAAGTACCGCAATACTCCACATTGCACGACAAATGAAACGCCTGCAAAGCTCTTGTTTAACAGACAACCTGTAACCCCACTTGATCGAATTCGTCCGAGTCTGCGGAACAGGGTTGAAGAAGTTCGGGACAGACAGAAACGGTATCATGATAAGTGCACGATTCCCAGGGATTTCCACATCGGTGATGATGTCTTTGTGCGGAACTATGGACGAGGGGCTAGGTGGCTTCCCGGGAGAATTACTGAGACCCTAACCCCAGTTACATTCAAGATACTGATAGATGGAGGGACTGTGAAGAGACATGCAGATCAAGTGAGGAGGCGAGTGTTGGGAGGGGGACCATGTGATAGTGAGGATGAGGATATAGGACCACCCCTGCCCAGCTTCATCAGTAATGGAGCTGATCACCGTGGATTCCGGCGGGTCGCACCGTCTGAGCAAGGCCATGTGGCTGAGGCTGCTGGAAGAGCTCTGAATCACTACGATCCTGATGCCGGCGTGGCGACCTCGGGTGCTGTCGCTGGCGTGGCGGCCTCGGATGCGTTCGCTGAGGTGGCGGCCTCTGGTGCGGTCGCTGGTGTGGCGGACTCGGATGCGGTCGCTGACGTGGCGACCTCGGGTGCCGACGCGGGCGCGGAGAATTCGAGGAAGAGGGGCGTTAGCCGCCCACCACAATGGAGAAGCGAGGAG
>JBCBYL010000032.1:0-21895 GCA_039815855.1 Verrucomicrobiota bacterium
CCGCATCATTGGCCGCTCGCCTCAAATGACAATGTAAAAAGACTGGAAGTAATGAAACACAGAGGCGCTGAGTTTTTGCTGCTACTGGATATGGACCACAGAGCACACAGAGGTCATATGCGATGACCTGTACTGCGAAAACAAAAAAGGGGAGATCCGAAGATCTCCCCTTTGAGATAGGTTTGTAGGCTTTTGTTGTAGGTAACAAAAAGTGGGAAAACTATTTTTTCTCGTTTCGCTCCTTGGCGGCGGCGATGACTTCTTCAGCCACGTTGCGCGGACAAGGTGAGTATTTTTCAAATTCCATCGAGAACTGACCACGTCCGGAAGTGATCGAACGAAGATCGCCGATGTATCCGAACATGTCACTCAGAGGAGCAAACGCCTTGATCCGGACACCGGTGGCCGTCGGTTCCTGTGCCTCGATCATGCCGCGGCGACGGTTCAAATCACCAATGACGTCACCGAGGTTGTCCTGTGGACAGAAGACATCCAATTTCATGATCGGCTCGAGGATTTGTGGACCTGCCTTAGGCATGGTCTGGCGATAAGCTGACTTGGAAGCAATTTCAAACGCAACCGCTGAGGAATCCACTGCATGGAATCCGCCATCCAGCAAGGTAACCTTGAGGTCGACGAGGGGATATTCTGCCAGCACTCCTTTTTCAGTGCTGAGGCGGAAGCCTTTTTCCACTGCTGGCCAGTATTCACGCGGAACATTTCCTCCGGTGACCTTAGACTCGAAGCAGAAACCTTCTCCTGGTTCGTTCGGCTCGATGGTGTAGTCGATTTTCGCAAACTGCCCTGATCCTCCAGACTGCTTTTTGTGCGTATAGCTGTCAGAGGTAACTTTGGTGATGCTTTCGCGGTAGGCAACCTGAGGTTTACCGACTTCGACTTCTACTTTGTGGGTCCGCTTGAGGATATCGACTTTAATATCGAGGTGAAGTTCGCCCATGCCCATCAGGATGGTTTCGCCACTGTCCTGATCGGTTTCGACACGGAAGGAAGGATCTTCCTGAATCATTTTACCCAGGGCTTCTCCTAATTTCTCGGCATTCCCTTTATCTTTCGGGAAAACCGCGACAGAAATCACCGGATCTGGAAAGACCATAGGCTCCAGGGTGGCAGGATTCTTCGCATCACAGAGGGTATGCCCGGTCTGGATCGATTTCAGGCCGACAAGAGCAACGATGTCACCCGCCTGTGCTGAATCGAGTTCGATCCGTTCATCGGCGTGCATTTCGACCAGTCGTCCGACACGCTCTGTTTTACCGGTAAAGGTGTTGAGAATGGTGTCACCTTTTTTGATCTTACCGGAGTAAATTCGGGTAAAGGTGAGGGCCCCGAATTTGTCATCCATGATTTTGAAGGCCAGGGAGCGGAGTGGTTTTTCAGGATCAACGATGGCGAATTCACCGGTTTCGTTCCCTTCCATATCTACTTCAGGCTGAGGTTTTACTTCGGTCGGGCTCGGCAGGTAGTCGACGACACCATTGAGGACATTCTGCACTCCCTTGTTCTTGAAGGAAGAGCCACAAAAGGTGGGGAAGAAGTCGAGCGCGATCGTGCCCTTACGGATACATTTCTTAATCGTGTCGATGTCAGGCTCGTTCCCTTCCAGATATTGCTCCATGACGTCATCGTCCTGCTCAACCGCTGTTTCGATCATTTCTTCACGGAATGTTTCGACTTTTTCTTTCATGTCTTCAGGAACGTCTCCTTCCGTGAAAGCGGTGGGATCTCCAGAATCATCCCAGACATAGGATTTTCGGGTCAGTAGATCGACGATACCGACAAAATCACTTTCGGTCCCAATCGGAAGAACCATGACCAGCGGCTTTGCGCCGAGGACGTTCTTGACCTGATCCACCACGCGGTAGAAATCAGCTCCGACACGGTCGAGCTTGTTCACATAAATAATCCGGGCGACTTCTGAATCATTCGCATAACGCCAGTTGGTTTCAGACTGAGGTTCCACCCCGCCTGATCCGCAGAAAACACCGATCCCGCCGTCGAGCACTTTCAGGGAGCGGTACACTTCGATAGTAAAGTCAACGTGGCCTGGGGTATCAATAATGTTGAAGCGGTGATCATCCCAAAAACAGGTCGTGGCTGCAGATTGAATCGTGATTCCACGCTCCTGCTCTTGATCCATAAAGTCGGTCGTTGCGGCGCCGTCATGGACTTCTCCAATTTTGTGGATCTTACCGGTTAATTTAAGAATACGCTCGGTGGTGGTGGTTTTGCCGGCATCTACGTGGGCAAAAATTCCGATATTACGGTACTTCGTTAAGTCGCTCATTTCGTTACTTTCCTGATATTACTGTTCCTTCAGGTTCATTCCTGAACAGTCTGAGATAGAGCAATTATCATAATTGGCAACCCTTGTCTTTAGTGGGTCTGCGGTCTGAATGCAGAACGTCTTCCACGATCCCCAAAAACCACCGATTTCACGGATTCGAAGAGGATTTCATTTCCATCATCGATCAAACTATCCTCCTCATCCTTGTCATCGGTGGTGAGGAAAATTCCTTCGATTCCGTGGTTCATTGAAGCTGGCTTGCACCGCTGCTTGATCTGGCCCATCCTCAAGTCAATGTGCGCTTCGCTGGAGCAAGATGGGAAGATTAAGCGACCTCGAGGGTCTGTTGCCGTGACTGGCCCCAATGGGAAGCAGGAACTCGTCTGGGCCGGCTTCGCCCGCTCTGAAATTCTGAGTTGGTGGCAGCGGAAAAAAGGCGCAACCCTCCTTGATATTGATGCCACCCGCTTTGCCGAAAGGGCGGATGATACCCGAGAGCTGATCTGGGATGAAATGCCACCTGATTCAGTGATCCGCGGACTCTGCGACCAGAGTGGTAAGACTCCGGTTCTGAAAATCGTGACTCGCCCGGCCGACGCAGAGGAACTGGCTCAGTTTCGGCATCCCAGAATGCCTCTGCTAGAGAAGAGGATTTATTCATGAGTGGCAAACTCACTCCCATGATGGAGCAGTACCAGCGGATTAAACGTGAAATCCCGTCTGACGCCCTCCTCCTCTTCCGACTCGGTGACTTTTATGAAATGTTCTTCGAGGACGCCCGCAGAGGGGCCGAAATCCTCAATTTGACTCTGACGAAACGGAATGGAACGCCCATGTGCGGAGTGCCATACCATGCTGCTCAGGGCTACATGAGTAAGCTGGTGGACGCGGGCTGTCGAGTCGCCCTCTGTGAACAGACCTCCGAGCCGAAGCCCGGACAGATCGTCGAGCGTGAGGTGACTCAAATTCTGTCTCCGGGTTGCACCGCAGGTCTCGAATTAACCGCTCCGGATCAAAATCGATTTTTAGCGGCCCTGACTTTTCAGAGTGGTCAATACGGCTTTGCTTTTCTCGATTTAACCACTGCTGAGTTTCAGGTTGCGGAATATGAAGACTGGGCGGATTGTGCGGAGGAATTTCAGCGTATTCGCCCCAGGGAGTGGATTGTTTCTGAAGACTGGGAAATGGAAGCGTACCCGGAAGGCTTGAGTCGCCCGCTTCCGGTAGATGGGTGGATCTTTGAACCCGCTCAGGCTCAGCTTCTCCTCACTGAACATTTTAAGGTGCAGTCGCTGGATGGTTTCGGGTGTGAAGATATGGCCGCAGGCCTCTCAGCCGCCGGAGCCCTTCTCTATTATGCGCGGGATATCCTGCGCTCGAATGTGGGACATCTGAAACGGATTCGTCCCCACCAAATGGAGGAAGTCCTGATCATGGATGCGGCCACCCGTCGTAACTTAGAACTGGTGGATAGCCTGACCGCCTCCAAGTCCAACACCACACTCCTGAAAGCACTCGACAAAACGGCGACCGCCATGGGAGCGCGGCAACTGCGTCGCTGGCTCCTCGCTCCTCTGCGTCAGCGGGAATCCATTTGTGCCCGGCAACTCGTGGTCGCCCGTCTCCTCGAGGAGATTGATTTCCTCGATCGCCTCTCAGAGGGCCTCAAACAAATTCGCGACTTAGAACGCTTAATCACCCGGGTTTCCCAGGGCTCAGCTAATCCACGTGACCTCAAAAGTCTCCAGTTTTCTTTACAACCGCTGGAAAGCTTAAAAGAGCTTGCTCTAGAACTGGATTCTCCGCTCGCTAAAGATTTTGCAGAGCGTATTCAACCCCTTCCTGGGTTAGAGAAAATCATTTCTGAGGCCATTATTGACGAGCCTCCGGTCGCGACAAAAGAAGGAGGTATTCTTCAGGATGGGTTTGATCCGGAAGTGGAAACTTTGCGCTCGGCCATGCGTGATGGAAAAGCCTGGCTGGCTGAACTCCAGAAAAAAGAACAGGAGAGCACTGGGATCAAATCGCTGAAAATCCGCTTTAATCAGGTCTTCGGCTACTACATTGAAGTGACCAAGAGCCATCTCGACCAAGTCCCTGAGCGATATCACCGGAAACAGACCCTGGCTAATGCGGAACGCTACATCACCCCTGAGTTGAAGGAGATGGAGTCTAAAATCCTCGGGGCGGAAGAGAGGGTGAAGCAGTTGGAATATGAACGTTTTCAGGAAATACGGGATCAAGCGGCTGCTTATACCGAGAGTATTCAGGAAACGGCACGGGCCTTAGCGGAATGGGATGTCCTGGCTGGATTCGCCGTCGTGGCCCGTCTTCACCACTATTGTCGTCCGGATATCAACACCAGCGGTAAGCTGGCCGTGGAGGATGGCCGCCATCCAGTCCTGGAGCAACTGGAGGGAGCCGAGCGCTTTGTGCCGAATGACGTTCACTTGAATGAGGAAGAGTGCCGCTGTGTCATTCTCACCGGACCGAACATGGCCGGAAAAAGCACCTACATCCGACAAGTGGCCCTCATCGCCCTCATGGCTCAGGTGGGGTCCTATGTTCCAGCCGCCAGTGCAGAAGTGCCCGTCTTTGATCGAATTTTCACCCGGGTAGGAGCCAGTGATGACCTCTCACGCGGACAGAGTACCTTCATGGTGGAAATGAATGAAACGGCTAACATTCTCAATAATGCCACTTCTCAGAGTCTGGTCATCCTCGATGAAATTGGTCGCGGCACCAGCACCTTCGACGGCTTAAGTATCGCCTGGGCGGTAGCTGAGCACCTTTATTCTGAGATCAAGGCCAAGACCCTCTTCGCCACTCACTATCATGAGCTGACCGAGTTAGCGGCCATCTTGAAAGGGGTGAAGAATTATAACGTCGCTGTCCGCGAATGGCATGACCAGGTCATCTTCCTCCGTAAAATCGTCCCCGGTGGCACAGATAAAAGTTACGGAATTCAGGTCGCCCGCTTGGCAGGCCTGCCTAAGGATGTCATCGAGCGCTCCAAAGAAATTCTCCGTAACCTCGAGGAGCAGGAACTCGATGCCTCCGGTAAACCTCATTTAGCGGCCCACCGCGTCGGCGTCGGCAAGAAGCGTCGACCCCGCCAGAAAAAAATCAAGGAAGTCCCCCAGATGGACCTCTTCCGTCAGGGAGCCAGCCGTGGACAGGTTTCCGAAGTCAGAAGTCAGGAGTGAAGAAGGCAGAACACACTCTAGGCATGGCTTGATCTAGAGACTAGGAATCAAGAAGATCTATTGACCGTTGATCAAGAAGTAAAGGTTCTAGCTGAAACCTTTCCCTTTTTGTTCAGCATTGGGTGATGTGGCTAGGATTGAAGGTTGGTCCCAAGCCTGAAATTGATGGGCGTCTGGGGCTTCCTTGTAACCCCGGACTCGCTGCTCGAACAGGACTCGATCAAATCCAGTCTGCGGAGCTTTGTTTTCCCCGATAGGGTTCATGCCCCGGGAGTATTGAAGGTTGTCGGGGGTGTCTCGCTGTGCATACAAAGCTGGAAGAAAGTTCTCGAAGGTTCCGACCTCGATCGCGTTGTGCAAATGCCACGCCTGAAAGAACTCCGGCGAAAAGTGATTAGTGACTCTACTGTTGACGAATTTTGCAATCGGATGAGAGCCACCAACTCCGATGACAATCTCGTAGTGGTAGTGAACGCCAACGATGTCCCCGTCCTCCTCGACGTCCTTCCAGTGGATTCGCAGCATCATGGCCTTACCCAGGACGGGGACCTCCTTACCCATGGCCCAGCCATCAGAGGCACAGTAGTAGATCTTAAGGCCGCTATTCACTGGAAATTTCCAGCCGTACTTTGAGTATTGCATGGTTTCCTGGATATGGATGGTTGCCCCAGCCTTTGCTGTTTGATCTGGTCCCAGGGAACCAGAGAGATGAACTCCATAATGGTCTGATGGATGCCATAAATAATAAGCAGGCACTTCGGTATCCTCATAGCCCTCAATGTCGACAAGCCTTACTTTAGACAAAGCAAAATTGAGAAACCACCAGTGGATCATCTCTGAAGTGCATCCGCGCAAAAGTGAGTGATTCAGGACGACACAGAATTGGCCGTTATTCTTCTTCATGATCTCGAAATGAGTCGAAGTTGTTGGTTTCAGGGGCCAACCATACTTTCGCTCAGGGGGCATCTTCAAGGTGGCCATTTCAAAGGTGGATTCAGATGTAAGCGAGGGTTTCGATTTCTAGCCGAATTTCAATTCTGACGGACTAACTTCGTTAGGCCCGGCGAGCCTTGAACCAAACGGTGAAGCTCAGGATGATTGCAAGCGATGAAACAATAGTCATCACAGTCCCCGGCACGAATCGATTGAAGCCTCCCAGATCGATAAAGAGGAAGTAGCCGACATCCAGTAGGCCCCCAATCATCGCGGTAACCCAGATGGCGGTCATGTTCTCACGCCAGATGAAGAAGGCTCCGATGATGGTCACAAGGCCACCCCATGCCAAATTCCATGCGTGTTGGTTGAGCACACCACCCACCGCTGGTGGATAGTCCATCTCAAGCACCTCAGCTGGGACTCCGTCGGCAATGCCCTGAAATCCTGCAGTAGTGTCTCCAGTGAGGACGATGATCCCTGCAAGCAGGTGGACGATCCCCCAGAAGATCCAAAGCACCGCCGAGACGCGAAGAAAAAGTGTCGATTGTTTCATCAAGTTTAAATTAGTAACCTGAAATGTTACAAATTCAAGCCTTCTTTTCATTTTCATCTGCGTCGTGAAGAATACGACATACGCTTGGCCTGACACGCATATCCATTTCAGAAATATTGATACCCCCCAGCCGACACAGCAATTCCTCTTCAGCCTCACCTAGAAGATCATTGATATAGGTGCCAAGAACTGCAGAAGGGCCACGCTCATTAGTCGGATAGCGTGGCAGGATCTCAGGGCGCTCCGCAACCGCGCCATAGACGTCGCGCAGACTGATATCCTGAGGAGCAAGAGCCAATACTGTGCCTCCCCCGACTCCTCTTTGTGATGTCACCAATCCAGCCTCGTTCAACTTTGCGAGGATGCGGCGTACCACAACCGAACTCGTTCCGTAGGTTCCCGCAAGAATTTTTGAAGAAAGAGGCTTCCCTTCTGCTGCCGTGAGAAACCCCATGATATGCAGAGCCAAGACGAAATCACTTCTCATTTACTAATGAAATTCCTGGCAGAACGTCCAAGGTAACTCACGGCTGGGCGTGGCGCGGCTCCTGCTTCGCAGAAGACGTGACGCGGGTAGCCGTTGAATTCATCGCCTTGTTCGCCCTGCATATTTCCTTCTCGTTTTCGAATACATTCAGAGCCCTCTGATACTCCTCGTCGGAATCATAGTCTACACTCCGAACCCTTCCTACATCAACCTTGTTTACCAATTTCGGGTGGTGCGCTCGGAGATCAAAAAGATGGTGCGTCCGCATTGCCCCGGTGCCGGAATACTTCAGCGTTGCAAGGTAACCAAAGGCCACATCATCGCCAGAGACGAAACGTCCGCTGAAGAGTTCGGGGGAAGCTACGAAGAACGGAGAGAACCAGTCTGAATTCTCATCAGTCTCGATAGCCAGTAGGATCAAATCCAGAATCTGGCGATGCTCACCCTTATGTGTGTATTCAGCTCGAATTATTTTACGCCCATCGACTCTGGCTATCTCCTCTATCTGAAGCTCATGCTCCTTTTGCCTCCATCCGAGTGCATCAGCGGTCGACTCGAAGAAGCGATCATCCACGACCGGTTGCCTCGACTCAAGATAGTTGAGCTGAAATTCTGTCGGCACCTCCGCAATCCAGTTTGGTCCCTTGCCCCAAGAGAAAAGGTGACAGTCCTTTGGTTTTCCTTCTCTGATGCCTTCGTCCTCTGCCAGACAAAGCGATGGCAATAACAAGAAGACGATGAGTGCGCGATAAATCATTACTTTTGGCGAAAGTGGAGCTCTGGCGCGGCGCGTTAGCGAGGTTAACCAGAAGCGACTTGTTCTGATTTTATTGTTTACACTGATGCAACATGTCAATTGCAAATATTACGACATGACCCCTTTTTCACCTTGTCAGTTTGCGGACAAAAGCGTCGCATTTCAAAAAAAAAACCATAAAATACATAGGAAACCAAACATTTTCCTGTAGCAAAAATAGATTTTCGGACATCAAAAGATCAATGATACCCCACACAATAAACATAGCCCTACTCATCTCCTTTCTGGCAGCATCGTTACTGAGTGCTCAAAACCATTCGAAACCAAATCTGATCTACATTCTCACGGATGATCAGGGCTACGGCGATGTATCCGCGCTCAACCCCGAAGGCAAAATCCCCACGCCACACATTGATCGCTTGGCGCACGAGGGCATGATTTTCACGGATGCCCATTCGAGCTCTTCTGTCTGCACCCCCACCCGCTACAACGTCCTGACAGGCCGCTACAGTTGGCGGACAATAAAAAAACGAGGCGTGCTCAACGGCTACGGACCCCCGCTCATCGCAGAAGATCGTCTGACCCTCGCGTCCCTGCTGCAGGAGTACGGATACAAGACTGCAATGATCGGAAAATGGCACCTAGGTATGAGCCTTCCATTCAAAAACACTGGAACCCAAAAATCTGAAAACGTAGACTGGTCCAAGCGCATTGAAAGAACCCCAACAAGTAACGGTTTCGACTACTTTTGGGGCCACGGAGCATCCCTCGACTACCCTCCGTATGTCTACATCGAGAACAACCATTACACATCACAAAACATCGTAAAATTCCCCAAGGAGGTAGATTATCAGGTGCCTTCATTTATGCGCGCCGGCCCCATAGCGGACAATTTCAACCCTTTCGAAACACTCGATGAGTTTTGTGATCGCACAGCCGAATACATCCACGAACAAGATGGCTCTCAGCCCTTCTTTGTATACGTCCCCTTGACCAGCCCGCATACGCCCATTCTACCAACCAGCGCGTGGAAGGGAAAATCTGGGATCGGCGACTACGCGGATTTCGTCATGCAGACCGACGCCGGAGTCGGTCGTATCCTAGATGCTCTTGATGAAAAGGGCTTTGCCGAAAATACAATCGTCATCTTCACCGCCGACAACGGTTGCTCGCGAACAGCAGACTTCGAAAATCTCGAGTCACACGGTCACAAGGCAAATGGCATATACCGAGGCTCCAAGTCCGATCTCTGGGACGGCGGCCACCGCGTGCCTCACTTAGTCCGCTGGCCTGCAAAAATAAAGGCAGGCTCCTCCTCTGAACGCCTCACACTACTCGGTGACATCGTAGATACCATGGCAGATATCGTTGGCGTCGAAATCCCCGACAATGCAGCCGAAGACAGCCTAAGTTTCTACCCTGCTCTCCTAGGAAAAAGCGACCCGAGCAAAGAACACGAGGCCATCATCCACCATTCATTCACGGGTGAATTTGCAATCCGCCAAGGCGACTGGAAGGTCATGTTTGTAGCAGGTTCGGGTGGCTGGACCGTCAATGACAAAATAGCCAAAGAGCAAGGCCTGCCTCCGATCCAACTTTACAACATGAAGGATGACCCTTCAGAGACAACCAACGTCCAAGCTGAGTTTCCCGAGAAAGTAGAAGCCCTGCGAGCAGTAGGAAAAAAAATCGTCCTAAACGGCCGAAGCACACCTGGCACACCCCAGCCAAACGACACATCCAAGATATGGGCGAAGCTACACTGGATGAAGTAAAGCATCAGCAGAGCCAGACCCCGACACCTGAGGTACTATGTTCCGAACTTCAGTCATAGGGTAGGGACAGATCACCGAGCTGTCCGCTGCGATTACGCCGTCCTTAAATACTGCGGACGCCTCTGCGATGCGCTCCGATTTCGAGGTTCGTGTTTTGATTGCCATCACGCTTCAGCCTCTCAGCGGTTATCCAGCCGCGCCTTGTTCGGCTTCTGCTTCATTTAGTTAGCTTAAGTTGCATGACATGGCGACGTGTGCCAGCGAGACCGATCTCACAAAACCCGGCCTTCTCGAAAACCGGCACGAAACCCATAAAACGATAACTCGGCGAATCTGGATCCACAGGGTATGCCTCCACTATTGAGGCACCATGCGACCGAGCATGCGCGACTGCAGCCTTGATGATCTGTTCAGTTATCCCGCGACCTCGCAACCGACGTACGATAAAGAAGCAGGCAATGGACCAAATGCCTTCATCAGACGACCCAACATCGACGAGACGACGATAGGTAGAGCGTGGGGCAACTGAGCACCACGCTACGGGTTCATCATCAAGGTAGCCGAGCAGTCCGACGGGAACGTTCGCAGAAATGCGTTTAGCCATCGCGACTTTGCGACTAGCTCCATCTGGGAGCTTTGCTTCTTGAGCGGTAGCACGCCAAACCATGCACCAACATGCCTTTGGTCCACCGCGACTTTCAAAAAGCCGCTCGAAATCTAACCATCGGCTGTGATCGACTGCATGGAACACAAGGCGTTCGAGTTCAGATGTATCAGTCATATTGTTGTCGAACAAGTTATTATGTAAAATTACATATCGCTCAATGGGTAGTCGAGTTTAATGTCTGTGTGACTAAACTCTGGGTTCCGATAATGACATATCAATCATGAAGAGTGACATGTTAGCGAGATATTATGATGGTGTTGAAAATAGAGGTTCACACTGGGATTTTTTTCGGAGCTGAAAGCCTGATTGAGAGTGTATTGAGAAGTAAAGGTTCTAGCTGAGACCTTTCCTTTTTTTGTTTTCAACCACGGATGAACACGGATCAGTTCATCGGACCACTTGCTTCAATTTTAACTTGGGTTGTTTGAAGTTAGAAATGTAACCGATTTTTTCCGTTCGGCCGTTCGAACACCTTTTCTACTCTGGCGGTGAATGAGCTTAGAGTTTTCCTCTCGTCCAGGGTGGGTTGAGTTTGAGGATTTTTTTGTCAATGGGGCAGGTGGGTTGATGTGCGCCTTTCAGATACCCGATACTCATGAGGAATTCGCCGGTGATCTCACCTCCGGTGAAGCGGAAGGTTTTTTTGAAGAGGTTGACCCATTCGGCTTTCGGACGCGGATGATGTGCTTCGATCCACCGGGCAAAGGAGCCAAAGTCTCGTTTCAGCTCCATGATTTGAGCTGCATTATGGATGGCGGCATTGACTTTGAGTCGATTACGAATTATTCCGGCATCAGCGAGCAGGCGGTCTCTGTCTTTCTTTCCGTATTGGGAGACCCGTTCGATATCGAAATGATCATAGGCTTCCCGAAAGGCTTCTCTTTTTTTCAGAATGGTTAACCATGAGAGTCCGGCTTGATTGATTTCAAGGACGAGCCTTTCAAAGAGGATGCGGTCGTCCTGAACGGGGAAGCCGTATTCCAGATCATGATAGGGACCATGGAAGGGGTGGTCTTTGGCAATTTGGCAGTAGGTCATGGGTGGGGCCTCACTTGGTAATCTTGTCATGGTCATTACGATGAAGCAACCTAGAGCGGGTCGGGTGACATAAAAGTGGTCAAACGGAGGTTGGGGGGATTAGCTTGAGGAGATGAATTTGAAATCGATTTTACACCTGAAACAGGGCGAACCATCCGTTTCGGATCAATTGGGGCCTTACGAGTTGAGGACACTCATTTCCGAGGAAGAAGAAATTTCCATGACGGCATATAGGGTGGTAGTGAAAGCGCATGCGCGGACAGCAATCGGATATCACGAGAAGTCAGAAGAGCTTTATTACGTGATCGCCGGTCAGGGGCTGGCTGTTCTCAATGGAGAAGAGTATGCACTGGCCCCGGGAGATTTTCTCAGGCTTCCACCCGGGACTCGACATGGGTTTGTGACGGGCTCTGAAACTCTAGAGATGCTGGATATCCACCACCCCGGCTCTCGTCCGGACCGTGATATCTTTTTTGTCGATCAAGCGCCAGAAGGCTTCCCGGTAAATGAGGAGCGCTAGATTGAGTTGCTAGGAATTAAAATTTCTCTACGTTTTAGCGGTCATGTCAGTGAGAAATTTTAATATCGCCATCGCAGGGGCGACGGGTGCCGTCGGTCAGGAAATTGTAGCCGTCTTAGAGAGGCGTGGATTTCCGGTGGGAGAGTGCCGTCTGCTGGCCTCGTCCCGATCTGCCGGGAAAACGATGCGATTCCGTGATCAAGAGGTGACGGTCCAAGAGCTATCGGCCTCAGCATTCAAAGACATCGACATCGCTTTTTTCAGTGCGGGGGCAACGCGTTCCCGAGAATTTGCCCCGGCGGCCTTGGAGTCAGGAGCTCTGGTTGTGGATAATTCATCTGCTTTCCGGATGGACCCTGAGGTGCCTCTCATCATCCCTGAAGTGAATGCAGAGCAGATGGGTGATTCGATGTTGATCGCAAACCCGAATTGTTGTGCTGCGATTTTGGCAGTGGCGATTTGGCCGCTGCATCAGAAGGCGACGCTCAAGCGGGTGGTGGTATCCACTTATCAATCTGCGAGTGGAGCTGGTGCTCAGGCCATGGAAGAATTGAAAGATCAGGTCAAAGCCTTTGCCGCCGGAGAAGAACCCAAGACAGAGATTTTCCCTTACCCGATTGCCTTCAATGTCTTCTCTCATAATAGCGCGGTAGCAGAAAATGGATTTAATGATGAAGAGAATAAGCTGGTCCAGGAGGTGCAGAAAATTTTCAGCACTCCTGAATTAGAGATCGTCCCCACCTGCATCCGGGTGCCTGTCCTCAGGGCACACAGTGAAGCGGTCTTGATGGATTTTGCGGAGACGCTTTCAGCCAGTGAAGCGCGCGAAATTCTAGCTTCCGCTCCTGGGGTGACCCTCGTCGATGATGTGGAAGGCGGGCATTTTCCAATGCCGATTGAGGCGGCCGGCGAGCTGGATGTGCATGTGGGCCGGCTCCGGGATGCGGGTTCCTCTGGCCGCAGCGTTGCCCTCTTTATCAGCGGAGATCAGCTCCTCAAAGGGGCAGCCTGGAATGCCGTGCAAATTGCCGAGACCTGGATCCGGAAGGCTTAAATTTAAAGCCCTAAGTGAGAGTGCTCAGACGGGGCAGTTAGACTACTGGACGAGACCGCCCAGAGCGCCTTGTCCTTCCCAGTTTTGGGGGCGGTTCCATGGCACGGTCGAAATTTTTTCCCGATCTTCTTTCGTGGTGTCGGTTTCACGGCTGGCGCAACTGGTGAAAAGTGGCAGCACCAAAAGGCCGAGTGCAAAAGCAAATTTCAGGACGCGAATCGATTTCATCCTAACACTCTATTAAAAAAGGACCTGATCGCCAATCTGGATTTGGCTTTTTGTCCAATCGGGGAGGACGTCGGCAATGGTCGTATCGGTATCGACGGCTACGGTGCGGACCTTACCGACGAGGTCGTCACCACGGTAAACGGTCAAATCAACCCCTTCAGGCAGGTTGTCATCCCGACCGACGTCGAGAACGACAAAGTTCCAGGCTTTATTAATGGCGAGAATTTTTCCAGAAAGGTCAAGTGGAGCGACGCCGCGTTCACCCATACTTACGATCCCTTCGAGCTGTTGCAGTTTAGCCGTTTTATCCTGAAGGATGTCTTCGATGACTTTCTTTTCAGCTTCCGTCATTTGGAAGTCATCTTTGATCTTATTGTAATCGGCGAGGAGTTCATCGAGAGGGCGTCCACCCAGTAAGTCATTGAGTGCTTGGAGCTCCTCTTTAATGGGAACCATTTCTTCCTGAAACGTTGCCATATTGGTTTTCGCTTCTTCGAGGTCGCGTTCCGTGGAGGTTAGCTTGGTCTTGAGGTCCTGAGCTTCAGCAGTGGTGGCGGTGAGTTCGGTCTTGGTTGTTTCTAAACTGGTTTTCGTGGTGCTCAATTCTTCCTGAGTATCCGTAAAGACTTTCATTGTCTGCCCGAGGGTTGTGGCGGGTTCACTCGGATTAGTGAGAAAGTCTCCAGCGTAGGGAACCGTGTCGTTCGTCCGCAAGGCTTTCTCTACCGCACTGAGCTGAGTGCTGTATTGTGTTTTTTTCGTCACAAGCATGAAACCCAGCCCTGCTGACGCCAACGAAATGATAATTGATAATACGAGTAAAATTTTTCCCACTGCAGACATTATAAACTCCTGTAGGTTGCCCTATTTAAACTAGTTACAGATATTGAAATGCTTCTGCAAGCAAAAATAGCGAACGTTGGCTTATTGTCCATCCGAGAATCACCATTTTGCATCCCGATTGATCTGTTTAAGCGTATGCTGCCAATCACGGTCGACGGTGTCCATTTCGATCTCGAGTTGAGCAGGATGCCAAACGGTAGCGCCAAAACTTTCCACGGTCAGGCGCTCTGCCTGATCGGCAGTGACGACGGTTACGAGAGAGGAATCCGGTGCGGACTGGACCAGCCGTTCAATGACACTGTCAGCGGTTTGGTTGGTTTGGCTATAGATGACATGCATCTTTCCGGGTTCGACTTTCGACGGTGGGCCTGTCTTTCCATCGAAGACGAGAGTGATCCGCCAATGGCTGGTGTCATGAAGCTGGGAAAGCTGGCGGGTGAGAAGCTCGCGGGCCTGAGCCGGTTTTCGCTGATGGATCTGTAAGAGACCAGGAATCTGGTAGATCACGCTATGGCCATCGACAACTAGAAAGGACACGCTGGACTCCACTAGGGTGAGATATATTCGATAAAGGCGGTGGCCAGAGCGAGGAAGACAAAGAAGCCAAAGACATCGACGATGGTGGTGACAATAATCGAAGAGGCCAGGGCAGGATCGACCTTAAAGGCTTTCAGGCCTAAGGGGACGAGGACGCCAGCCAAAGCGGCACAGGCCATGTTCACGACCATGGCGACGAGGATGATGATCCCCAGCACGGGATTCCCTTTCCAAATCCAGCAGAGCAGGCTGACTCCAATACCGATAGCGATGCCATTGATGACTCCTACCAGCAATTCCTTACGCAAGAGCCTCCAACGATCAGCGACGTCAATTTCGCCTAAGGCGAGGGAGCGGACCATGATGGTTAAGACCTGGGTCCCGGTGTTACCTGATAATCCGGCAATAACGGGAAGAAAGACGGCGAGGACGGCGTACTGGGCGATGGTCTCCTCATAGAGAGAGACGACCGCAGCCGCGACGAAGGCCATGGCCAGATTGATATAGAGCCAGGGGAGTCGACGGCGCACGGATTGATGCCAGGCGCTGAGCACCCCTTCCTCTCCAGAAAGTCCGGCGAGGAGTTGCATATCCTCCGTCGCCTCTTCCTGGATGACGTCGATGAGGTCATCATTGGTGACGACGCCGACTAATTTTCCAAAATCATCAATGACCGGCACGGCCAGGTAGTGATAATTCTGGGCTAGTTCTGCGATTCTCTCTTGATCAGCATGGACCGAAACACAGCGCACGGCCCGGACCATGACTTTACTCACGCTCATTCCCGGGGGACGGAAGAGAAGGTCCCTCATCCGGAGGACTCCGGTCAAACGGCCAATTTCATCGATCACATAGAGGTAGTAAGCCCCTTCGAAATCTTCTTCCTGATCACGGCGAAGTGATTCGCGGGCCTCCTCCAGAGTCATGTCCTCGCTGATGGAAATAAACTCGGTCTGCATGATCCCGCCGGCTGAGTCTTCCGGGTATTTGAGCAGATCAGTAATTCTGGAGGCTTCTTCTTTGGGAAGGGAAGTGAGGATGAGGCGGAGTCGTTCAGTCGACACTTTACCCAGGACGTCTGCAACATCGTCGGTGAACATCTCAGAAATAATTCCGGAGAGGCGGTTAATCCGCATTGCCTCGAAGAGGTCGATCTGGCGTTCATCGGGAAGTTCGCTGATCACTTCTGCTGCGGTTTCATCCGGGAGGCGTCGTAAGATTTCTCTGAGGACATCGGTATTGAGATATTGGATCTGGGCCGCGATGTCATGCGGGTGTCCCTGCATGATCGATTCAATAAAATGATCATCGATCATTGATTCTTGAATGTTGGTTGACTCAGACACAGTGCTTATTGTGCACGACTCGCCTTCAGTGGCAACTATGTCAGTTCGCTAGACGTTGGGGTAAAATGAAAACACGGTAGAGGAAGGCTCCGGTGACCAGCATGAGCACGTCTTTCCAGTCGGCAACGCCCAGTCCAATGAGGGGGCCGATTCCTTCCAGGAAAATGACACCGATGATGACCCCAAACCACCAGGTGCGCAGAGAAATGGGCCGCTGGCTGGCACCTCCCCATCGCTTTGGTAAAAAGCCGATGACGCTGAACGCGGCCGGAAAAAAGAGAAGGCTGGGAAGAGAGTCCTGCAGCCAGCTGCCATGGAAATCAGACCGCCAATAGGAGCTGACACCGTAGAGCGCCATACTGACGATCAAGATGAGGAGTTGTCGATGGCGGGTTAGCAGCCCCAAAGCATGACGGCGGAGAGGATGATTAAGAATAATGCGATTTGGTTCATCAGAGGTCCTTTCTAGGAAAGCATTTTTTGTACCGCTTGACTGAGGGATCGGCCATCGGCGCGGCCTTCTGACCGGGACGTCACCAGTTTCATGACCGCTCCCATCTCTTTTTTAGAAGTCGCACCTGTTTCCTCAATCGCACTTTGAACGAGTGACTCGATTTCCTCGGCACTAAGCGGTTCGGGTAAATATTTTTCTAAGAATGTTTTTTCTTCTGCTTCCTGGGCGGCTTGTTCCTGGCGACCTGCTTTGGTGAACCCTTCGATCGCGTCATCCCGTTTTTTGATTTCTTTCCGGATGGTGGTGATGACGGTGTCATCAGAAGCGTCGGCGGCGCTGGCTCCCTGCTCACTGGCATAACCAATCGCGGATTTGAGCATCCGCAACGTATTCAGTTCTCCTGAACGCTTCCCCCGGAGGGCATCTTTCATATCGGAGTTGATTTGCTCCATTAAACTCATGAATGGAGCTTAACAGGCATTTCCGAATCCTCCAGAGGAATTCACCAGTACTTAAGAGTGCTGAGTGGTATGGCCCCTCTACGTCATACGGTCTGGATTCTTTAACCTCCACTTTGCTTCGGTTAAACTAAACGAGAATGAAGTAAGTATAGGAGTGTTCACTCACGATTCGTGAACAGCGTTTTGCCGCGTCGCTATGCTCCTCGCAATGACAACAGACAATTCACCACCTTGGGTCATTGCGAACAGAGTGAAGCAATCCATCCGCAAGGGCTCTCGACTTAGAGCTTTGTGTGGCAGCCGCCGCACGAAGCCGGATCCGCAGGCAAGATGTTTTAAGGTGAGGTGGGCGTGAGCTGCTTGATGACCAGAATGAGGTTGCCCTCATCATAAAAAGGACCACGGATAATAATCGGGACTTCCGGTTTGGGCTGTACTTTTCCGCGAAAGACCATTTTCTCTCCCTGGACCAGCTCGAACTGATAGGTGTGGGCTGGCTTGGGCAAGCTGGTCAGGCGCAGGTGGAACAGATCAGAGGCTTTGAGCCGGATGGACTCATCCCCCTGAATCGGTGAGGAGGCTTCCCCGAGAGATCGATATTTATCATAGCCAAAGAGTGTGACCAGTTTCTTGCGGAGTTTGCTATCGATCGACTGGTCATCCTCAATGCGGACGTTCTGGGCGTGGATGAGATGAAGATGAAAGTTGTCCGCATCTTCAGGGATTTCAGTCCAGCCTGACTGGGCTGAAAAGAGGTAGAAAGCGGTGAGGAGCAGGTGAGGAGCGAACGTTCTCATTTAGAGGCGCTGTAATGTGCCGGAATATATTGATATCCCTCAGCCCAAATCACATCTGCGTCCACTCCTTTGGAATGAAATGGAGTCACGTAGATATGGTTTTTGGACTCACTGATGGAGATGTTAGGTGCATCGGTCATGCCGATCTCGTCGGCGCTCAAGGGGATCAGCCAGATCGCGAGGACGACGCCTGCTACGGCGGGTAAGAGTGCCGGGGCGAGCAGTCCGCTTAAGCTCTTCCGAGGTGCGGATACTTCCATCTGTGCTTCCAGCCTGGTCCAGGAGCTAGATTGGTGAAAATCACTGCGCTCATTTTCAGCACAGGCACCTCTTATGTCCCGAATGAAACGCTGCACAATGCACTTTTCATCAGTGGAATGATCACACTGTTCAAGCTTCTCTACGAATTTCTTATAGTTCATCATATTCTTCACCTAATAACGATTTTAGCTTCTGGCAGCTATAATACAACCGTGAGAGCACGGTTCCTTTCTTGCAACCTAGCATTTTAGCCGTCTCTTCTGTACTAAAACCCTGTATCAGCCTTAGTTCGACGACGGCCCGCTGTTCTTGATTCAATTGATCGATGGCCCAAGTGATTCTTTTTTGCAGGTCCTGGCCCTGGGCTTCATCTGCCGCGGTGTGGGGATCGACAGCTTCGATCTCGGTTTCCTCATCATCTGAGATGAGAGGAAAGAGCCCCAGCCATTTCTGACGACGTCCAGCTTTGCGCATGACATCATAGGCCTGATTACAGGCGATGCGGTAGAGCCAGGTGCTGAATTTTGATTTTCCGCGAAAGAGGTGCAGTTTCCGGAAGGCCTTGAGAAAGGCTTCCTGAACGACATCTTCAGCGAGGTTATCATCATGGACGATTTGTTTTACCGCAGCCCAGATACCACGGTAGTAGTGAGCGTGGAGGAGTTCCCACCCTTCCTTCTTTCCGGCGCGGGCCAGTTGAAGGGCATAGGTTTCATCAAACTCCAATTCATCGTTCACCAAGATGTTTTTCACCACAGGTGTGAAGGAATGTCAAAAGATGGTTTTCAGGAAAGAGCAAATCACCCTTGCCCCAGATCAGGAAAAAACGCACATTGATAGGACCTGTTTTGACCGTTCTGTATCGATATATCATCTGGCGCATTCTCATCACCACTCTGATCGCGATTGGAGTGATGACGTTTGTACTCGTTTTAGGAAACGCCTTCCAGCGTGTTTTCGATCTTCTCGTCAATAATGACGTGCCTGTCGGTATCATCAGCAAGATGATCCTGCTCCTGATCCCAGCCGCCCTGACCTTTACGGTTCCGTGGGGATTGCTCATCGCCATCCTCCTGGTTTTCGGGCGGATGTCACATGATCATGAATTAACCGCGATCCGGGCTGCGGGAATTGGCCTGGCTCCTTTTTCCGCCCCCATCATCCTTCTGAGTCTGGTTTTTTGTGTCATCTCGTTTTTCAATAATTCGTATTTGGCTCCGGATTCGATGGCTACCTTTAAGCGCACCTTGGTCGATATGGGGCGAGAGAACCCTACGGTTTTCCTCAGGGCGGAAGAACCGATTGATACCTTCGGAAATATGCGTCTCTACATCAAAAAGAAATCCGGCAACCGGATTGAAGGCGTGCATATCTGGGAACTGGGAAAAGATGGCATCCCGAACCGGAGCATTCGTGCTGATTACGGAATCATCGCCGCAAATCTACCCGAGAAGTCGCTGGACATTACTCTGTATAACGCGCGGCAGGAGCAGAGAGGCAATGATCCAACGGTTATTGATCAAATTCAGACTGGGATGAGAGCTTCCCAACTGCCGATCCGTGTTTCGCTGGCCAGCTTGCTGGATACTTCAGGGGTGGAGAAGAACATTACGGTCTGGACGTTAGACCAGATCGGAGCGGAGATCATCAGTCCGGAGGGAGATTTCCGTATCTTACCGATTATTACAGAGCTCCAGAAGCGCCTGGCTTTCTCCAGTGCCTGTTTTACGTTTTGTATTATTGGTATTCCGGTCGCTTTATTGACCCAGCGGAGAGAGACATCAATCAGCTTTGTCATCAGCCTGGGGATTGTCATTCTCTATTACTTATTGGTTGCCTTTGCCAAAGCGCTGGAGGATGACGCGGGAGCTTACCCTGAGCTCATCATCTGGGCACCTAACTTTATTTTTCAAGCGCTCGGGTTCTGGCTCCTCTGGAAAGTGAATAAATACCCATACTAAAGATGCCAATCGAGGACCCTAATGAAGCCCATGAGCAGCTTTGGAAGCATTACACCCGAAGCCTGGAGAGCTTTGATGATCTCAATCTGGCGCGCTGGCTATCCCAAACTCTGGGGCAACTGAGTGGACGGGTCTGGCGTCTTTCGCACCCGTTGGTGGGGGTGGCCCGATTGCTGGCGCAGGAAGCCAACCGACGCAAACTTTGGAAGCGCGGGTTGGTCAGTTTGCCCCTCGGTTACACGGAGGCTCCTTGCTGTAAGGCACCACTCGTCCCGCTGGTAACGCGTGATGTTATCGAACACGGTTTACTGTGCCTGCATTGTGGGGACACCGCCATGGAACTCGATGACTTGCCCGCGAAATCGAAGCGATTGCTTACTCAATGGGCGCGTCAGTATGCTGATGTCCACGAAGTGGCTCATTGGGAAGACGAGGAAAAAGCTCAGGTCGATGATTACGAAGAGGCCTTCGAGCAGGCGGCTGATTTTGCAGGAACCCTCCTGGAGTCTCTGCCTGAAACGATCCTGCCAGGACTTCTCGATCTCTTTCCGGTCATCATCTGGGAGGATCATGACGAGTGCCTGGATGTCCGGCCTGAAGAGCTGGAAATTTATTAGTGCGTTCCTTTATGATCAACAGGCCTGCTTCGGGTGAGGTATTGCCAAGTGGGGGGTCTCTTCCTAGGATGAACATTCGTGGTCGAGACAGCTAGAGAACGCAGGCATGATCCTGTCGCCCAATTTTCCATTTTTGTGGAAAATAAAGTGGGGCGGTTACTGGAATTACTCAACTTATTTTCTGAGCGGAATATCCATGTCTTAGGACTGACCACGGTGGATACGTCTGACAGTTCTGTGATGCGGATGGTGGTCGATGATCCGGATGCCGCCCGTCACCTTATCCATGAACATGCCATTGCGCATACGGAGACGGAAGTACTGGTGGTGGAAGTGGATGGGCCGCTCAATGTCAAAAAAGTGCTGTCGGTCATCCTGCAGGCAGAAATTAATATCCACTATACTTATTCTTTTATTACTCGCCCGCACGGAAAAGGGGCGATGGCTTTTCATTTAGAGGATATTGAGCTGGCCACCCAAGCCCTGCAGCGTAATCAATTTTGCATCCTGGGGCAGGAAGATATTTCCCGGTAGAGCAATGATGAATCAGGGTAAACTCAAGCCTTATGTTTATTCATGGGTCGAAAAGGGGATTGTCGATCAGGAGACGGCTGCAGCTATTTTGAAATTATATCCTGAACGGGGATATAATTACTGGAAATTAGCCTTTGTCATTATCGGCAGCCTATTGCTTCTGGCGGGGGTCATTCTGATCGTCGCGTCGAACTGGGAGCAGTTGGCTGATGAAGCCAAATTGCTCGGGATGCTGCTATTATTGGGGGGGAGTGGAAGCCTTTCAATCGAATGGCAGCGGCGAGGCTGTTCTCCGGCTTTTTGGGAATCTTCTTATCTGATGGCTACGACATTTCCGCTTTTGGGTATGATGCTGATCAGTCAGATTTTCCATCTTTACGGAGACCCAACTGGATTATTTTTTACCTGGGCTCTGGTCATTGCACCGATTCCACTCCTCTCTAAATCAGTGAGTAGCTGGGTAATTTTTGTCATCGCCGTCTTTTCTGTGATTATTGCGTTCCTAAGTCATCAGGAGGCGTCTTTCGCTTATTGGTGTTTGTTGACGATGGTTTTAGG
>JBCBYL010000119.1:0-6933 GCA_039815855.1 Verrucomicrobiota bacterium
CCGCATCAGATGGATCGACCGTCTCAGAGGCATCAACAGGGTTGGGCTTAAAAACCGATTTCCAGAAAGACAAAGGTGGTTTGGACTCTTGCTGTGCCGGCCAGGCCTCTTGGCAAAGATCGACTCGTTCCATCCCTTCTTTAACCAGGTAAAGAGCCGTAAAATAAACTTCATCCTCTTGAAACGCTCGACCCGTGATCTGGCAGGTGTCCGAGCGTGATTTAATTTCCCAATCCATCCACCCTATTCAAGCGCGGGGGACAGGAACGACAAGAAATTAGACAACGGCGGGCTAAACATTCAAACGCCAGATCTCAAAGTTCAGGGCAAAGGCATAGAGAACCCAAATCAAATAGGGCAAATTAATCAGACCTACCCAGGTGATCAGCCTCAAGTACGCAAACACCATCAGTCCAACCAATGTGCAGAGAAGGCCTAACCAGAAAAACGCCAAATCGATTCTTTGAAAATAAAAGAACCAAAACGACCAGCCGACGTTAAAGAAGAGTTGAATACCAAAGAGACTGAGGGCCAGATTCCTTTTCCTACCCGGAAGCAAATTCCAAATCCTCCAGGTGCTGACCGCCATGATCAGATAAAGACTGGTCCAGACAATTGGGAAAGCTGCATTAGGAGGAGTCCACGAAGGCTTGGCTAAGCCTGGATACCAATCATGAATGGAATGTGAGGTAGCCCAACCTCCAATCCAGCCCACTCCCAAGGTAGCGGCTAAGCATAGAATCAATTTAAGAATTGAATTCACTTGCTCGGAAGTGCATCGGGAGATGCTTTTTCAAAGCTGCCCCAATGCCTCTGAGGAACCATGCCAATGGCAGCAATCATCAACTGGAAAAAGATAAATGCGGCTAACCAGAAAAAAGCTTTTTCCATGAACCCATAGGAATGTAGCCCCACCCCCAGCATGTTGGTTCCAAACCATGACCAGGCGGTCACAATGTTTCCCAATACGGCCAGGATCATTAAACCTCTCGCTTTGATCATTTTGCCCCAGCGGGCGTGAAGGATAACAGCGCACCACAAAACGATGAGGAGGGCTCCATTTTCTTTCGGATCCCATCCCCAGAACCTTCCCCAAGACTGATCTGCCCAGATTCCTCCTAAAAGGGTTCCTACCAGACTAAATAAGGTCGCAAAACAGATGATTCCATAAACCATTTTCTCCAGAGAAAGAGCAGTTTGAGTATCCAGTCCCGCTGAGAAAAATCCACGCAGGATATAGACGATGCCTAAGAAGCCTGCCAGGAAAGTCGCGGCATAACCCAGAGTGATGATAACGACATGGGTTGCTAACCAGAAATTGGTGTCGAGAACAGCTTGGAGCATAGCCATCGTATCTCCTTCTGCTGCTAAATGGTGGGCCACGATCAAACTCAGAAAACCAACACTGGCAGCGGTTATCGAACCAATGCCATTCTTAAAAAATTTCTCCAAGAGTAACCCTAACCCCACGGCTCCCCAGCCGACAAAAATGGCAGAAGAATAGAGGTTCGTCACTGGCGGGCGACCGGAGAGATAAACCCTCAAAATCAGAGCAATCGTATGAAATAAGAATGTGACGAAAATGATCGAGAATGCACTCGAGCCCAGAATTTTGGGCCACTTCAGCCAGGAAAAAATCACCAGAAGAAAGGCAAGAACATAGAGGACACTACTTTGATAGAAAAGTTCGGATTGGTTGTACCAATATTCGTGTCCAGCTTTGGCCTGTTCGGATTCCTTTCTTTGGGATATTTCAAAGTGAAGACGTTCCAGAGCAGCATTAAATTTCTCAGGCTGTTGAGAGCGATAGGCACTCGAGACTTCAGCGTAGGCCATGACAACAGGATCAGGTTGTTTGGGAGGTGCCTTTAAGGTCGCCGATCCTACTGTCCACCAATCAATGAGTTTCTCTTCCCGCTTCATGGAGGGAGGCGGAATCAGTCGGACGCCGGCTGGATTATCAAGGCGCCGCAAAACAGAGGCCATGCCCAGAAACTCGTCGAACAATTCTTGATCGTATTCCCTTCCGCTCTGATGCGCATTGAACGCGTCACGCCCGCTATCCATAACCTCAAACGCCTGGCTGTAGAATGCCTCTGCCTCTTCCATACCGGGTAATAGAATCGAAGACTGAAGCATCATCAATGTCTGGAGATTGTTCGCGAGCTCGATCACCTCTCGCTGGTAGGGTGACCGAAGTTGCGCTTCAACCTCGGCCGCCTGTTCAGCTTGTTTCATGACCTCGGCAATCTGAGGCTTCATTTCATTGAGTGAAAAATGTTTCCTATCCCAATCTCCATTAGGAGCCAGCAGGGTCACCAAGTCTGGGTGGTGGATGGTAAAGCTGGCACGCTGGTGAGAAATCTCCGGGTGAAAAATAGCTTCAGCCAACCACTGCGTGGCTGTCATTCTTTCTTTATCCTCCCGGAATGATTGTCTTTCGCGGAATTGGAGCAGCGTCTGCCTGGCTAAGGAATCAAACGGTTTGATCCGGCCTTCACTCTGGACGGGAACCTGGCCCAGACGTTCGAAGTCATACCCGTCTTTGTTCACATTTCTGACCAGACCGGAAACCATCAGGCCGATCACCAGCACAGAGGATACTCCCCAAATCAGCTGACTCTTTTTTATTTTCAAGCTCCCCTCCTCTTCAGAAATTGACCTAAATGGATTCCGAATTGAAGACAGAGTCCTAAGGCTAAAAGCGCGCATGAGAGATAGGGCAGCTGCCAACCTGGATTCTTGACCACTTGGAGAACAGATAACTTATCATTCTCCCCGAAGCTTTGCTGATAGAACGTTCTGCCTTCGAACCGCAAGGGATGGTTCATGTAAATCAAAGACTCCCGGTCAACCGTTCCCTCGTCATTTGCAAGCTGGACCTTACTGGAAAAGTTCACCGGCACCTGGGTTCCAGGATACTTGTCATGTGAAAAATCGATGAGCTTGATGGCATAGGGCACATACGTCCGGGTCGGTCTTAAGCTAATTTGATACGTCTTACCTGCTGCCTCCACCGACTGAGAGGCGACGATCGCATTGGTAAACAACCAGTAGCCCAAGGATTGATTGCTGTCCTTATCCACGAGTTTCGCTTCCATGGAGATGAGATTTTGTTCGTCCTGCTTAAACGTTTCACGGTGTGGTCTGACTGCAATTCTCTGGCCAAAGCCTCGATTCACTCGTGTGAATTGACCTACCGCTCCATCTTCTCGCATCCGTAGTCTGGAATTCGGGAAATATTGATGAACATCGATAAAGAAAGGTAGGTCTGGATGATCGACACGGTAGCCAGTCTGAAAAAGGGACGTATCAAAGGCCACGACCTGATCTGTTTCAGGGTCTGATTTGTCGACCACTGCTAATTCACGTTCGTGGAAACTCTCGATGAAGCGGCTACTGTCACCCTCCCGAATACTCATGGCTCCTTCGTGTGATGTTGCTCCGGTGATAAACCCACCGACAATCAGAAGCAGGATACCGATATGGGTTAAGACAATTCCTGATTTTTTCCAGGTCAATTTAAAGCGAGTCCCATGGGCAGCTAATAAATTAATAAGGAGAACCGAACCAACCAAATAACCCCCTGGGAGAAAGAGTGGAATAGACCACTCTCCAAATTGGATCGTCTCCCAAACCCACCAGGTAGAGAAATATCGATTCTGGGCTTCCCAGATTCCAAATTCGACTTGAGCCAAAGTACCAAAGAAAACCAGGAGTATGGAAATCAGGAGACAGGCAACCGTCAGCTTCAGAGAAGCAATCGGGTTGAGTATTTTCTTCAGTGGATAAGGAATCTTGATCAGCATAATGAAGCCGCCTGATTTATGGAACGCGTAGCGACTCCACCCACTCATTAAAGCGACTGGCTTCCTCTTTCAGGGACGAGGACGGGCCTGTGGCTTTAAAGAACCAGCTCATTCCCTGGTAGGGCACAATCGCTGCTAAGGTTCCATTTTCAGCCCCATAAAGAACAAACAGACTGCCTTTGAGCCCCTCTGATTCAAAAGACGTTGCTGCCTTGGCAATCGACTCTGGGGAACTCGGTTCTAGCCCCACTTGCCCCCGCCAACGGTTGACATTAGACGCGACGCCGCCGGCTGCACCCCCGAGTTTCACCACTGAAATATCTACCTGACCATTCGCGCTGGTATAGGAGGCAAGTCTCATAGGTTTAAGCGCTGCTTCTTTCCACCCCTCCGGCACCGTCCAGGAAATTTCAGAAGCGTTAGATGACACCACTGGGCGAGGAGCTGGTGGCGAAGCGGACGATTCGGATTGAGGTGCTTGAACAGAAAAAGGCGACTCCGCTTCGGTCTCCTTCGGAATCTCATAGATTCGAACTCCACTCTTCTGGCAACTGCTCAGACCAGCCAACAGTACAATCAATAAGTTAAGCCAATGTTTCTTTTTCATTCCCTATCTTTCCTTTTTGCATCAATACCCACCAGCAGACAACAACCGATACGACTATAATCGCTCCTACCTGATGAGCGACACCCAAAACCTCTGGAACCTCTCCTTTTGCGTTGATCACCGTCAGCACTCCAATGAGAAACTGGAGTCCTACAGCAGAAGCCAACCCATAGGAAAGGGTTTTAATCCTTGGGTCAGATTCCCGAATATGCTTCCAAACCAGGTAGCCAGATAAACCCGCTACAACCAGGGCTACAGAGCGATGCAAGAACTGAACAAACGTCGCATTTTCAAAGAAATTCAAGAAACCTAATTCCACCTTCCAGAGCATCTCAGGTATCCAGACTCCGTTCATGTCAGGATAAGTGGGATAGGATATCGCGGCCTTCATTCCGGACATCGATCCTCCTAGAATCAGCTGAGCCAGAATAACCAGGGTTAAAGCAACCAACCAGGGGCGCGAGGCAGATAAGCTGATTGGACTCTCCTTCGGTTCAAAGCGAATCCACAGAGCCATACCTAGCGTATAACTAAAAAGGGTGAGAGCCATCATCAAGTGGGCTGTCAGTCGGACAGGACTTACCCAGGGCCGCTCCACCAAACCACTCTGAACCATATACCATCCCAGAAACCCTTGCATCCCCCCCAGCACGAGTGCAATCGAAAGTAATCCAATCCACTTCGCGTTGACTCGTTTAGTGAGAATCAGGAAGAGGAAGGGCAAGCCAAAGAGAAGTCCAAGCCCTCTTCCAAACATCCGGTGTATATACTCCCACCAGAAGATTCGTTTAAATGCTTCCAGATTCATATCGGGGAACGTGATCAAGTGCTGAGGTGTCCCTTGGTATTTTTCAAAGAGGATCTCCCAATCTGATTGATGAAGCGGTGGAAAGCCGCCAATCAAATTCCATTCCGTCATAGAAAGACCGGACTCAGTCAAACGTGTGATCGCACCAATCACCATCATGAGTGCAATGGCACCGGCTACGATGAGCAGCCAGTTACTAATTAATCCTCGATCCTTTTCACGCATAAGTGAAACCTACCGTAGCATGAGATGTCATCAAACATCCGGGGCCAACTATAAGCTGGTATAAGCTATGAATTAGTAGCCTTGATCTCAGCTTTGGCTTGAGCTGATTTCGCTTTTTCTTCGAGCGCCTTCTGAGCTTTTGCAGCTGCAAGTGCTTCGCGTGCCTTGACGGCATTATCAATCTGCTTCGCTTCCCATTCTCCGTATTCATCCTGTGGGGTGACCTCAAGCCAGGCTTTCATACTGTAATGGCCTGATCCGCAGAGCTGGGCACAGACAATTTCAAATTTACCCTTGCGAATTGGAGTGTAAATAACAGGAATTTGCATTCCAGGAATGGCATCCTGCCCGATACGCATGTGTTTCACTGCATAGTTATGGATAACGTCCTTAGAAGAAACATTGCAAATGACCGGCTGATCAACTGGCACCACCATTTTATTCTTCGTATAAAAGTCATCGGCCGCATTCGGATCTTCGAAATCGATACCCAGTGGGTTTTCAACCGTCACTAAAGCATAAGAACGTCTGCCCAGCACTTTATCTTTACCTGGATAGTGGAACTCCCAACCGAATTGATATGCGACCGCATCGACACGGACGACATCGTCACCAGTAGGATATTCATTGGCATCAACACGCGATGCCCACAATGGAAAGGCAAACCCGAGGAGCAGAACCGCCTCAAAAATGATCACGCCGTATTCAACGTGAGATGATCCATGTCCCTTCATTCCAGAATAGCTGGCACGGTTGTTTCGCTTCTGAGCAAAGCGCCAGAGGGAGTAAGCAAAGAACAAGGCCCAACCGACAAAAAGAGCCAACATGAACCAATGCACGAGTTCGTTAAAAGAATCGATTTGTTCACCATGTAAGGAGGCATTTTGAGGGATGCCCATCCATTCAATTAGAATAGCGAAGTGTGGAATCATTTATTTGATGTTTTCTTCAGGATCATAGCCAACCGCATCAACCAAGGCCTGATGTTGCTGTGCTCTTTTTCTTAGGGTGTAAAAAAAGCTGATCACCGCTGTGAGCATGACACAAACAATGACAAATAAGAACATAATCGCCATTCCTGCCGCCTCCGTAATCGGGTCTTCAGGTGCTCCAAAGCAGACCGGGCAGGCATTCGATATCGAAGTCACTGATAAAAGACTCAGTAGATAGAAACCAATTTTTTTCATCATTTATATAATCCCATTTTGACCATCTTCTTATAAAAGAAAGTTCCGTAAATCGGCAAAATGACTCCACCCAGGCAGCAGATGATTCCCATCGTCAGATAGGAAGGTGTGCCGGAATCAGGTAAGCCTGAAAGCAAAAGATAAGCCGTTCCCCAGCAAAATAAGCTGGAGCAGATAACAAAGAATATATGAAAGTTCTTTAGTGACATACTTAAATATAATTCAGGAATCTAATTATTCCAATTGGTGGGAATGGCTGGCACATCAGCAAAAGACCACCAGCAAAGGAAAAATAAA
>JBCBYL010000077.1:0-12127 GCA_039815855.1 Verrucomicrobiota bacterium
ACGAAGCTATCTGGCCTGATGATAGAAACCGAAGAGTTGACCAAAATTCTCTTCACCATTTTAAAGAAAACAAAACCGAAGAGTTAGAAAGTGATTCTGAAATGATCATTGATAATTCTTCATTCATAAATAGGGAGGAAACGAACAATGAGTTGTTGTAATCTAACAGGCGAAAAAGCCAAAGCATGGGACTTGACCCGTGAAATTAACGTCGATGATAAGAAGTTGATCAACTGTAAGGCAGTTGATGTGAACCAGCTCATGCCCATTAAGTATCAGTGGGCTTGGGAGCACTACCTGAATGGCTGTGCCAACCACTGGATGCCGACTGAAGTTGGGATGCAGAAAGACATTGAGCTCTGGAAATCAAATAAACTGACCGCAGATGAACGCCGGGTAGTGATGCGGAACCTCGGATTCTTCTCAACGGCTGAAAGCTTAGTCGGAAACAATATCGTTCTGGCTATTTTCGAGCACGTGACGAATCCGGAATGTCGTCAATACTTGTTGCGCCAGGCGTTTGAAGAAGCGATTCACACGCATACCTTTCACTACATTTGTGAGTCTCTGGCTTTAGATGAACGCGAAGTCTTTAACATGTACCACGAGGTGAATTCCATTAGTGAGAAAGACGACTTCGAGATGAAGCTTACTCAGAATTTGATGGACCCTAATTTCAATACGGAGACCACCGAAGGGGTGCAGAAGTTCCTCGAAAACTTGATTGGCTTCTATGTCATCATGGAAGGACTCTTCTTCTACAGCGGATTTGTCATGATGCTGTCATTCCATCGCCAGAACCGATTGACTGGGATCGGTGAGCAGTTTCAATACATCATGCGGGATGAAAGCACTCACTTGAACTTTGGCATCGATCTGATCAATGGAATCAAAGCTGAGAACCCAGATGCTTGGACACCTGAATTCCAACAGAAGATGCAAGACCTGATCGAACAGGCCGTTGAGCTGGAAATCCAATATGCAGAAGACTGCCTGCCAAACGGCATCCTAGGCCTCAATGCAGGACTCTTCCGTCAGTATGTCGGGTATATCGCAGACCGCCGCCTGGAAAGAATTGGCCTGACCAAAACATATAATACCAAGAACCCATTCCCTTGGATGTCAGAAACCATTGATTTGGGTAAAGAGAAGAACTTCTTCGAAACACGTGTCACTGAGTATCAAACCGGTGGCGCACTGAGTTGGTAAGGAGAGTTTAGTTCATTATTCCTCGAAAGGCGGGCTGGGATCCAAGGATCTCAGCCCGTTTTTTATGCCTTCTTGGCGGCTTCAATGACGAGGCAGATGCCTGCATTGATACAGACTAGAGATAAGGTGCCGAGGATAAACCAGGGTTCATTGGTTGACTTACGGATGACGGATTCGCCAAAGAGACTCAGTCCTAAGCCATTGAGGAGCAGGCCACTTATCGCGTAAATCAGTGCGGTTTTATTCATGCTTATCGGATTGAGATTGTTCAACTCCCCTATGCTTGCAAGCGCAATGATTGGTGATGGTCATCAATTCAAATGAAGGATTACAAACTGATTGCTGTCTCAATGAATAGGAGTGTGACGCCCTTAGATCGTCGCTAGACTGTTGGTAGTGATGAGGTCGGATGTAGTTTTTTTAAGAGGTGATTCAGCAGTTTTACAGTTGAAGGCTTTGGGGGGAACTTATGAATCACTTATTCCCTACTTTGAGGTTCCTTTGAATGAGTTGGTGAGTGGTGCCGGGGGATGTTACTACGAGCTAGCTGGTTCAGGGGCTGACTGGAGGCCGCTTCTGGTTAACCCCGGTGGTCATGATGATCGGGGACATCACTTCCACCCTGAGGAAGAATTATTCAATGAGGTGATTCAGTCCTACCGCTACCGTGCCCCTTACTTTATTAGTGCTAAAGGCATTTATCATTTCTTGAATTGCGTGTCTCTCTATTTCTCTAGCTTCCTGAGAGACAAAGCTGTTTATGATTATTACTTCTGGAATATCTATTTACCGGATAGATCTGATCCTGAAGTAAGGAGACGTATTCGTGTGGCCATCCAAAGACGTTATCCAGATTACGTCTTAATCCGCAGAGGCATCCCGGCTATTGAGCGAGGGCGCGTCGAAGGAGAGAGATCAATCCGGTTTCGATATAAGCAGCCGTTATTATGGAGTCCTCCAGGGGCACAGTCACCGATAGCAGGACAACAGGATGGGCTGGGGAGTGCTCTCAAACGTGATTGGGCACGGATAAAGAAATCTGATTACAAGGTCGTGTCTTTCAAAGATCACGAAGGAGAAATCAGTCCATCCGAATTAAGAAAATTCTATCAGGACATGTATCTAGGTCGGCCCGATGGGCAACCGTTTGATTACAGCCTTCAATATTATAAAGACCAGATCCAAAACAGAAGTGATGGCTGGTATTTGATTATGAAGAATAAAAAGATCTACGGGTATTGGACGTGCCATGTTGATGAAAAGTTGATCTCCGTAGGTCATGGTGGGTGTGATAAGTCTTTGGAGGATTGGCATGAAATCTACCGAATTTTATACGCCTATTTGTTTTCCATTGGTCGCGAGTTGAAAATTCCAATGTATCTCGGAGGGGGGGCGAATCAGTACAAGGAAAATCGCAGGGCAAAGGCTCACTGGCTGTATTATCAGGTCTGGTTTCATCATCTGCCACTCAATCGGCAAATAATCTGGATGAGCTTAGTCTTTCTCTATTGGATACAGCGGCGGATAAAAAGAGCTGACGGAGTCCGTTCAGTCTGAACGACAGTTACTCTAATCCTGTTGATACCAGCCTACTGATTCACGGAGGGCTTGATCGACACCGCGTTTTGGTTTCCAACCGAGGTCACGATACTGTTGATCGAGTGAAAAGAATTGGGTTCGTCCGGAAAGCCAGGCCGTCTCGCGGCAGAGCTGAGTGCGGTCTGTGAATCCGGGTTGGTAGGTATCGATCGCCTCTCCGATTTCGCCCATGATGCGGACTAAACCTCCTGGTGCCGTGAACAGAGGGCGGCTTTTACCAGTCAGCTTCGCTAGACGTTCTAGTATTTCATGGATCCAGAGATTCTCATCACCAAAGATAATGGGACCACCAGAAGGCGCCGATTCTGCGGCATGGAGAATTCCTTCCACCAGATCGTTAATGTGGATCAGGTTAATTCCGGTGTGGCAGCTGACAGGGAAGTGACCGCGCACGTAATCAAAAATCATTTTACCAGTGGGAGTGGGGGTGTCGTCACCTTCTCCGATAGGGCAACTGGGGTTAACGATGACAGCGTCCATTCCATCCGCGATGGCGGACTGCACCAGTGCTTCACCAGCAGATTTACTCTTTTTGTAGTAAGACCAGTCCGGCAGGTCTGCTTGCGAAAAGGTGCCGTCATCTCCCTGTTCCCAGAAGCCCGCAGTGCTCACGTGGATAAATCGCCCACTGCGGTCCGCTTCTTTCCATATTTCAAGAAGGTTTTGCAGGCCATGAACATTAGATTGAATGAGATCCTTTTCTGCAGAGGGTCCGAACCGGTAACATCCTGCGACATTGATAAGCCAGTCGCAGCCTTGCATCGCCTCCCGGATCTTCTCGATATGACTCAGGTCTCCAATGACGATGTCCTGGTCCTCGCTGAAGAACTGGCCCGATTTCGACAGGCTGCGACACATCAGCCTGAGTGGCACTTTTTTTTCAGCTAGAGAATCAACCAGGTGACGGCCTATGAAACCGGTTGCGCCGGTGACGAGGACTCGTGTTTGGTCGTTGAGTTGTTTCACTTTCAGAAAAAGTTAGATACGTAAACGGCTTAAATATTCCCTTGATAAAAGCGCTTTCATCAAAACCTGGTTTCTTGACGATATTAGGCCTACCGATAGTTTTGTCTGATGTCGATTTTATCTGACCAACAAATCAGGGACCGGGCCGAGCAGGGGATGATAGAACCTTTTGAGTCTGGCCAAGTCAAAGAAGTGAACGGCCAGCGTGTGGTCTCATATGGCACGTCATCTTATGGCTATGATCTGAGAGTCTCTGACGAATTTAAGATCTTCACCAACGTCAACAACAGCATTGTCGATCCAAAGGACTTTTGCGAACAGTCCTTTGTCGATATGAAAACGGATGTTTGTATTGTGCCCCCCAACAGTTTTGCCCTGGCACGCAGCATTGAGTATTTCCGGATTCCACGTGATGTCCTAACCGTTTGTTTAGGTAAGAGCACCTACGCACGTTGTGGTATCATCGTCAATGTCACTCCATTTGAGCCGGAGTGGGAGGGGCACGTCACTCTTGAGATTTCCAATACTACACCGCTCCCCGCAAAAGTATATGCGAATGAGGGGCTGGCACAGGTCCTATTCTTCCAGGCCGACCAGCCCTGCCAAACGTCTTACCGTGACCGAGGTGGTAAGTATCAGGGGCAGACTGGAATCACCATTCCAAAAATGTAGTATGGTTTGATCCTGGTCATGAATCAGGATCAAAAAGAAAAACGCATTTGTCAGCATTGTGGGCGCCCTTTTTCCTGGCGGAAAAAGTGGGAAAAGGTCTGGGACGAAATTAAGTATTGTAGCCAGAAGTGTCGTTCTGAGAGTAAGCGGTCAGTCCATAGGCGATATGAAGAGGGTATCATTGAGCTGCTTAGGCAAAGAAATCCTCATCAAAGCATTTGCCCTTCTGAAGTGGCCAGAGCAATCCATACGGATGAATCAGAGTGGCGCCTCGCAATGGAGCCCGTCAGGCAGGCGGCACGTCGTCTAGCCCACCGCGGTGAAGTGAGAATTTTGCAAAAGGGAAACGAAGTTTCACCATCCTGTTTTAAAGGGCCGATTCGATTGCAGAAGCGCTAGGACCCTGGCCGTGGTTGGACTAAATCCAGACAAAAGAGAAAGCCTGCGGCCAGAAGATAGGCGACAGTAAAATCACCTGCGGCCCAGAATCCAAATTGGTTGCTGATGCCTGATTCCGTTAGTTCATATCCATGGATCAGTCCGGAGGCGGATAAAGTGGCAGCCACGGCAGCCCAGCAGGCCGCTTTCCGAAAGTGCTTATCAATCGAATGGGCAACGATAGAGGCAAGAATCATGGAAGTGATGATGAACCCTTGGCTGAGCGCGATGACCCCTCTCAGATAGAGCTGACTACCTAAGGCGGTGACGGCATCTGAGAGGCTGGTTCCTGAAACAGAGAGACTCGTTTCTATTAACAGAAGGGCCCACGCCGCCAGGCTGGGCAGCAGTCCCATGGCAACAGCGATGGAGTGCCTCTTGGGTGTCTCCTGAAATGCTTGAGCGGCCATCGTCAGTCCAATCCAAACCAGGATCCCGATCATCACTTCCAGGGGAACGACATAGAGGATGCCGCCTATGATTCCCGTGCAGCAGAGAATCGCCATGATGACCCCGTTATAAGAAGAGTAGGCATGTCTTGCCCCCATGGCTTTCCAGCCCGGATGACCTATATAGATCGTCGTTGGGAATGCACTCCCCAGTAACGCAGCTACTATCGTTCCGACCCCATTGACAGCTAGACTGGATCCGGTCGGATAGTCATCTCCGGCAGCCTCGGCACTTTCCAGACACTGAAGTGATCCAATGACATTGAACAACCCCATTGGAATGATCACCGCCAGATAAGTCCACCCTTCTCCAGAAAAAAAGAAACGAAGGATATCTGAAGAAATGGGCCTAGGAAGATAGAGACCAGGATAGGTAGCTGCGCTTCCTAATGAGGTAAATTCAATCCATCCTAGCCCAGAAAAGAGCCAGGCCAGTAGAGTTCCTGTCAAAACGGCTACTAATCCAACTGGTAATTTAAGTGGCAGCTGAATTCTTGCTGCATACAGAGTCACAATGATGAGCATGGGTAGAATCGCGATCAGGGGTTGGGAAAAGATCTGAAAAACAAACCCCATCGTGATGAACGTGATCGCAATACCGGATAGCGAAGAGAGAAGGGCTGCACGTGGCGTCCATTGTCGAATTTTCTTTCCTACCAACGCGCCAATAAGCTCAATGATGCCACTCATCAAACAAGCAAAGAGTCCCATCTTCCAAGTAAGCTCGATGTCACTGGTTGACCGATAAACCGGTCCCATGATGAGGAAAATATAGGCAATCAAACTCACCGTATTGATCCCGTAAGGAAGGGCGGTGACATCCGATCGTCCTTGCTTGCGCGCGAGTCTTCTTGCCTGCCAGCCGTAGTAGAGGTTGCCAAAGAGGATCGATATTCCAGCCGCCGGCAGGATACGTGTGGTCACTAGTTCGAGTGGTAATCCGCAGATCAGCGGACAGAGGCTGACAATCAATAGGAGCTGAAGCAGGTTATCGATGAAGAGGCCAAAAAAGCCGTCTACTTCACCGCGGGTAATCGATCTGAACATGATGAGGTGCTACCATTGCTGATTTAATAAAGCAAGAGACTCGATCTGGCCCGCAACTTGCTCAATGGGGTCAAAAATTTGCCAAGGCTGCTATGCGCATTAATGATTCGTTTATGGTCCGCGAAGTTCTGGACTCCTATCAGCTCTTTATTTCAGTGAAGTATCGTGAGCATGGGGAAGAACTTGTGAAGGAAAACGCATTCGCTTACTGGAAGATGGTTTCTGACCTGCCAGTCAATCGAATGTTTTTACGTGACCCTCAGCAGACGCATTTCCACTACGGTATCCCGGATGTTGCAGAGAACCTCTATGAGTTAGCGGATTACATCGTTGATTACATCCGATCCCGTAAGATTCGAAGGGTCCTTTTGCTGGGTGCCAGTGCTGGAGGATATGGAGCGCTGGTCTAAGGAAAGCTGATTGCGCTGCAACGACCTGATCTACCAATTGATACTCACAGCTATGATCCGCAAACCAAACTGCGATACTATATTCAAGGGGAAAAGGTTCCCCCGGAAAATGCGCCAGTGCCATTTGAATTTGGATATATTAAGGAGCCGAGCCCGACACCAGAATTAATGGATCTACACAGCTATTTTTTAAAACATCCACCAGAATCGGATTTTGAACGTTATCGTGTTATCTTTGGGACGGATGCTGAGGACCGGTATTATATGGAGGAGTTACACCCGTTACTGGATCATCCCGGTTACCGGCCAGGATGGGGACGGTCTCGAATGATTATCCGCAATATCAAAAGTCGAGACTGTGTTCACGGAAGTGAAATTGTCCGACTGAGCCAAGAAGGAAAATTGAGAAAAATCGTGTTTAAGTCATTTGGATATAAAGGATGAGTTCTGAAGATCAGCCGATAGCAGATGCCAGAGGATTGCTGATTGAAGATCAGGAGTGGTTTCAGTCACATCCTTACTTTTTTGATCCAACCCACGGCTACACTTTATCTCAGCTCTTAGAGGTAGGGCCGGCTCCGGAGCCCGATGGCTATAATCAGTTCTGGAGCGAAAAATACCACCATGCCCTAGGAGCGGACATGCGGATTAAGCGCAAACTCTCCCGCCAATGGATGCCAGGATATGTCGTTGAGGATGTTCATTTTCATAGCACGGCGGGAGTGAAGCTCGGGGGTTGGCTTTGCTCTCCAGAGTCCGGCGAGATCACCAGGGGGATAGTGGTTGGTCATGGTTACGGAGGCCGGGGTTATCCAGAGTGTGATATGCGGCTAAAGGATTGTGCCTATTTCTTTCCCTGTTTGCGTGGGATATCCAGAAGCGTGATGAGAGGGGTCCCTTCTGATCCACAGGGGCATGTCATCCATGGGCTGCACTCGTTGGATACTTCTATTTTACGTGGCTGCGTTGAGGATATCTGGGTTTCTGTTTCTGCTCTGCAAGACATGATGCCGGAAGTCGGTGAACGGATTAGTTATGTTGGGACAAGTTTTGCAGGTGGCTTGGGGGTAATTGCTTCTGCACATGATGACAGGATCTGCGCTTTACATGTCTCGGTGCCCACCTTCGGTAACTTTCCTCTTCGTCATGAGCTCGAGTGTCTTGGTAGTGGCGCGAGCACGAGAGAGTTTGTCGCACGCTATCCTGAATCGAATCAGGTTCTCGCCTTCTTAGACTCATCTGTTGCCGCAACGCATGTGACTCAGCCAATTCACATCGCTGCAGCGCTGTTTGATCCTGTCGTCCCCCCTGTCGGTCAATTTGCCATTTACAATGCCGTGCCCGGGGAGAAGGAATTATTTGTATTATCAGCGGGGCACCATGACCATCAAATGAAGGCAGATGAGGTCCAGCAAATGACCATCAGCGCGAGGAGATTTCTCGATCGCTATGCAGCTCCTCAAGTGTTGAGTTGATCTTGTCCGTCTCGATAGGAGCAGGTAGGATTCCCCCTACTTGGAACAGCAGCGCACAGAACAGCCCAGTTATGAAGAGTTGGTCCACGCCTATAAACGACTGAAGGCGAAGCATGAACAGCTCAAGTCTGCCAGTGACCTCCATCAGATTATTCTCTACCACACCGCTGACCTCATCGCTGTGGTGGATACCAACGGAAAGCGGATCTGGAATAACCGGGCTTACTTTGACACCCTGGGTTACACCTCCGACGAACTCGAAGATACAAATTCGTTTATCGAGATTCATCCGGATGATCGTGGTGAAGTAGAAGAAGTATTCCGCGAGACCATTCAAACGGGGATCGGTCGCCAACAGGAATACCGAATGAAGCATAAAAGCGGAAACTGGGTGCGCCTGGAATCGCGAGCCCGCGCTGTCACCAATGATGAGGGCGAGGTGGAAAGTATCGTCATCATGGCACGCGATATTACTGACCGCCAACTTCTGGAAACAGAATTAAACATGGCCAGAAACCGCGCCGCCAGAGCTATGGTCTCAGAGCGGCTAGGCTCCGTTTTTGACCAGACCATTGATCAACTCGTTAAGCTGGTGGAAGAGCTGAAACGAATGGTTCCCATTGGTCAGAAAGAAAGAACAGATATTGAGTCCAGGCTAGAAAAGGCCAGCCGGTCTCATCATCTCTTGGATGGCTTGCTTGCCTTAGGGAAAGGCATTGATAGTGAAGACCTCCATCCTGTCCGCATGGATCTACTTATCCATCGAGTGGTGAAAAAGACGATCCCATCAGGAGGATTGGCTCGTGAAATTATTACCATCCATGATCCGTGTCAGGTCAAGGGGTCCGAAGCGTTGCTGCAAAAAGTCCTCGAAAATATTTTGACGAATTCGGTGGAGGCCATGACCCAGCGTGGAGTCATCCGAGTTGAATTGATGCGTTGGATCATTAACCGTGAGCAAGCCCTGAGATATGGAGGAATCCTTCCCGGTGAATACAGTGTTGTGGCCGTCAGAGATCAGGGTGGCGGCATCCCTCCAGAAGAGATTGGCCGGGTCTGTGAGCCCTTCTTTAGCACCAAAGAAGGGCATGAGGGGCTAGGGCTGACCATGGCTGAAGTCATTGTCAATGTTCACGGTGGTTTTATGCAGGTCAAATCCCGTAGTAAAATTTCCACGGAAATTCTAGCTCTGCTACCTCGCTATTCTGAGGAAACGAAAAAGGCAGAAGAACATATGAACCAACCGGAGCATACCATTCTCGTCATGGAAAAAGAGCCCATGGTGCGCGCCTTCCTGGTCAGAATTTTAGCTGATCTCGGTTATGATGTTCTCAGTTCTGAGAGTATTGAAGATACCGGTGAGCAAGTCAAAAATGGGATGAACTCGCGCGAGTTCCCCCGGATCGACCTGATCATGGGCTCGTTCCTTGAAACCGAATTTTTCCAAGATTGGTTGAATTACATGCGCGAGATAGATAGCAGTCTGCGTTTTATCGTGACTACCAGTGATAAGAACCACCCGATTTTAAAGAATTATGCGCAACATGGACTCGATGCGGTTCTCACCAAACCGTTTACGGTCGAAGTGATTAAATCGACCATGAATCGCATCTACTGAAACAGGTCCTCTAACAGTCTTGACAGAGAAAACCTTTTTTACTATTTTTTCATAAGTAAGCGAAATTATAGGCTTATAAGAATTTTATTATTATCTCCACTGTTTTACCCCGGGCTTCGGCCCGGGGTTTTTTTTGCTCTCTTCTGCTTCTTTGCTATACCCAAAGCGATGAAGTTAGCTATGGAGAATCCATCAGGGGACGTATTTGTTCTCACTGAAGAGAAACTAAGCAATGCGATTGAAGCCTCGCGCGGCAATGAACGGAGGAGGATGATGCTGCCGATTCAGAGGAGTGACCAGGCAACCGTCCAGCGCCTGGTGAATATCCTTCAACCTGGCAGTTATGTTCAGCCTCACCACCATCCCCGACCTCAAGTAGTGGAACTCATCTGCGTCTTACGTGGAAAAGTGGTATTTATTATTTTTTCAGAAACAGGTGATGTCTTAGAAAGAGTGGTGCTGCAAGCGGATTCCACCCCAAGTGTCATGGATATTCTGCCAGGAGTCTGGCACACCATCATTGCTCTGGAGCCGGATTCAGTAATTCTCGAAATCAAAGGCGGCCCTTATATTCAAGAGGAGGATAAAGTCTTCGCCGATTGGGCACCTAAACCAGATAGCGAGCATGCCAGCCATTATCTAGGTCAGCTCATAGACGGCCTTTAGAAGACTACTTCAGGATATCGCGGATCTGATCTTTTTCTAACGTCGCCGGATGGCCTTCCCAGACCACTGTGCCTGATTTATCAACCAGTAGAGCGTGAGGGATGCCGCGCACCCCAAAGTGTTTACTAAGAGCGCCTGTCTTATCGATAGCGACGCTGTAGTCCATATCTTTAAAGTCTTCTACAAAAGGCTCAACAACGCCTTTTTTCTCTTTGGTCACACCGATCACAACTAGGCCGTCCTGATCAAATTTTTTGTAGAGATCGTTTAAATGAGGGATGCTGGTTCGGCAAGGAGGACACCAAGTTGCCCAAAACTCAAGAATCATGGGCTTGCCATCTATTGTTTCAGGCTCCGCCTGTACATAAGAAAGCTCTAATTTTGGTATTGTTTTCCCTACGTTCTTTTTAGCGCTGGTTGCAAAGAGACTAAGGCTTGATACGAGCAGAAGCATGGCAGTGCAAATGATTGTTTTCATTCCGTACCTTTAGCTCAGATGAAGTCAGATAACAAGGGCTCTTCGCTTTTTCTCACCTTGGCCCTGTGCGGAACAGTCCTTATCAAACCCTTTATCTCCTGGTCATGCTACGATCCATTTGCGTTGCGGACTAGAGGCCCACTGCTCAAATTGGACTATCTCACTTTAGCCATTGAACATCTCCTGACCGGCAAGGTAAGGTGCGAGAATGGGCTGGCAGTTCAATATGACTTCGCCAAGAAATCGTAAACCGCAAGGTGTCTTTGGAAAGCTTAGCGCCAGCCTCTTTCTGCTCATCTTTGGTGCAGCTGGCCTTTTCTTTCTCATCATGCTCTCAAAGGGGATCTATGAGAATGCACGCCCCTATTTCTGGAAGAGTGCTCCCTGTGTGATCCAGACCTGCGAGTTGGTTTCCGAGGATGATTATGCAATAGCCATTACCTACGGATACCAATTCGAAGGGCGACACTATCTTGGAAATCGACTGACCCCGACTCGTCAATCATACAGTCAAATTGACAAGGTAAATGACCTTAAAGCACGTTATCCGGTGGGGAGCGAGACCCGATGCCGAGTCAATCCAAAGTCTCCCTCAGAGTCTGTCATTCAACCGGGTAACCTGAGCATTGCTTTCTTTTTGATCATCCCCTTCGTTTTCATTGTGATTGGCTTTGGTGGTATTTATTTCACCTGGAAACCGAAGCAGGACGCGGAAATCAGTCAGGAGACGGTTTCCACTACAGCTGAGTCAAAGAGTGAGAAAATAGGGGCTGGGATTGGAGCTCTCTTTGCTATCGTCGGTCTGCTCATTGTTGTTCTGGTCGTGATTCCGAAAGCATTAGAAATCCTTGATTCTAAGAATTGGGTAGAGACACCGTGCCAGGTCATCAGTAGTCAGGTGCGCACTCATCACAATGATGATAGTACGACTTATAGCGTCGATATTCACTACCGGTATGGGTGGGAAGGAAAGCAGTATGATTCCAATCGATATTCGTACATCAGCGGCTCGAGCAGTGGGTATCAGTCGAAGAAGAAAATCATTAAGCAGTATCCCGCTGGAAGTGAGACGGTTTGTTTTGTGAATCCTTCCCGACCCC
>JBCBYL010000031.1:0-23127 GCA_039815855.1 Verrucomicrobiota bacterium
AATCCCGTATCCGTCGGAGGTCCAATATCCAGCTTTGCGTCAGGAAAAAGCCGTAATACGGCTGTTGCCAGAATATGTGCGCTTGAATGCCGCAATTCTTCTAATGGAGTCATCTGCTCTTTCATGGGCTAGCAGCTTATCGGGGAAGATTCTCACGTCAACGCCCTCATTTCGTGATGCATAGACCACTAGCGCTTTTCTAAACATCATGTAGCCTGATAAGGCCATGAAAAATATTACTGCGACTCTGTTGGCTGCTCTCGTTTTAGGGGCAGGTTTTTCTCAATCTCTGCAAGCGGCTGAAACCTATAGCATTGATGCCACTCACTCGAGTGTGAATTTTAAAATCAAACACCTGGGTATCAGCTGGGTCAATGGCTCTTTCAAGGACTATGAAGGAACCGTAACGTTTGATCCTGAAACGCCAGCGAACTCGAAGATCAGTGTCTCAGTTGATGTGACGAGTGTTTATACAGGCAGTGAAGACCGTGACGCCCATATCCAAGATGATGAGTACTTCAATTCAGCAGAATGGGAAAAAATGACCTTTGAAAGTAAGAAGGTCGAAAAGACGGGTGACGATACCTACAAAGTCACTGGTGATTTTACCCTCCGTGATGTGACCAAGGAAATCACCATTGAGGTCACCGATCTCGGTGGGGCTACAGGCCGTCAAGGTGAGAAGCGCCGTGGAGGTGAAACCTCATTCATCATCAAGCGATCAGACTATGGAATGGAAGGCGGAGCACCGCTGGTCGGTGACGAAGTGCATATCAGCCTCGCTTTCTCTGCGGTAGAAGAAGGCTAACTGCTTGCTATTTTACTTACGCAAGAGAGGAAGCGGGTGATCCTGCTTCCTCTTTTTTGTTGCTCGAAACGTCCTCAGGAGGATCGATCCAACGATCATGCTCTTTAATGAGATCTTTTAAACGCTCGACCGCTTCATCTTCAGGAATGTTGAATTTGACCGGCTTTTTCCCGACATAGAGATTAATTTTACCAGGTGCCCCACCGACATACCCGAAGTCGGCATCCGCCATTTCTCCGGGTCCATTGACGATGCATCCCATCACAGCAATCCGAACACCTTTTAAATGTTCAGTCGCTGCTTTAATTCTGGCTGTTGTGAATTGCAGATCGAAGAGGGTCCGCCCACAGGAAGGACAAGCGACATAGTCGGTCTTAAAAATACGACTACCAGAAGCTTGGAGAATATTGAATCCGAGACGGATACTGGCACCCGGTGATGATTCTTCACGGATGAGAATTGCATCGCCGATACCATCACAGAGGAGAGAACCGATATGGATCGAAGATGCCAGTAAACCATCCAATGCTTCCCGATGCTGTTCTGGATGATAGGTGTCCTTGAGGAGGATCGGATGGCGGGGATGAACCCTGGAAGCAAGCATTCTGACCGCGATCACCGTGTGCAGATCAAGCTGATCAGAAACCGCAACTAATCGAGGCGATTCTTCCGAATTGATCTGATCAACTGCTGCCTGATCTCTGGGATCAATTTCTACTATCTGAGCGGACTCGTAAATGATTTCCGGGGCCGTGTCTCCCATTTCTTCAAGTCGCGGCTCAAGCACCTCATACTTTTCTTTGGTGGTCAGGACACGTGGAGGCTCATCCTCACCCATAGAGAAGCCTTCGACATCAATTTTATGGCTGCCACGCTTTTGGTAATCAAACGGATCGAAACTGAGAACCAAACTGGAATCACCGTCCTGATAATGACGAATTCGCTCAGCATACTCGACGAGTGCATTGGCAACAGGTATCTCATGAACACTATCTTCAGTGAGAGAAACACGAATCGTATCGCCTAAACCATCAACCAGTAATGAACCAATCCCGATTGCGCTCTTGATGCGCCCGTCTTCTCCATCTCCGGCTTCAGTTACACCCAGATGAAGAGGGTAATTCCAGTCATCCCCTTTCTCAATGAGTCGAGCGGTGAGGAGGCGGTACGCATTAACCATCACCTTCGGATTGGAGGATTTCATGGAAAAAACGAAATTGTGGTAATCATGCTTGCGGGCGATGGTAGCGAACTCGAGGGCACTTTCCACCATGCCTAGGGGAGTATCGCCATAATAATTCATGATCCGGTCGGAAAGTGAGCCATGATTGGTTCCGATCCGCATGGCAATACCACGTTCTTTGGCAAGATTAAGAAGAGGGAGAAACGTCTCTTCGATTCGTCCTAGCTCTTCCTGATATTGGTCCTCGCTGTATTCACGGACTTGAAATTTCTTTTTGTCAGCGAAATTGCCTGGATTGATTCTTACTTTCTCAACCCATTGCGCGGCCTCCAGAGCGGCCTCTGGCTTGAAATGAATGTCCGCGACAAGGGGAACATCGCAGCCAGCAGCGGTAAGCTCGCTTTTGATATTTTTCAGATTGGCCGCATCTTTAACGGTGGGTGCGGTGATACGCACGATTTCACAGCCTGCTTTCACTAAATCAAGAGTCTGCTGGACACAGGTTGCGGTGTCCATGGTGTCGCTGGTGAGCATGGACTGCACACGGATCGGGTTATCCCCTCCCAGACCCAGTGGGCCCACTTGAACTTCACGTGATTTCCGTTTGCCATAGACAAACGGTGAATAGCAATACTGTTTTACACTCATGGTGTTTGCTCTGAAGGTTTCTCGAATTTTAGTTCCTGAAGCGTCGGTTGTTGCTCAGCTTCCTTCTTATCTTCATAGCTGGTATGAATCCGCCTCACATCAAAAAAGGTGACATAAAGCATGAAAGCTAAGAGCGCGACAAAGGTCGCGGTATTGATCCCGGACAGAATACGCACATCCACAGGCCGCTTCCGAAACCATTCGATGATGGCGAAAACGATATGCCCCCCATCTAAAACAGGGAGGGGTAACATATTGAGAATGGCCAGGTTAATATTCAGAAAGACACAAAAGTAGAGGAAATCCCGAAAATCATTCTCGATTAACTTACGGATGGTATTGAGAATACCGACAGCCCCACTCATATTCTTAGCCCCCACTCCTGAAGTAGGACTGATGAGTGCTCGAATCGTCATGTACATGGTCACCGCGCTTTCTTCGATCTGCTGGAAAGGAGAAATTTTCTGCACCTCAAGTTCAAACGGAGCTGACCATCCAAGACCCAGCATAATCCGGTCCGTCTCAATTTCCCGCTGCGGGGTAATCTCGACTTCCACTTCCTTTCCATCCCTGAGAATGGTGAGAAGGATAGGAATCCCTTCTGATGCTTCGACGACGTCACTGATTTGGAAAGCACTAAAAGCGGTCTCGCCGTTGACTGCCACGACTTGGTCTCCGATTTGTAAATTAGCCAGCTCAGCCGGAGAACCTTTCAGAATACTGTTCACCGACAGTTCGCGGGCAAAATTGGCAGGGCCTTCAAAGCCAAGGTAACGCAGCCCTTCCCAACGGGGCTCAGGGTGGGGAATCCCCTCAATCTCGAAGAGCAAGTCTTCATTGCCCCTCTGGATACCTACCTCAACTGTTTTATTCAGAGAAAGAAGCACAGCCTGAGTAACCGCGCCTCCGCCGTTTCCACTCCATCGTTCCATAGGTTCACCATCAATGGTGGTAACCACATCGCCGGGTAGGATACCTGCTTCAGCCGCCGGGCTCTCTGGAGCCACGTAGCCGATCTGAGTCGTGTTCATGGCCACATTGACATTCTTTCCGACCATGAAGAGCAGGCAGGCACAGACAAAAGCGAGCAGAAAACTAAAAAGTGGCCCCCAGAAGGCGGTGACAATTTTAGCCCAGGGGCTGATAGGAGGAAGGTCTTTGGTTTCGGATTCGTTCTCTCCCTCAATCATTTCCATCGGCGCCATTTGAGGCAGGGCCACATAACCTCCGAAAGGGATCCAATTGATGGAATATTCCACTCCGTTTCGGGTAAAGGAAAGGATCTTCGGGCCAAAACCGATAGCAAAGCGTTCCACCTCAAGCCCTTTCATACGGGCTGCCAGGAAGTGCCCTAATTCATGCACGAAAATGGTCACACTGAACACAAGGAGAGCAGCGAATAAGCTAAGGAGAAACTGGAGGATATCGATAAGAGTCATTTAATTTTTTCTAATACATAGTGGTGAGCCTGGTCTCTGGCCCACTTATCTGCGGCCAATATATCATCCAGCTTGGGTGAATCAATATTACGATGATCCTGCATGACACTTTCTACTGTCTCCCAAATTCCCGGAAAAAGCACCTTTTTCTCGATAAAGGCCTCAACTGCCACTTCATTCGCTGCATTGAATACCGCAGGGAGGGTTCCACCTTTTTCACCAGCCTTCCGCGCCAGTCGTAAACTAGGGAATTTAACGGGATCCGGTTTTTCGAAAACAAGTTGGCCGATCTCTGCTAAATCAAGTGGCTTCAGGCTGTTAGCCCGGCGTTTCGGATAGGTCACTGCATACTGAATCGGGAAGCACATATCAGAATGGCTCAGCTGCGCGATCATAGAGTGGTCAATGAATTCCACCATGGAATGAACCAGACTTTGAGGGTGGACAAGCACTTCAATCCGGTCCATTTCGATGCCGAAAAGCCATCTCGCCTCGATCATCTCGAGTCCCTTGTTAAACATCGTCGCTGAATCGATGGTGATCTTACGCCCCATTTCCCAGGTTGGATGCTTCAACGCCTGCTCAAGCTGGACGTCCTTGAGTTGATCTGCAGGCAGGGTACGAAAAGGACCGCCCGATGCGGTCAAGAGGATGCGGCGCACCTCTTTCTCCGGAGCATCCGCAAGACATTGAAAAATGGCATTATGTTCGCTGTCCACTGGAAGAATTTGCCGCCCCATCCGTTGAGCTGTTTCCATCACTTCTTCCCCAGCCATGACGAGAATCTCTTTACTGGCTACCGCTAAATCCTTTCCGGAATGAAGTGCGGCCAGAGACGGCTTGAGTCCTCCTGTTCCCACGATGGCCACAAGCACGAGATCGGCCTCTGTTTTTTCAACCAGTTCAACGAGCCCCTCTTCACCTTGATAACACGGAGTGGACCGTGCTTTGGAGAAGGTCTCTGCCGATTCGGAATCCACCACCGCTACCGCTTCAGGCGCAAACTCATCGACCTGTTCAATCAAGGTCTGCACACTGCGATTGATCGCGAAGCCAACCAACTTCATTTCGTCCGGCAGTTGTCGGGCCACCGTGCAGGTGCTCTGACCAATCGATCCACTCGATCCTAAAAGAATAACGCGCTTCATGATAATTGAATCCAGGTGAGGTAAAGGTAGAAGACCGGGGCCGTAAAGAGCAGGCTGTCAATCAGGTCAAGCCCTCCGCCAATACCCGGCAGCATGCCGCCTGAGTCTTTGCTCTCAGCATCGCGCTTGATTCGTGACTCCGCCAAGTCTCCGATGACACTGATGAGGGGCAGAAGCACACCCAATGCGATCGCGTGCCCCCATCGTAATTCTGCTAACGACTCCTTAAAGCAGGCAACCATGACCAGGCTAATTCCCAAACCAAAGAGGATGCCGCCGCTAAACCCTTCCCATGTTTTCTTGGGGCTGATACCGGGACTCATCGGATGCTTACCTATCCAGCTACCTGTTAAGTAAGCACCAATATCAGTCGACTTCGTGACTGCCACCACATAAAGCGCCATCACGACCCCGGCAGCAGGGGTCGCTGCTCCGATATAGATGATCTTAGATACAAAGTTAAAACAGTAAGGAACATAGAAAAATCCAAAGAAAGTAAGCGCGACGGTGGCCACCGGGGTTTTGGGCGAGGATTCAAAAACAGATCGGATCAATAGCGCTAATGGGACAAGGACAATCGATATGGTCTCGATCGTTTCCCACAGCATCTGGTCGTCACCCCTGATCAGCTTGAGGTAGAAAAGGGAAAAATAAATCCCTCCCATCACAACCCCGAATTTCTTATAAACATCCAGGCCTTTCGATTCCTGCAGGCAGTAAAACTCCCACTGTGCGAGTAAGCCAATCACCGCGACAAGCAGGAAGGCGAGTATCGAGACACGGGCATAGACCAAGCCCAGTACGAGCGCGATGCTAACCAGGGTCGTAATCAGCCGAGCCCGGAACATGAGATCAGCCCGACTCCTCTACAGCACCAAAGCGACGTTTCCGCCGGCCATACTCTTCAACTGCTTCTTTAAATTCTGGCCCTCGAAAATCAGGCCAAAGCACGGGGCTGATGTAGAGTTCGGTATAAGATAACTGCCAGAGGAGAAAATTACTCAGCCTTTTTTCCCCTGAAGTCCTGATTAAAAGGTCAGGGTCAGGAAGGTCACGCGTATAAAGTCTCCGAGAGAGTTCCTCCTCGTCTATATCCTCCGGCTGCAGAAGACCTGCCTTCGCATCACTAGCCAATGAACGACAGGCCTCAACCATCTCCACTCTGGAACCATATGAAAGAGCTAAGACCAGAGTAATGTTCTCACCCTCTGCTGTTTTGGTAATGACCTCGTTGAGTTTCTTTTGCACCCGCTCAGGTAAGTCTCCTAGGCGTCCAATGGCCTGAAGCCGGACGCCTTCTTTCACTAACTTGGACTCATATTTTCCTAAAGTCTGGTAGAGTAAATCCATTAAAAATCCGACTTCTGATTCTGGACGCGACCAATTCTCTACGGAAAAGGCATAGAGAGTCAGCACCTTGACCCCGCACTCTTCGGCTGCTTTTAGGCAAGCTTCAATGGATTGAGCGCCTTCCTCATGCCCGCGGATTCTGGGAAGGGATCGGTTTTGAGCCCATCGCCCGTTACCATCCATGATGATTGCAACATGTTGTGGTGTCCGAGGCTCTTGAGCAGATTCTGTCATTAAAGAAGGATGGTTTCCTCTCTCTTAGGTCCAATCGAAATCAGGCGAATCGGAGTCTCAGTGAGTTCAGTAATACGCTTCAAATACCTTCGTGCCTTTAAAGGAAGTTCAGCGTATTTCCGGCAGCTTGAGGTGTCTTTTTTCCATCCAGGGAATGTCTCATAGATCGGCTCAAGACGAGCAAGGTCAGCACTGTCTGCAGGTGGAACGTGAAGTTTCTTTCCGTCTAATCGGTAAGCGACGCAGATCTTAATTTCTTCTAAATGATCCAGGCCGTCCAAATTCGTCAGAGCCAAATCAGTGAACCCACTGAGACGGCAAGCATATCGCGTCATGACGGCATCCAGCCACCCACAGCGTCTCGCTCTGCCGGTAGTGGCGCCAAATTCTCTACCCATGCCATGAAGTAAATCACCCAATTCATTATTCTCGGTTGGGAAAGGCCCCTCTCCTACGCGAGTCGTATATGCCTTCATGGCTCCGATCACCCGGTCTACCGCCATCGGAGGCAGTCCTGTTCCGGTGCAAGCTCCGCCTGCGGTCGTATTGGAAGAGGTGACATAGGGATACGTTCCAAAGTCAATATCGAGGAAGGTCCCCTGCGCTCCTTCGAACAAGAGTTTCTTTTTCTTCACGCGAAGGTCATGAATCAAGGTGACTGTGTCTGAAAGGTAGGGCTGAAGCTTCTTCGCTGCCTTCAAACAATCCTTGATCAATGGTTTCGATGTTAACGGTTTATATCCCTGCTTTTTCAACGATGAATTCACTTCCCGAAAACCTGCTAAGAGTTTCTTTTCGAAGTGATTCAGATCTGCCATATCACAGACACGTAAACCAATTCGAGAAATTTTATCACCATAAGTGGGTCCGATCCCACGGCGTGTCGTGCCTATTTTTCGTTTTCCCTTCGCCTGATCTTCTCTCAGTCCGTCAAGATAACGATGGTAGGGAAGAACCAAGTGAGCCTGGAGGCTGAGGTGGAGGCGCTTGTTCAGTTTTACCCCCTGCTTCTCTAATCCGGCAATCTCCTCAGTGAGTGAAATCGGGTCAATGACGCAACCATTACCGATAATACCAAGTCTCCCCGGCCGCAACAGTCCAGTCGGAAGCAAATGAAGAACATATTTCTTCTTCCCGATATTGATGGTGTGGCCTGCATTGTTACCACCCTGTGAGCGGATGACGGCATCCTGTTCTTCAGTCAGAACATCAATGATTTTTCCTTTACCTTCATCGCCCCATTGAGCCCCGATCAAAATTGTATTCATAGTGCTATCGACCGATACTATGGTACTCGAATCCGAGAGATTTCATTTCGCCTGGATTGAGCAAATTGCGACCATCAAAGACAGTCGGCGTGCGCATCGCTTCCTTCATCTTCAACCAGTCTAATTTGGCGAAATCCGTCCATTCGGTGGCAATGACCAATGCATCTGCATCCTGTGCCGCAGCATACGCACTTTCTGCGAGTTCGATTTCAGGATTTTGCGCTTTGCATTTTTCCATCGCTTTCGGGTCATAAGCGAGAACCTTTGCCCCTTCTTCGATCATTTGCTTGGCTAACGAAATTCCGACACTGGAGCGGACATCATCGGTGTTTCCTTTGAAGGCCAGACCTAATTGAGCGATCTTCTTGTCTCTAAAAACCCAGAGAACATCCCGCATCTTCTTCAGGAAATTGGCCTTCTGACCTTGATTAATCTCTTCGACCTCTTTCAGAAGATTGAAAGGGTAACCTAAATCCTCTGAAATTCGGATAAAGGCAGAAAGATCTTTCGGGAAACAGGACCCCCCATAACCTAATCCTGCATTCAGGAATGCTTTTCCGATTCGATTATCCGCACCCATCCCTTCAGCCACTTGCGTCACATCTGCACCAGAAGCCTCGCAGATATTAGCGACTGCATTGATATAACTGATTTTGAGAGCCAGGAAACTGTTTGAGGCATGTTTGATCAACTCCGCACTATTGATATCGGTAATCATGGTCGGAGCGTTGAAAGGAGAGTAAATTTCCTCCATCAAAGAAATCGCCCGTTGGCTATTGGCTCCGATGACAATCCGGTCTGGATTCATCAAATCCTGAACGGCGCTTCCCTCACGCAAAAACTCTGGGTTACTGACGACATCAAATTCTACCCCTTCTGGCCCATACCTGCGGATGGTTTCAGCCACTTTCTCACCCGTTTTCACTGGAACAGTGCTTTTATCAACAATGACCCGATACTCTTTTAAGACGTCTGCGATACTGCGGGCAACGGTCTCCACGTAGCTGAGGTCAACACTACCATCATCCTGAGGCGGGGTAGGGACCCCAATAAAAACCACCTGAGAACCATCAACACCTTCTTCGATCGAATCGGTGAAAGTAAGGCGACCGAGTTGAACGTTTTTTCTGACGAGATCATCTAAATCCGGCTCATAGATCGGGATTTGTCCAGCTTTGAGCTGTTTTACCTTCTCGATGTTATTATCTACACAAATGACTTGATGACCCACTTCAGCAAAGCAGGTGCCGGTCACAAGCCCTACATAACCAGTTCCAATAATTGCAATATCCATAAATGTGAAGAATCTCTATAGAACCGACAAATTAATTGTCGATAGAGATATTGAGAGCAGGGAACGCTTTCAGCGTCAATGAAAGGAAAACAAGGTATTCCTGACCGTTTAAACGATTATCCGTATAGACCGCACTCAATGCGGCTTTCCAGGCTCTCAAATCCCGATAGACCGTAAATGAAGCTTCATCAATGATGCCATCATCACCCTCATATCCAACCGTGGGCTCAAATTGCCAATTCTCATTCAGCCTCCAGAACATGCGTGCCATCACTCTCTGGCTTTCTGTAAATGAGACTCCCGCCACACTAATCCCATCCAAATACTGATGAGAAAGGCTCAGCTCCACTGCCGGATGTAATTGCCAGTTTAGACTGTGAGTCAATTCGGTGAAGGTATTATCAATCACAGGCGCGGCGGCATATGCCTGATACGTCAACCATGGCAGTGGCCTGAACTCAAATTCATTGAATACGTGCGAATAAACATCATCTGCTAAAAGACCGACATCGGTAAAGGCAGGTGTTGTTGCCACCAAATTTGGCGAGCCCGTTAAACTGTTTCCTTCAGGTCGAATGATGTTGGCCTGGGTGTAGAGATTCCAGTTGAGCAAGTCATAGTTGCGCCCATCTCGCTTCGTCTGCAAGCTTTGACGAATACCGTGGCGAACCGCTCCAAGCTTATTGATCGAGTCAATGGAGTTGAAAGCAGAAAATGTCAGAGGAGCCAATCGGGTATTTGCAACCCGATTATCAAATCCCAGAAAGTCAGAGTTCGTTTCGCTCGGCAATACATACTGCGCGGTCATGTAGGGCTCGATAACGTGGCGGAGCCCTTCGATTCCCCATTCGGGCTTACGCACATTATCCCAAGTCTTAGAAATCTTGAATGAGGCATCAAATCCTGCGTTCACGACTAAGCGCCCTGTCTCGTCATCCGGAGTGATCGAACCCGGCGCAGAAAAATCATTTGTCCGGTCATACATGGTCGCCCTCCCTCCGACGAACGGAGTGAAATTCAGCCAATCAAAATACTGCTTCGGATAAAGCAATTGATGAAACATGTCATAACGAACGGCGCTATACTCCGTGGGTTGAACTCCCCCATTGGCTCCAATATCCCGATCAAAATCCTGACTGAAGTTAACCACACTGGCTTCCCCTTCGTAGGTCAGAAAGGTTTCAAAAAATTGCTGGCGCTTGAATTCGAGGATTGCTTCCGGCTTCCGTTCCGTTGGGCTAAATAGATTATTGGCCTGAAAGCGGGCCAGCATATTGAGTGTGAAATTGGCATCATAATAGGTAGCCTCGAGAAAGTTATCCGGCTCCCGTTCGTTACGAAATTCTTCCCGGAAAAAGTCCTCAGTCACATGACGGTCACTCCAGATATTAATGTCCGCACGTGCGTAGATGTCGTCTGCAATCTTACTCCGGTTTTTATAACTAAAGCGGAATCGGTCCGGGTCAGGAGCCACCGGTCTTTCGAACGGATCGAGATCAACCCCATTATCCTGATCACGGAGGTAGAAACTGCGAAACTCAGAGCGATCGCCTTCTCGAGGTTCATAAAAGAAGTCAGCGCCACCCCCAAAGCCACGGCGAGTGAAATAACTGGCGTGCAAACTGACGTCCCACGCCTGTGTCAATGCGGTCGTATAGGCACCACGAACAAAGGTCCCCAGTTGTCCGGCACTCCCTACCGTAAAGTCTAATCCATCGAATTCGCCATCTAGCGGGATCGCCATGTAGGGCAGCCACATGACCGGGACCGGACCAATGAAAACACCCACGTTGCGGAAGACGGCCAAGTCACCCGGATAGATTTCCAGGGTATTGGCACGGAGCGTGTAAGAGGGATCTTCCCGGTTCTCGGTGGTGATCCCGCCTCTCTCGATAATAAAATGGTTTTCCTTAGGAGACTCAATCGAATCCCCATAGGCCAAAATCCGCTCTGAAGCGGTGCGAAAGTCTTCTGACGCAACCTGCCCTCCATCTAAATTGTAGGAAAGAAACTCACCTCGATAAGTTCTATTCTCGACATAAATGCGAACATTTCCTCGGCAAATAATCTCACGGCGAGCTTCATCGAAGGTGATTTGATCTGCATAAATGGTATCTAAACCATAGCGAACGATGACATTATCTTCGGCATAAGCGATCCCGTCCTGATAGGAATTCAACCCGTCCGAAGTAATCTCAATCGGAATATTCTGCTCTGAAGAACTAGACTGCGCGGCCAATCCATATTGGAGGCATATCAGCACGCTCGCGATCTGTAATAATCGTTTCAAAATCAGTCTTTATGTAATAAACGGGTGCCCTTCTTAAGCCAATAAGAAAGCACCAACCTGATAAAAGACTGATTTTCTGAGAAAGAGAAGTAAAAAGTAGCCTAAGCCTCTATGGATGTGAGGCCTTCGTCGAGCCAGCCTAAGAGTTCAGCAATTCCCTCAGTGGTCTCGTCACCCATATGTGAGATACGGAAGGTTTCGCCTTTAATTTTCCCGTAGCCCCCATCAATGACGCAGCCATGGTTCTCTCGTAGCCACTGGATGAGCTTAGGGAGATCGACGCCGCGAGTGTTTTTCCCGCAAGTCAGGGAAATAGATTCATAACCTTTTTCCGGGAACAGTTCAAAACCATGATCGAGCACCCACTTGCGGGTGAGTTCGGCGCTAGCCAATTGGCGCGCGTATCTGACCTCCAGTCCCTCAGCAAGAATATCTTCAATCTTACTCTCTAAGGCATAGTAATGCGAAATCGACGGGGTAGTCGGAGTCATATTTTTCTCGTGGTTCTTCAGAAATTCCTGGAAATCAATGTAATAGCCACGGCTGTTCTGGTTTTTACATTTTTCCTGAGCTTTCTCAGAAACGGCAAAGACAGCAGCTCCCGGTGGTAAGGCTAATGCTTTCTGAGTGCCCGCCAGCATGACATCGAGGCCGAGCTCATCGAAAGGAATCTTTTTGACCGTAAAAGAGGAAACGGTGTCACAAATAAAGCTGACATCCGGATAGTTCTTCATCACCTCGGCAATCTCCTCGAGCGGATTCATGGTTCCGGTCGAAGTTTCATTGTGAACTAAAGTAATAGCATCAAACTCACCCGTGGCTAATTTGGCATCGATCATTTCCGGTTTAATCGCCTGCCCCCATTCTACCTGCAGTGCTTCTGCCTCAATATTACATTTCTTGGCAACCGGAAACCATTTATCGGAAAAAGCTCCGCTACAGCAATTGAGGACTTTCTTACTGGCCAAATTCCGGAGGGAAGCCTCCATCACAGACCAAGCTGAACCGGTTGCAACGTAAACCGGTTGCTCAGTGAAGAAAATCTTCTGTAACCCAGGCTGCACTCTGGCATAGAGGGCCTGGAATTCTTTACTTCGGTGCCCCACCATCGGCGAGCGGAAGGCTTCCCAGGTTTTTTCAGAAATATCTACGGGGCCGGGAATAAAGAGTTTAGGAACGTCGGTGCTCATTTTATTTATTTTAACATCCTTTTCGATCAATGATTTCATTATTTGCCCCGAGGACGATTCGTTTCGGAACATGATTCTTCATTTCTTCTTCTGTGAGCTGACAGTAACTCATGATGATCAGACGATCTCCTTTGGCTCCGAGATGAGCTGCTGCTCCATTGAGAACAATCTCGCCACTGCCTGCTTCGGCCTCGATGGCGTAGGTCTCGAATCTCTGACCGTTATGGAGGTTCCCCACGAGAATTTTCTCATAAGGCCTCATATCGACCGCTTCGAGGAAATGCTTATCGATCGAGAGACTGCCCTCGTAATCAACGCAGGCACCAGTCACAGTCGCGCGATGAATTTTGGAATACAGGAGGGTCCGTAACATTTTTGAGAACTTATGGAAGAAGATCGACCAAGCTCTGGCCAATGGTATTGAGGGTCTTAGCGACTGTTACACCGGACTCCTCTAAAGCTTTAATTTTCTGCGCAGCAGTGCCCTGCCCGCCTGAAACGATGGCACCGGCATGGCCCATCCGGCGGCCTGGAGGCGCAGTCGCTCCGGCGATGAATGCGGTAACTGGTTTTTTCACGTGATCTTTGATGTAAGCGGCAGCCTCTTCTTCTTCCGAGCCTCCGATTTCTCCAATCATAATAATCCCCTCAGTCTCCGGATCTTCATTAAAAAGCTGAATCGCATCACGATGTGTCATTCCGTGAATGGGATCACCGCCAATACCGATACACGTACTCTGCCCCTGCCCAAGTTGGGTTAACTGGTAAACTGCTTCATAGGTCAGAGTTCCACTCCGGGATACCACTCCGATATTTCCAGGCTTGTGAATGTAGCCAGGCATAATTCCGATTTTACACTCACCGGGAGTAATAATGCCGGGGCAATTTGGTCCAATCAGGATCGAATTCGATTTTTCCTTAGCGACCTTCACTCGCATCATGTCGGCAACCGGAATTCCTTCTGTAATGCAGATGACCAACTCGATTCCGGCATCCATCGCTTCTTCAACTGAATCCGCCGCAAATGGAGGTGGAACAAAAATCATACTGACATTACATCCTGTCTCTTTACGGGCTTCTGCCACGGTATCGAAAACTGGAACGTTCTCGGCAAAGGTTTCTCCACCTCGCCCTGGCGTGACTCCAGCGACCAGATTGGTTCCATATTCCATACAGGACTGAGCGTGAAAGCTACCAGCCTTACCCGTGATTCCCTGCACCAGCAGGCGTGTGTCTTTATTTACAAGTACTGACATGATTATTTTTTCCTGGCTGCTTCGACGGCCTTTTTGGCGGCGTCGGCTAAATCTTCTGCGGCGATCAAGTCTAATCCAGATTCTTTAAGTAACTTACGGCCTTCATCCACATTGGTGCCTTCCAGACGGACCACCAGTGGCACATTCAAGCCCGCTTCCTTGACCGCGGCAATGATTCCTTCAGCAATGATGTTACACTTCATGATTCCACCGAAAATGTTAACCAAGATGGCCTCAACACTGGGATCATTCATCAAAAGACGAAACGCATCAGTGACCTGTTTGGTGTCAGCTCCTCCACCCACATCGAGGAAGTTTGCCGGCTCACCGCCATGGTATTGGATAATGTCCATGGTCGCCATCGCTAAGCCTGCGCCATTGACCATACAGCCGATGTTTCCGTCCAGGCCGATGTAGTTCAGTCCAGACTCAGAAGCCTTCACTTCCCGAGGGTCTTCTTCTCTGGTGTCCCTCATCTCGGTAATCTTCGGATGACGGTAGAGTGCATTGTCATCGAAATTGAGCTTCGCATCCAGTGCGAGGACTTGCTCGTCCTTGGTCAGAACCAGCGGGTTAATCTCAACCATGGAGCAATCACTCTCGATAAAGAGCTGATAAGCCGTCTGGAAGACTTTGCAGGCTCCCTTCATTTGTTTGGAAGTAAACCCTAGTTGCTTGGCAAGCTTTCTGGCTTCATAGGCGCGCATTCCTAAAGCGGGATCAATTGGCATCTTGATGATTGCCTCAGGTCGGGAAGCCGCGACTTCCTCAATATCAACGCCACCTTCAGCACTGGCCACGATGCAGGGACCGCTGATTGAGCGCTCCATAAGAATAGCAAAATAAAATTCCTTTTCGATCTCGACCGATTCCGTGACCAGCACGGTATTCACTTCACGTCCGGCCTCACCAGTTTGATGGGTGACCAGGACCTGACCTAACATCTTTTCCGCCAGATCCTTCGCTTCTGCCGGAGTCTTACAGAGGTGGACGCCACCTTTAAATCCGTTTTTAAATGTGCCCTTTCCTCTGCCGCCTGCGTGAATTTGTGCTTTGACGACGTAAGGTGCGTTCAGGTCTTTCGCTATTTTTTCTGCTTCATCCGCAGTAAATGCGGCACCTCCCGGAGTAATAGGGACAGAAAACTGTGCCATCAATTCCTTGGCTTGGTATTCGTGTATGTTCATAGGTTCTTTGTTTGGTCGCTTACGTAAATCTAAGCTTTGGAAGCTGTCAGATGGGCAGCAGACGTCAATGACATTTCATGTTTCCCAGTTGGCAAAATTACACCATATTGGGGGAATGCCGAATGCCCTCTACCTTGACTGCTTAAGTGGAATCAGTGGAAATATGTTCCTCGGGGCCCTCCTCGATCTCGGACTCTCACCGGACGAGTTGAAAAATGAACTGAAGAAGCTGCCCCTCAATGAAAACTGGAGCCTGGAGATCGAAAAAGTGACCCGAGCTGGAATCGCAGCGACTCACCTTACCTTCACCGTCGATGAAGTGGACGCAGATGACCATCACGGGCACCACGGCCGTCACCTCAGCGAAATACTGAAGATGATTCAAGCTTCAGGTCTGGATGCATCCATTCAAAAAACAGCCTCTGATATTTTCACCCGGCTTGCTGAAGCTGAGGCCAAGGTGCATGGAACCACGATTGAGAAAATTCACTTTCATGAGGTTGGAGCCGTTGACGCCATTCTCGATATCGTCGGAGCCGCAATTGGTATCCACCTCATGAAGATAGCCACCCTTTCCTGCTCTCAGATGAAGGAGGGTCAGGGCACGATCAAATGCGCCCACGGAACAATGCCCGTACCTGTCCCCGCCGTCGTCGAATTATTAAAAGGCGTCCCGCTGCAACAAATCGACATTGAAAGTGAATTGATCACCCCTACCGGCGCAGCTATCGCCGCTACCCTATCTCACTCTTTCGGCAGCTTGGATCAGTTCGAAATTTCCAGAGTCGGCTATGGTGCCGGAACACGTGACCACGGAGCTCATCCGAATGTACTTAGGGCTTACCTGGGGCAGGAGAAAAATTCTACTCCTTTGACATCACTGCCAAAGGAATCCGTCTTCATGATGACGACGAATGTCGACCACCTCAACGGAGAACAAGTGGGGTTCCTGATTGATCGATTACTGAAGGCCGGTGCACTCGACGTCGCCGCGGTTCCCGCCTTAATGAAAAAAGGGCGCCCTGCTTATCAACTCCAGTGCATCTGCCGAGTCGAAGATGGTGATGCTCTCTCCCGACTCTTTTTTAAAGAATCAGGCAGCCTCGGCATCCGTTACCAAGTCATCAAGCGTTGGGCACTGGATCGTAAAATGAATTCAGTGACCACCCCTTGGGGAGAAGTCCGCATCAAGTCAGGATTAATCGATGGGGAAGTCATCCATTTCCGTCCGGAATATGAAGACTGTTTAAAAATCGCCACCGAACAGAACCTGCCCCTGCATGAGGTGGAACGGGCCGCTGTCAGGTGCTTCGCTAAGGACTAGAATCATTTCCATATAGCATTTCGATAAGGGGGCGGAGTTCACTCCGTCCCTCATTAGCTCACCGCCAAGTCAAACGCGAGTTACACTAAACTTCTTCGATGACGTCTTGCAGGAATTTACCCAGGTCGTCACGAATTTCAGGCAACGGTGCTAAAAATTCACGCAACGCCTTAATTCTCCCGGGATTGAAAATCAGATATTTGGCCATCTTGACTGGGGTCGTCTTACTCTCAACCATGTCGTAGCCGTTCTCGAGCACGTCTTGCGGAATATCCTCATTAACGAGATCACTAATCGTTCTCACACTCATGAATTCGACGCCTAACCCAACTAATAAGTTGGAAAGGTAAGCGGTTTCCATATCGACCATCTGACAGCCAGTCTCCAGTCCGAGGTGCCTTTTTTCATTGGCGGTTGCAATCGTCTGCTTGACGGGATGCACACTCGCGATATCGAAGCCAGGCACGAGGCGGATATAATTAATCAAGGCCATGTTACTGTAATCCCGGGCGATGAGAATCTGGCCTTTGGTCACATCTTCTGTCAGAGCTCCGGCAAAACCGGCCAAGATCACGATCGGACTTGGGTGCTGCTGAAAAAGTTTCTGTGTATTCTTGACCGACATTTCAGGACCAATACCGATAATGGCCACCATCACTGACTTTTTCTCGATCTTGCCGGTATAAATAGGAACGCCCGGGATACTGTTGTGCTTTTTTAATGACTTGAGCCTTTTAATCAGGCCTTGAGCTTCGAACAAAGTTGGGAAAAGAACGGTCATGGGGCTAATACAGGGTCGGATTGAAGTCGGTGTTCCGACTTCAATTGTTGGACCATCTCACGCATTTCGGAAAGGGCAATCATGGGCCAGTTAATTCGGTAAAAATCATACTTCAGGTAGAAAACACAGGGAAAGCCAGTGCCAGTGATCTCATCTTCGCGCCAGGTGCCATTTTCGAGTTGTGTATTCGCTAAATAGGTGGCCCCTTTTTGGATACTGGTCCGGGTGGGATCTCCACTCGTCAGAAGTCCCATTAAAGCCCAACCTGTTTGAGTCGGTGTACTCGGCCCCTGCCCCTTCAGTCGAGAATCATCGTACGATTGAGGCGTTTCCCCCCAGCCTCCATCCGGATTCTGGCAGGACTCCAGCCACTCACGAGCCCGAACGATCCAATCCTGGTTCATATCCTCATCCATGGCTTCGAGACCACGCAGAGCCTGCCATGTTCCATAGATGTAATTGACACCCCAGCGCCCCCACCACGAGCCGTCTTCTTCCTGGGTTTTTTTCAAATATTTAATGGCACGCCTAACGACTTTATCATCACGAGTGAATCCCATCTTTTTCATGCATTCGAGGCCACGCGCTGTAATGTCACTACAACTGGGATCGAGAATCGCATTGTGATCCGCAAACGGGATGTGTTCTAACCAGGATTTCGTTACATCTTTATCGAAAGCAGCAAAGCCCCCATCTTTACACTGGAAGCTCCGTGCCCAATCTAAGGCCCGCTTCATGATCGCTTTTTGTTTTTCCTGGTCGGTCGCCTTCATTTTACCCAGTGCAATCAGGACCTTAAACGTATCATCCACGTCAGGGTAGTAATCGTTATTGAACTCAAAGGCCCATCCACTGGCATGGGGGTAAGGATTTTTCACTTTCCAGTCACCGCGGATTTTCACCTCTCGCTCGAGTAACCAGTCAGCCGCCTTGACAATTTGCGGGTGATCCTCTGGCACTCCCGAACTCGTCAGCGCCACACTGGTAATCGCCGTATCCCAGACCGGAGAAAGACAGGGCTGAACGCGGAAATCATCCTTCCCTTCATCATAGACAAAGAAGTCTCGATAGTCCTTCTCCTGCTTCATATAAATTGGATGATCTTCCGTGTACCCCAGGCACTTCAAGGCCACCATGGAATTCAGCATACTTGGGAAAATTGCCCCCAAACCATCTGAGCCGTCCCCAATCCGCTCCAGCATCCAGGCTTCAGCTTCTTTCAGCGCTTTTTGACGTAGCGGTTTCCAGGACATCTTTTCAATACCTTTTAAGGCCGAATCACAAGTCAGGAAAAAGTTGCGCCAGGTGATCCACTCCTTATCCCGCGGCAAGGAAAAATCCTGGTTTTCTGTCCCGTAGGGATAAAGCTCATGAATCTGCTTATCCGGAGGTAAATGACGGATCGGTTTATGATGATGAATAATCGAGAGCGGCACGTACATCGCACGCGTCCATGACGACATCTCATAAAGATTGAAAATAAACCAATTCGGAAAGAGGACAACTTCTACCGGAATCGATGGCAGGTATTTCCAAGGGAACAGCCCGAGAAGAGCCAGATAGAGCTTCCCATAGGTGTTCATGGCCGGGACACCACCTAAACGCAGGATGACTTGCCGCGCTTTAACCATGATCGGGTCATCGACCGGATAACCTGCCAGCTTGAGAGTCATATAACACTTCACACTGGCGTTGATTTCACTTGGGGCTCCGGTGTAAATATTCCAGCCGCCATCAGGTTGACGACGATCCAGACAATGTTTCACGATTCGGGACTGCAGATCGAAATCCACTTGTCCGGACCAATACATCAAGAAAATGTGATCGCAGGCGACAGTGGTATCGACTGTTAATTCACCGATCCAATTCCCATCAGGTTGCTGGATACCTAAGAGGTGTTTCTGAGTCCGGTCGATCACCGTATCAACTTTCGTCATCAGATCAGGTTCGACCTTGACCTCAAGCCTCCGCGCCGTGGCCTCTAAGGCCTGGAACGCTTGCTGATGTTGATGCTCATTCTCGGACATAAGCTTAGGGAAGTTAACGATTAAGCATGTTTCGTCAATGCTACCGTCTACCCACTCATGCCAAATGTTCGTCATTGCCAAGCCAATGACATGACCCATCTTGATCAGGATGCAGCCGCTCCTCCTCTCAACAGACTTTGATGGAACCATCTATGATCACGATCATGATGTGCCACTCGCTGGTGCTTTTCTGGATTGGCTTCGGCGTGCTCGTCAGAAACGTAAAATCATCTGGGTCATCAACACGGGAAGAGACTGGACCAGCCTCAGAGAAGAGTTAGAAAGCAATCAGATCGACCTCTGGCCGGACTGGGTCGTCCTCGTCGAGCGCGAGATTCACCGAGTGGAAGATGAGCAGACAAAGTCCCTTCAGGCTTGGAATCATTCATGCCAGCAAATTCATGCCGATCTTTTTACCAGAGCGCGAGATGATTTCGAGGAGACTCGAGAAAAACTCGCGCGCTTTGAAAATCTTCAAACCGTCGTCGATACCGGCTCACCCCTGGGAATCATCGCTGCGGACGAGCCCCAGGCGGACGAAGTCGAAACGATCCTCGCCCCACTCCTCGATAAATTTCCGGAAATGCACACCGTCCGCAACTCAATCTACTTTCGTTTTGCTCACGTCGATTATCATAAAGGAAGTTGCCTGGGAATGATCACTGCTGAGGAAGGTATGTCAGCCGAACAGTGCTTTGCTGTTGGCGACCATCATAATGACATCGCCATGCTCGACACAACGTATGCACACGCGGTGGCTTGTCCTTCGAATTCAGACCAGCGGGTCCTTAATCATGTTCAAGAAATGGGGGGCTATGTAGCCAAGCTGCCGGCGGACCGGGGCGTCGCAGAAGCACTGGATCATTTCTTCGGCAATCCTGACCACTGGGATGATTCAGCGGGTTAAGCTATGAGCTCGCACCACTTCAATAAGGGACGGAGTATACTCCGTCCCTTATTGAAGCTCTAAGCCCATACGAGTTGTGGATCCGCCTTCGTGCGACAGCTGCCGCACTACGTCGCGACAAATTACTACCGTCGATTCTCTCCCTCGAAATAATCTGGGGTGGGTCATTCATCACATATCATTGCATCTCTGAGCAGAGTGAAAGTGAAGTGATCTGATCCTTGCTCCTGAAGACCTCAGTCGATAAGCTATCTGACAATGATACTGGCGATCGCCTTTACCCCAGCCATGGGCATGATGCTCGTGCTGGTCGCAATCTGCATTTTCCTCCTGATTCGAGAAGTCGTTTCACCGGAGATGGTAGCTATGGGTGCGCTCTGTGCCCTTATGGTCAGTGGAATCCTTGAAGTCCCGGAAGCTCTCTCCGTTTTCAGCAACCCTGCTCCTCTGACCGTGGGCGCTATGTTCATCCTAAGTCATGCCCTCCAGAAAACCGGCGTCATAGGAATCATAGGTCACTTTCTTTCGAGGCATGCTGGATCTTCCTTACGCAGCGTGCTTTTCGTGACAGCCAGTATTGTGGCCGTCAGTTCTGCCTTCGTAAATAATACCCCCATCGTGGCTATTTTTATGCCCGTGCTGCTCGGGCTGGCACGCAGCCGGGAAATTCCAGCCTCAAAACTTCTGATTCCGCTTTCTTATGCCTCCATCATGGGGGGGTGCTGCACCCTCATCGGAACGTCCACTAACTTAATCGTGAGCGGAGTCATGAATGATTACGGACTCGAACCGATGGGCATGTTCGACCTGGCAGCGATCGGATTACCGCTGCTCATTATTGGTGTGGTATACCTGACGATCGTTTCTCCATGGCTCATCCCGGAAAGGCAAAATATCACCGCGATGCTCAATCAGAATGAGCGGAGCCATTATTTCTGTCATACTTTGGTTCGACCGGATTCCCCTTTAGTAGGAAAAGTCCTGACCGAAACAGAACTCTTTCAGCGCTCAACCGAATTCAAAGTCATTGAAGTCCGGCGGGGAGGAAGCCGCTTAATGCGCAGCCTGGCTGATATCACGATTGAGCCTTTCGACCGGATCATGATTTCGGTTACCAGTAAGAACCTCCTGACAACGGAAGCTTCCAAGTCGCCGACTCTACCGAACACAATCACGAACCAATTCGGGATTGAAAACCTCTCGACCATTGAAGGCTCTATCTTTGAAGGAGTGGTTTCTCCCCATTCACATTTGATTAATCAGACCATTAAAGGAATCAATTTTCGGCAGACTTACGGCATGCTCGTCCTCGCACTGCACCGGAAAGGTGCCAATGTCTCCTCCGGCTTTGAAAACAGCCCACTCCAGTTCGGAGATACACTGCTCATGCTGGGCCCTAAACAGTTCTATGATGACCTCCGCCACCAGGGAGATTTTATGTTCCTCGAAGATCAGAAGACTCCTCAGGCAGATCAGAAGAAATCCATCTGGGCCATTCTCGGGATTAGCTGTGCCGTTGCCTTGGCCACCTTTACTTCTGTTCCCATTGTCGCTTCTGCGATTATGGCATGTGTTTTTGTTGCCTTAATGAAGTGCCTTAAGCCAGAGGAGGCCTACCACACCATCGACTGGAGCATTCTCTTCCTCATCTACGGCATGCTCAGTGTCGGAAAGGCCATGGAAGAAACCCAGACTGCGGCTTGGCTAGCGGAGTCGATGATCAATATCGTCCAGCTCATGGTGGAGCCGGAAATCCTTCCCTTTGTCGCGCTCGCTCTTTGCTACCTGTTGACCAACCTCCTGACCGAAGTGCTTTCTAATAACGCAACTGCGGTGGTGATGGCCCCCGTCTCCTTAAACTGCGCCATCAACTTGGGGGTAGACCCAATGCCCTTTGCCGTGGCTACAATGCTCGCCGCCTCAGCTGCTTTTATCACTCCGATCGGATACCAGACCAACACGATGGTTTATGGTGCAGGTGGTTACCGCTTTACGGATTATGTCAAAGTAGGTATTCCCCTCAGCATCATCTTCTGGATCACAGCAACACTGTTGATTCCCAGAATATGGCCTTTTGCAGCATGAATAAAATTACTCTCCTCTTTCTTATTTCCATTTTACCGGTCATCTCCTTTGCCAGGGAGGAACCAAGGATCGAAAAGCCTCTTGTCCTACTCGATCAAGAATCACGGACTGAGCCCTACCATGAAAATTTCATTCGGATCTGCACCTGGAATATCGAGTGGTTCCCTGCCGGTCAAAGAAATGGTGCAGAACAAGCAACCCAGTGGCAGCTCGCCGCAGTTGCCAATCTCATCAGTAAGATCAAACCTGATATTCTTCTCACTCAGGAAACACGTAATTTAGCTTCCTTAAAAAGACTCAATGAAAACTTGAATCGTCCCCGTTACCGATCAATCGCTTCCTCATGGTTTTATGAAGAAAATGAAGGAAAGACATCGATGGGAGATAAAATCCAACAACAATGCGGAATCCTCAGTCGTTACCCGTGGGAAAACATTCGGGAAATCGACTTTGCTCCGCTTCCTAACCCACGACCCACTCGAGGCTGGCTGATGGCTCAATTCCAAATCAATGAAGAACAAGTGACCATCTACAATGGACACCTCAAAAGTAACTATGGTGCGAAAGAGGAATCAACCCGACTGCAGAATTACGCAAAGCGGGAAAGCGCCATAGTTACTTTTGAGGTGTCCATTGTAGATGGTCACTTGTTCTTCATTGATTTGGAATTGAGCCATCAGCCAGCCTCGAGTGGGTCGTGGGTTAGGA
>JBCBYL010000232.1:0-1964 GCA_039815855.1 Verrucomicrobiota bacterium
CGAGAGCAGCAATCCATCATCTCATTCCTGAAGCCTTTTTCGGGTATCCTGCAAAGCGATGCTTACCAGCCCTATCTTAACTTTGTGGCTGCAAACGAATGCACCAGTCTTGCCGCTTGCTGGGCGCATGCTCGAAGAAAGTTCTTTGTAACTACTCAGGTCCTCTCAGCTGATTACGCTGAGAACATTGGGCTGTCCAGCAGGGCTTGCTGGATGGCATGAAACGGTGATATACTTTGTTTTTGGGCAGTGGATAGGTAGGAGCGAATACGAGCAAACTTCTCGGCTCCTTGCCATGTGCGGAAAGTGCCGGAGATCTTTTGCTGCACTTTGGCCATACGTAAATCGCGTTCGCCTTGATTGTTTGTGAATGGGATAGCCTTTTCGCTGATAAAGCGGAGGATTGAAGGCATGTGCGCTTTAAAGCGTTCTATTAAATTGTTTACGGGAGGTTTGGCCTGTCGCCCGCGGCGGCCTTTTTTCTTAGGCGGGGAGATGTAAACGTGCTCCTGTTCCGAGTCATCTAATATTTGAGTATATCGCTTGTTCCATTCTTCAGGTGTTAGCGATTGCGGACCTTTGAGCGCTTCACATATTAACCCGCGCATAAACTAAGCGGCATATTTGATTTTATCCGCCTGAAAATAGCTTTTGATGCGCTCGGGCTGCTCAGCAAAATTTTGAAGAGTAGCGACGACCGTTTTCGTCCATTGCCCCTTGTTGCGACGTTCCGGTTGTTTAGCCAATTCGGTCTTCAAATCGCAATTCAGATATTCATCTGGATTAAGGTCCGGGCAGTAGCTGGGCAGATAATGTAATTCGATCAAATCGCTATAACGACGGACCCACCTTTTGATCACCTTGCTATGATGCACCCGGAGATTGTCGGCGATTACATAAATCTTCTGCCCTCCGGCATCCCTGATCAACTGGCTCAAAAATTTGTGATACATCCGGTAGTCAAAACTACCCTCATAACACATGAACCGCAGCTTGCCCTGGTTCGTAATCGAACTGACCTTATTGATTTTTTCGCCATTGGGGTTGTGCTTGCGTATCGGTGTTTTGCCCTTCGGGGCGTAACCGCGACCTCTATGGTCATGACTTTTAATTCCAGACTCGTCCAGCCACTGTATCTCTGCTCCCTCCTTCTTGGCCTGGGCTTTGATCGCGGGATAATCTTCATCCAACCATCTCTTCACTTTCACCTCGTCGCGCTGATAGGCTTCTTTTATGGGACGCTGAACAGTGAAGCCCCATCGCTTTAAGTAGCGGCCAACCTGTCGTAGATCTATCTGTTTACCGGTGAGCTCAAATATTAAACCTCCGACAGCTTCTCGCGTCCATAAGGCAAAAGGCATTTTTAACTGCTCAGGATTCTTTTCCACGATTCTTTTACGCACCTCATCCTGCTCTTGCTTCTCCAGCTGCATCCCGCTACCAGGTTTGGAAGTTTTGAAAGCCCGCAAGCTCGGACGAAAACCTGGTAGCGGGCTTTCAAAACTTCCAAACCTGATTTCTTGTATCGATTGATCCATGTGCTGACCGTGCTGCGATGAACCTCTAGAGATTGAGCAATCTCTGTATAATTTTTCCCATCGCGATGCATTTTGACCGCCTGGCGACGAACTTCTTCCTTAGCTTCTTTTGTAAGTTTGCGAGCGTCTCTGTATTCCATTTATAAATACAAGCATACTCCTTGATTGTTGTCTAGTTTATGTGCGGGTTAATACTAAGAAGATCGGATGGCTACGAAAAAACCGCAGCTCCGTTATGGAAAACTGCGGTTTTAGACATGGATTTTTTAGGGAAAAACTGCGTTCGCGCTTAGTCGCGGCTGCTGGTGTAGGCCAACACGTAGTAGAGCAAAGTCATCAAACTACTCACGAAAGCGGCGACATAAGTCCAGCCGGCAGCGTTAAGAGTCTGCACAACTCCGATGCGCTCATCGTCTTGGATAATAC
>JBCBYL010000124.1:0-6692 GCA_039815855.1 Verrucomicrobiota bacterium
ATTTAAATGACGATACCCGATATACCAATGCCCGTCTCAATTACTTTCCTACTTGTGGGATCTATGCCAACCACTATGGGAGTTATGTGAGAAGGCGCGTTACGGGATCTTATGCTCCTTCGAGCACGAATAATCCTCACATATATGATCGAGACTCCGGTAGCAGGAAAACGGGCTGGCATGTCAATACCGTGCGCATCCAAGACTATTACCCAACCTACTCCATTGCGGGCTTTGCAGATCATAATTCAGATGATGGAATTGCCGCTGGTGATGATGAGGATGGTTATATCAATCGCCCCAGCGCAGGAGGTGTCCAGGATCACACTGGGCGAAATAATTCAGGTCTTGTGCATGGCATTTTAAGCCCTCATCCATCGGGTGCTAATAGTAATTTAAATGCTAATACTCCCACTCCTGTAGACGAGAGAACGTTGATCACCTCAGAAAGCGCGGATTGGAGAATTCGTAAATTCTGGTCTTTTCATGATAACGCATGGTTGAACGTCAATACGGGGAATCAGGAGGATGATTCCTTTTTCATGGCACGGGCTCAAGCTCATGTGTTGCGCCAGAGTGATCAGCAAAACGCTACGATTTATACGGTCGTTTTTAATAATCCCTCTGGTGCGGCTAAGGATAGTATGGCTGATATTTCTAATGATCCGAATTTTTCCTTTCATAACGCAGGTCAATCGGAAGGCGTCTATTACGATGTGGGGAATGATACTTCTAGTTTGACTGCAGCTTTTGAAGATATCGCCTCACTGATCACGGTGCGCCTCTCTCAATAAACAAAATCGCCTCCAATCCGGAGAAAGGAGGCGATTTCAAAGGTGCGGACTAATATTGAAGTCATTATTAAAACAGAATGATCATGATTTCGCTAGAGGCATGCTTCCTTCTTTTGGCCCTATGAGCCTAGAGGCATATGGCCCTACCTTTCCTTTTCCAGCTTTGAGTATCTTAATTCAGGTATGAAACTCTTTTTTCGCTTCATCCTGATCCTCTTACTGGCAAATGGAGTGATTCTCCTCGCTCTCTTTCAGATGGAAATCATTCGGATCATTCAAGGTGTTGAGGAAGATAAAAGAGTCGAGGAAAGACTCAACCAAGGATGGAAGGCGCAGCAGCGAATCTGGAGTATGCGACTTTCCCCAAACGGGACAACTGAGACAGATCTAGACTTGTTGAGCTGGTCATGGGATGAAAGCCTGCAGAAATGGTCCTTATCGACAGCTGGTGAGGTAACGAATGACAATTCAATTGGACTTCCTACCGGCAAGAAGCCCCCCAGATCATTCTTTTTTATCGTAGAGGGTAATCGTCTGTACTTTAGCAGGTCAGCAAGCTCAAGTGCTCAGTACGGAGAACAGCTGATGAGTATGAGAGTGAGTTCGGATGAAATCAAACTGCTGGAAGCTGCTTTCGATGCAGATCTCGTTCTCCCGGTGAAACGCACTGAGAGTGAGTCCTTCCTGGCACCGTTTTATCAGCGTGCCAGTCGCTCCATCCCGATCTTAGGTGCTGATCGTCAAACGATTGGATATTTCTTAGCGCGCAACTTTTCTTCGGTCTATCCCAGCAGTCCACTCGACTATCTACGCTATATTGGAATGCTCCTGGGTATCGGTTCCTTCTCCCTCATTGGCATGGTGCTTTTCTTTTATGCCTGGCCTTTACACCGGATCCTCAGAGCTCTGGTGGAGGAGAATGTCCGGCCTCTGGGCAAGCTTCCTCAGCGCCGTGACGAATTCGGGACATTATCACGATTGGTAGCAGAGTTTTTGGCCCAGAAAGAAAAACTGGAGACTGAGATTGAACAACGCCTGAAATCAGAAAAGAAACTGGCAGCCAAGGAAAAGGATCTGGTTCGAAGTATAGAGGAGAAGGCATCTCTTCTCCGTGATCTACACGATGACCTTATCCAGCAACTCTATGCGCTCGGCTTGCGAATGGAATCGATGCGTGAAGGGGATGGGACGAAAAAAGAATTGGATCGAGAATGGATCGACCTACGAAAACTCGTGAATCAGTTAATTGCTCAAGTCCGCACCTATATCGAAATGCCAAATTTAGCACCAGACACGATATCGTTAGAGAAATTCCTTTTATCATTGAGTAACGAGCTAAGTTCCCAATTCTCCATCAACTTATCCGTCCATTCAGAAGTGGAAGGTTTGTATCCTAATGATTCGACGCGTAAGGAGTTAAGCTCAATCCTACGCGAATCAGCTTCGAATTCATATCGCCACGGGCAGGCGTCTTCCATTCGCATTTTGATTCAGCATGAGAAGAAGGGAGTTCGTCTACGTATTGAGGATGACGGTTCTGGTTTCGATGTAGTAAACTGCCAACCGGGTCAGGGAATTGAGAATATGAAAACCAGAGCAGAGCGACTAGGGGCGCACTTTGAAATTACCTCGCTGGCAAATGAGGGCACTTGTATCCAATTGGTTTGGGCCAGCTAAAGATGAAAACCGGGATAGAGCTTTTTATCGTAGATGACCATCCCATGGTGCGTGAAGGGCTGAAGCGACTGCTTCACGACCAGGAGATGAACGTCATTGGCGAAGCAGGGACTGCGGAAGAAGCGCTGAAGCTCATGACGGATCGCCCACCTGCGGTGGCACTGATTGATATTCGGCTACCGGGTATCGATGGGATAGAGCTGGCTGAGAGATTAAAAAAGGAGGTGCCGACCGTGCGAAGTATCATCCTGACGTCCTTTAGTGACGAGACCCTTGTCATGCGCGCTGCGAAGGCAGGTGTCAGTGGTTATTTATTGAAGGAGATTGACCCCCAGCAGCTGCGGCATTCGATCAAGGAGGTTGCCGCAGGCCGGTTGATGATGGACCCTTCAGCCAATGAAACACTGCTCAGGCAATTGGCAAAGCCTGAAGAGGATGCAGATCCTTCTCTCAAGCGTTGGAAGTTGCTTTCACCACAAGAAGTTAAAGTCTGTGAGCACGTCGCTCATGGTCTGATTAATAAGGAAATTGCCTCAGAGATGAGCTTGAGCGAAAAAACCGTAAAAAATTATTTAGCCAATATCTTTGTTAAACTTGACGTGAACCGAAGAGCGCAAGTTGCTGCACTTTGCATGAAAGCTCCCAAGTCATGAAATCAGGTATTTATTGCCTGCAGGGACCTGGGGGCATCATGCTTGCTAAGCGTATCCGTTACTGCCGAGGTCCCTGGTTCCGGATGAAAGGCCTCTTAGGAAGGAAGCAACTCTCCCCAGACGAAGGAATCTATCTTTGTCCTTGCAACAGCATTCATATGTTTTTCATGAAGTTTCCTATTGATGTTCTCTTTGTTGATCAATCAATGAGGATTCTCCGTATTGATGACTCGATACGGCCATGGAGAGTGACTCCGCTAGTCAAAGGTGCGCATGCCGCATTTGAATTGTCGGCCGGTAAAGCAAGAGAAACCAGGCTATCTATCGGAGACCAGCTTACTCTTTCGACTGAGCCTGCAAGCGCTTCATGACGCGGAGGTAGGTTTGGTTACCACGATTGAGTTCAGCCAGGGAAATGAATTCATCCTTGGTGTGAGCTTGCTTGATGCTGCCAGGACCAAGGGCGATGGACGGTATCCCTCTCTGGGCGAAAACAGATGCGTCACAGAACCAGGGTGCGATGTCGAGGCCCTTTGTTGCCGGCAGAATACCTTGAACTATTTTATGAGTTGGGTCGGTATTCAGAGCCCGAGCTTCGACCAGAATTTGGTGTTTTAACTGGTTGTTCCAGAACGGTTGCTTTTTCAGCTCTTTGAGAAAGAGACGGCTGTCCAGACCTGGAACAGTTCGCATATCGATGATTAGACTTGCCGATGCAGGTGAGATATTCGTTTTCGTTCCCGCCTGGAGACGGGTGACCTGAAGGGAAGGGGAGCCCAGAACAGGATGTTCGAATGGTTTGAGCCATGCTTGGGCTTCTCCCTGAAGGTAAGCCAGAAGAGGGCTGAGAGTGAAGGCCGCATTGTCTTCGATAGAGGCAATCGAGGCGTGGCGTGATTTGCCTTTGGCAGTGATTTCCAGCCAGAGGCATCCTTTATGAGCATGGACGATCTTGTTTTGGGTTGGTTCTCCGGCGATAACGAGGTCATAGCGCGGACAGGTTTTGGCGAAATGCCCGGCTCCGATGCAGCCGGTTTCTTCACCCATGGTTGCGGCAAAATGCCACTCAACGAGAGAGTCCCGGTTACTTTTCAGGTGTTCCTCTAAGGCGGTGATCATCGCGGCCATCGGTCCTTTGGTGTCGGAGGCACCACGGCCCCAGATCTTGCCATCGTGGACCTCCGCTGAGAACGGATCAATGGTCATATCGGCAACACTGACCGTGTCGAGGTGAGGGACAAAAAGGACCTTCAGCCGGGGTTTGCCTGAGGAGGGGAAGATGGCATGAAAATTGGGTCTGCCTTTGGTCACCTCTGTCAGCTTCACCGTAGCACCCAGCTTTCTGAAGTATGCGCAGAGAAATTCACCTAATTGCTCTTCGCCAACTTGATCTGTCCCTGGATTGTCATCGGGACTGACACTGGGAATTTGGATCAGTTTTCTCAGCAGTTTGGCTGTTTTGCTTAGCTCTAAACTCATTGCTTAGAGTAGTAATCCCGAAACCATTCGACGAATTTTTCGATACCTTCATCGATTTTGGTCTGCGGCAGGTATCCTAGTAGAGACTTTGCCTTGGTGATATCCGCATAGGTAAGAGGGACATCTCCGGGTTGGGAAGGAAGTGATTTGATCTTCGCTTCGACCCCTAAGTGTTTTTCAAGGAGAGAGATCAGTTCACGCAATTCGACGGTGTCGCTTTCTCCTAAATTAAAGACTTCGTGACGATTGGGGCCTGCGTAGGAGAGTGCCTTTTCCACGCCATCGACAATGTCATCAATGTAAGTGTAATCGCGGCGGGTGCTGCCATCCCCAAAGCGAGGAATTTCGATTCCTTCTGTCATTAGGCGCGCGAATTTATGAATCGCTAAGTCCGGTCGTTGAGCAGGTCCATATACGGTAAAGAAACGTAAGGAGACGATTCGTAAATCATGGAGATGGCTATAGACAGAACAGAGGTGCTCACCAGCTACTTTGGTAGCCGCATAAGGTGAAATGGTTTTTAATATGGGGTCGGACTCAGCAAAAGGGACCTTTTCGTTGCAACCATAGACCGAGCTCGATGAGGCAAAGACTAGCCGTTCAACCTCATGAGTTTTCATCGCTTCGAGAATGTGCAGGGTGCCAGTGACATTGGTATCAATATAAAGACCAGGTTGATTTAATGATGGTCTGACCCCGGCTCGAGCCGCCAGGTGAATGACCGCTTCGGGCTTAAAATCTGCAAAAGTCCTCTCTACCTCAGATTGAGATCTGAGATCCGCTTCGTAGACTTTAGTGCCCGATGTTTTCACGTTTTCCCGTTTAATCTCCGGGTCATAGAAATCATTAAAATCGTCGAGGATGGCGGTCTCGTGGTTCTGAGAAATGAGTTTTTTGACGGTACGCGTTCCAATGAACCCTGCTCCGCCCGTGACTAAAATTCGCATCGGCATAGTTATATTCCTAAGCTTGTTTCAAATACAGAACATAATGAGCACTTTTCAGTAAAAACACCAAATATTGTGCTTTTTAGGATCTATGAACACAACCTGTAGTGTTTTACTTGTCATCAGGATGTAACTCTGTGTACTACTCGGATGTATCTGAAGTGTTTAGAAGTGGTCGGCTTTAAATCATTTGCCGATCCAGTGCGTGTTGATTTCCACCGGGGTGTGACCTGTGTCGTCGGCCCCAATGGTTGCGGGAAAAGCAATGTTCTCGACGCCATACGTTGGGTTTTAGGAGAACAGTCTGCAAAGGCACTCCGGGGTGGCAGCATGCAGGATGTCATCTTTTCTGGAACGGATACCCGTAAACCGATTGGGATGGCAGAAGTTGCACTGACCTTTGCCGAGTGTGAAGATGCTTTGGGAACGGAATACCATGAAGTCAGGGTAGCGAGGAGGATCTATCGGGATGGACATGGAGAATATGAGATTAATAAGACACCTTGTCGGCTGAGAGACATTCATCGCCTCTTTATGGACACAGGGATTGGGCGATCAGCTTATTCCATTATGGAGCAAGGGAAGATCGATAAAATTCTCAGTTCCAAGCCGGAAGAAAGAAGAGCTGTCTTTGAAGAAGCGGCAGGAATTACCAAGTTCAAAACCCAGAAAAAAGAAGCACTCCGTAAACTGGAGGCAACGGAGTCTAACCTCATCCGCGTTTCTGACATCATCAAAGAAGTCAATCGGCAGATCGGTTCACTCCACCGGCAAGCGAATAAAGCGAAGCGCTATCAGGAGCTTTTTGATCGATTGAAGCTGCTCGATACCCATTTAGCAGCACGCGACTACACTGCTCTCGAAGAGCAGCGAGTGTCCAGCCAGGCACGTCACCAGGCGTTGCAAATGGAATTCAATGAATTGCAGGGAGCATTGGAATCACAGGAAGAGCAACTCCAGTTGATGCAGAAACAATTAGAGACGGGACGACAAAAGCGGCAGGAGCTGGAACGGGAGACGACTCGTCTGGAAACAGAAAAGGAGAAGGCGGAACAGACCATCGAATTTAATCAGCGTCGCATTCATGAGTTAACTGATCTTACCCATTCAGCTCAGAAAGATGTGATGGAGGCTGAAGAAAA
>JBCBYL010000235.1:0-1836 GCA_039815855.1 Verrucomicrobiota bacterium
CGCTTCGGCTTAATAACTTCATTTCAGAAAACTCAAAGAGCACACGTCAAGAAGAGGCTCGATTTTCCCTCAAAAAGTGCGGCGCGTATAGTTACAATTCTCTTGTTGAAGAGGCCATTGCTCGATATCAACGGGCGACGGTGCAGGACTTTCGATCTGAAGTTGGCGCAACAAAGCGCAGAATGAGGAGTGTGATTGCGAGCAAGAGTCATGATTCGTTTAGTATCACTGAAAGTAAAATGCCTTACGTCGAACACACTATAATCTCTTTGCTCAAGTGGGACATATTTAAATATGTAACCCACAATGATCAGATTCGGTTGCGCAAAGAATTCCATCGCAAGGAGGGTGCGGCGTATGTAGTTGCATGCCTTCTTGCAGGGCGGCGACCAGTGTATGCTGGCGATAGGTTTGTGCTGTGGTCAAGTGACGGCAACATTCGTGATTTTCTAGATGTGATGGCTGAATTTTTTGATCGTCGAGTGCATTCTGGTGACAATCGAGAGCAAAACTCTGGGACAATAGCAAATCAGTGTCGAAGGTTCTTGAGCCCAAAGGAGAAATTTTCGATAGCGTTTCAAAACGAATGTTTGAGGGCAGTCTCTCAGAGTTCCCTTCAGACCATCAAGGCTATGGAGAATACCACTGACGAGCCGAACTACTATCTTCTGCAAGGATTAGGCGAGCTTCAAAGAAAGATGCATCATTCGCTGACGCGAGGAGAGGCCGTGCGCACGCCGGAGCGAGGAGTGTTCGTGGTGGACTATGAGCAGTTTGACAGGTTGGCTGCAGGTCACCAACTTCCGGGGTTTTCAGGCATAGTTCGCCGCATCGAGAGAGATGGGTTTTTGAGAATCGTAAACTCTGACGAGGACCAAGAGAAAACGGAAATCGCGTTCAGGCTTCACAGAAGGCTCGCGCCCGCACTTGAGTGTTCACCGAGAGGGGCGTACGAGCGAGTGCGTCTCGATCCAAAGTTACTGCTCCGCCTGCTTTTGCAAGTAGAACCTATCAGTCCGAGGGAATGGGCACAGTCCATCTATGATGGACTCACTGGTAGAGATGCTCGTCAAAGATCTTTTGAAATTTAGGCTTGAGAAATGATCTTTGGAGGATACGAGTTCACCGAAATCAAGACGAAGCTGGAGGATCTTGAAGAGCTTGAAGCTGATGTTGCTGTATTCCTTGCTGGTTGGGAGCCGCGATCTTTTTCTATAATTGAAACTCAAAAGGTAAGATCTCGAAAATCAATCTTGCTTCGTTTCTCTGATGATAACCTGAGTGTCACCGAATTAGAGAGTTTTAAGGAGAAGATGCGTAGCAGCTCAGAAGAGGTGAATGAGTACTCACTCGGTAGCTCCTTAGATCGAACCCAATGGGAGGCAGGCCTTACAAGTTTGGTCGCAGAAATCTCTTTGGACGACCGTATTTTAACGTGCTTTGTTGACTACACTTCAATTCCAAAAGCCGTAACTCAAACAATGTACCGTATGTTGTTACGTCAAAGCAGTTTTCCTCGCACGATCTGGGGGTACTGTGAAGGTATTTATTCGCATGTTAACGGGAATGCGAGAATTGACCAGGGAATTCAGGGAGGATTCTTTCCAATCAGATTTACTCCGGGCAAAGGAGGCACATCTGGTGAGCGCGCCGCTGTACTGGCCCTTGGTGCTGATGAGAAGCTCGTTGAGGAGCTCTTGGAAGGTTCTGTCTATGATCGCATTCATGTGTTAACCGCCAACTCATCCACTGCGTCAGACTTGGATAGCTTTGCAGCGCTTCAAAAGCAGCGTCTAATTCGAGAGCTTCATATACCTGATTACTGTTTTCATGAAG
>JBCBYL010000188.1:0-3133 GCA_039815855.1 Verrucomicrobiota bacterium
ATTCCTGCCAGGTTTTCCAATCCTGGTCGGCTCTCCCGTAGCCGTAGGTATGATTGATCGAAGCGGGGGTTTCCCAGTAATAATCCGTAGGCACGCCAGCAGCGCCATTGTCACCGGAAACGAGGTAGTCAACGAACTGTTCTTTACCCAGCCGGCCATTGACGAGTGTATTGGGTTGATGCTTGCGCATCATTTCTACGAGCTTTTTCGCCTGCTCATCACTGAAGGGGACGCGTGGAACGTCATACCAGATCAATCCGACTTCTCCGTATTGAGTCATGAGTTCCTCGACCTGGGGGAAAAGCTTTCTGTCGAAATATTCCTGGAAATTGGCGGCATCGACGCCGGAGGCATGTTTATAATTGTGGGTATTCCCGCCGTCTTCCATCCAGTCGATGCAGTGGGAGTAATAGAAACACATTTTAATCTCCCACGGGCCCTTGTCCTTGGTCGCATGACAAGCTTCGGCCAGTTCCTTGAGTGGGTCCCTGCCTGATTCGCGACCGTAGGGTGTCGCATCGAGAATATTGAAGGGGTCAACTGCGGAGTCATACATGGCGAAGCCGTCGTGATGCTTTGCCGTGATCACGATATAGCGTTGGCCGGTCGCGTAGCAGAGGTCGATGATGTCCTGAGCATTCCACTTAGACCAATTGAAATCATTCGCGATTTTTTTGTACTCCTCCCGTGGAATCTGGGCGTTCTTCATGATTTGTTCTGCATAGCCGGGGAATGATTTTAAATCAGCTGGATCCGCATTTTTCCAGGAGTCATAAGAGCCATTCTCTTCTGACCAGTATCCTTCGGTCACGGCGTAGGGTCCCCAGTGGATCATGAGTCCGAATTTGGCCGCCTTGTACCAGTCCATTCGCGGGTCATTGATCGACTTGTAGGGGTCAGCTAGACCTGTGGTGGTTAGCGCAACGGTGAATAAAACCATGAGTAGCCCTCTCGGTGAGGGACGGAGAATTTTGAACATATGAGATAATAACACTTTGATTGTTGGGTTAGACACTATTTTGATGGGAAAAACTGTATCGGGGCTAGGGTCAAGGCATTTGCGGCTTTACCGGCTGCCCCTCCATTTCACAGTAGAGGGCGCCTTCATCTTCGAGCTGCTGGATCATCCGTTCCATCATGGAAGAGAGTTTTTCCGAATTTTCCTTGGCCAGGTTGTTCGACTCACTGGGGTCATTCCTGAGGTTGAACAATTCGTAGCGCTCCGGATGAGCTCCTTTGATCTCGGGTAAATAATGATAGATGACTTTCCAATCTCCGTGGCGGAGGGAAGTAAAGTATTTTGACCGGTGATCGTGCGGGAAGTGCATGAGGAAGTTCTCTTCACGCGACGGGTCAGGCTTTCCTGTCAGCAGAGGCGCGAGGTCGATGCCATCGGTGATGTGACCATCGGGATTTTCAATTTGGGTTAAATTGAGAATGGTTGGAAAGAGGTCCATGATTGTTCCGGTCTGGGATTGAACCGCGTTCTGAGCAATAGGTAGTCTTTTCTGGAAGGGGTTCTCTGAGTTGGGCATGGCCCAGGAGGTGATGAAGGGAATGCGTGTCCCTCCTTCGTAATGGGTTGCTTTTTTACCGCGCAGTGGGGCCGAGCTCCCGATTCCATGAGCATTTCCTATACGGGCATCTGAGCCATTATCACCGAGGAAGAGGATCAGTGTATTCTCAGCAATGCCGAGTTCTTCAATAGTGTCCATGAGATCACCGAGGGACTTGTCCATTCCTTCGACCAAGGTGGCGAACTGTTTCACCGCACTGGGCATCTCACTCTCCGCATAATTCGCAGCAAAACGCGGGTCGTTCACCCAGGGGGTGTGGAGGGCGTAGTGAGACATGTGCAGAAAGAAGTGCTTTTCATCGTTGACTGCCTTTTTGACTTCTTTGATCGCTTCGAGGGTGAGAGCTTCGGTCAGAAAGGTGTCGCTTCCGTGATATTCCTCCAAGTGGGGCACAGCGTACTCAGGGCGCTTAGCGCTCTGGTAGTTATTTGTAGCAAGGTAGCTGCCAGGAGAACCTTGGGAAGTTCCTCCAATGTTAACTTCAAAACCGAGGTTGAGGGGATCGCTGCCGGGATGTTTATCCGGGCCAAGGTGCGCTTTACCGACGTGGATGGTCCGGTACCCATTTTTCTTTAACATCCCCTGTAAGGTGACATCTGTTGGTTTTAAGCCGGTCCAGTTCCAGTCGGTGGGGCCGTGCTTTCCACGGTTATTCCCACTTGGCCGTATCCACTGGGTGGTGCGATGGCGGGTGGCATTTTGCCCGGTGAGGATGGATGTGCGAGACGGTGAGCAGACCGACTGGGCGTAGAAGGTCGAGAAGCGGATGCCTTTCTTAGCGAGCCGGGCCATATTCGGTGTGCGATAGAACTGGTTGAGCGGATGGGCTTCCGGTTGGCCCGATTCATCCGTGAGCATCGGCACGGATGTGTCCATGAGCCCCATGTCATCGACGAGAAAGAGGATGATGTTCGGGGAATTGCTTTCCTCCGCCTTTCCAGAGGAACAGCCAACGAAGCTGAGGACAAGGAATGATAACAGACTAAGTAATCTCATCATAGGACACTATAGGCATAACCTCTGAGTTGCTAAGTTCAAGTTTCGATATTTGTATGGCGTGGCTGATGACTTGAGACTATCTTTTTGTCATCCTTCAACTTAAAGGATGATCATTATGAAAAGACGTAAATTCATTGGAATGATTCCAGTTGGGGCAGCGATCCCGATGACCACTCACCCGCTTCTGGCGGCATTAGGAAACGAGTCTGAAGCAGATGTCCCGGAGTGGAATGATCCTGAGGTGCTTCATATCAACACGGAAAAGCCTCATGCGACTCTGACCCCCTTTCCGAGCAGAGAATTAGCCACGAAGTTCGACCGTAATAGTTCACCCTGGATTCAGCTTCTCAATGGGGACTGGAAATTTCATTGGGTCAAGAAACCCGCCGAGCGGCCAGTGGATTTTTTCAAATCGGATTACAATGACTCTTCCTGGGATACACTTCCGGTTCCTTCTTGCTGGCAGATGCATGACTATGGGGTTGCTGTCTATGCGAATCGCAGTAGCCCGCACGAAAAGAACGAACCCATCATTTCACCCGAAGACAATCCGGTGG
>JBCBYL010000142.1:0-5511 GCA_039815855.1 Verrucomicrobiota bacterium
ACTCTCCTGCCTCTAAGCTCTGCACGCGCGGTAATCATCGGGGTGGAAACGTTTGAATACGACAATGGCTCCGTAGTAGGGCAGAATGGAGGAACGCATTGGCAATATGATAATGAACCCCCAGACACAGGATTCTCGGGCACTCCTTCCAATTGGGACTCTTCAGCTTTTAGCACACCCCAAGTCAGCGACCAGAGGCTTTCCCTCAGCAACCAACAGGCGGAGAGGGAATTCAACGGCTTGAATGAAGGCGAAGGTGCAATTAACGACGTTAATAACTTTAGTCAGGTCTATTTCCGAGTCACGGTCCATATCGGGAATTCCATACCCAGTGAATTTGGAATGATCAGCGAAGACTTTGGAGCTGAACGGATTGCATTCGGTAAAACCATTTCCAGTAATAATTTCATGGTCTCTGAATTAGGGGTGGCCACTTCCTTTTCTAGCACCACTATCCAAGCCAATACCACCTACACCCTCGTTGCAAAGCTTGACTTCCCGGGTAACACCATTGCTCTTTGGGTCGACCCTGACCTCAATGCCCCGGAAGGAACACCTACGGTGAGCCGAACCTATAACGGCACCAACTGGAGCACCTCCATCAGGCTCTATGCCTTTGGCAGCGTTGATGCGGCCGATTTCGACAATGTCGTAGTCACCACCAGCTGGGAGGAGTTGGGCAATGTTGTGACCACCACGGTGGACGAGGACGATGGCTCCGCCGACATTTCAGGAAATGGCGTTTCACTTCGCGAAGCCGTCACCTACGCTGAAGTCGGAGAACTAATCACCTTCGACAGCTCTCTCAGCGGTGAAACCTTCCCCCTGGAGTTGGGTGAGATCAGTTCATTCCGTCCTCTCACTCTGGACGGCTCAGACCTGGACACGTTCGTCACCATCGATGGGTGCCACCAATCACGGCTCTTCAATCGCAGTGGCGCCGCTCAATTCATCCTTTTCCGGGCTAACTCGATTAATTTCGTTAATGGAGATGCGAGCAAGAGCTCGACGAATTTCAGTGTGGGGGGCGCCTTCTACCTGGATGACACTGATCTCAGCCTGACTCGCTGCACTATTGCCCGCTCCACGGCTGCGGATGCAGGAGCTATTTGGGTTCAAGGAATAGATTCGGATGTTACACTAGATCGCTGCACCATTGCCGATAACTACGTGAGCACCGGCTTCCTCACAGGCGGAATTGTCATTGTGGAGGGAACCCTCAGCATTGAAAGCTGCACCATTAGTGGTAATCAGGGAGGATCAGGGGGCGGCGGAATCTATTTAGAAAGCCCAGCGGTCGTCTCCTTGAACCGGACCATTGTCGCAGGTAATACCGTGACCTCCAACGCGGCAGATATCTCTAAAACCAGCGGAACGATCTCAGGCGTAAATAACTTCATCGGCAGCAATGAGTCTGTCGAAACCGAATTCCCTTCAACTGCCTTCACTATAGGCACGAGCAGCTTTCCCAAGGACCCCCTTCTAGCACCTTTGGCCAACTATGGCGGGGGCGCCCTGACCATGCACCCGCAGCGCCCAATCGACTCAGCCATCATGGGCGGTGCCGGAACCCCCGGCACCGCCTCTACCGACCAGCGTGGATTCCCTCGCCTGGTAGAAGCTTTCTCAGGACAAACACCTTTTCAGGAAATTGGTGCCGTGGAGGCCGGTAGCAGTTACTTTGTCAATACCTCTGTCGATGAGGACGATGGAGATGCCAACAGCTCGAATGGAACCGGAACCTCTTTACGGGAGGCGATCAACTATTCTTCCAGTGGCGATGTCATCACCTTTACTTCTTCAATGGCAAATTCCACCATCACCTTGGGAGCATCGCCTCTCCCCATAAATAAAGACCTCTTCATCGATGCCTCCAACCTGACCGACCCGCTTATCATTTCCGGAAATAATCAGACCGAAATTTTTAACGTCCAAGGAGGCACCGCAGTCATCGACGGCCTGAATCTCACCGATGGATTTAATTCTGACGGAGGCGCCGTTTTTCAGGATGGTGGGAGCTTCACGATAATCCGCTCATCCCTCTATAATAACTCCACCGCTGCAAGCTTCGGAGATGGTGGAGCCATCATCAGTCGCTCCGGCTACCTCGAACTCATCCGTTCCACCCTCACAGGAAATTTTGCGAGTAGCGAAGGTGGAGCCATCGAAACCCGGGAAGACCTGGTCATTCGTGAATCCACCATCTATGGCAATACATGTTCTGATTTTGGAGGTGGAATCTTCAACCGCCAGGGAAATTCTATTCTCATCGTAGACAGCATCATTGCAGGAAACACCTCCGGGGCCAACACCGGCACGACTGATATCGTACTTGCCCAGGCCGATGACGTCATCGCTAAAGGAAACAATATCCTTTCTGATCTGACCTCTTCCAGTTTATCACTTTCCACCCCGGGACTTATCGTTGACGAGGACCTTATACTTACCCCACTTGCCGATAATGGGGGAGGAACCTTGACTATGGTTCCAACCCCTGGAAGCCAGGCAATCGACGGTGCCGCATCTATTCTCCAGAGCGGGACCGACGCCCGTGGCAGCGCTCGCTTTGCTGGCAGTGCTCCTGACCTTGGCGCCTATGAACTCCAGAGCACAAGTGATTTCCCATCCATCTTGCTTACTGTCTGGGAGGTGGATCCCGATCGTAATCGTGTCGGCTGGGGAGAGGAATGGGCGACAGGCGCATTGACCAGTATCGGACGCGAGTTTAGCTTCCTCTTTGACGAGACTGGCAACATTTTCACTTTTGGAATTAACCCGGATGCCTACCCCTACGTTATCTGGTCATTAACACGGTCGACCACCGACCTCCAACCCGGCAGCTTCATCAACATCTTTAACTTCGACGGCCCGGCGAGCACCATCAGCACCGGTGTTGGCGTCTTTCACGAAATCACTGAAAACAGCGAGACCGACCCCCTTGCCTTCATCAGCGATACTCCCCCCACATCCAACAAGGTTTTCTACAAATTCGAAGTCATCCTCGATTAACTAAAACGTTACCTATGTCCTGGTTGCACAACGCGTTCCAGCCGTGGCTCATGCGCGACGTTCGACATAAAAGCATTGCCCAGGCGTCCATTTTAGGTATATTTTTTATACCGTGGAGTTTGAATACGATTCCAAGAAGAGTATGGCTAACCTGAAGAAACATGGGATTGGTTTCGATGAAGCGCAACTCCTCTGGGAAGACGAAGACAGGATTATTTTTCCAGGGCGAAGTGACGTTGAGGACCGATACGCCTTAATTGGCAGTATCCGTAAAAAAATATGGGTGGCTATATTCACCCTCAGAGAAGAAAGAGTCCGTCTCATTTCGGTGCGGCGAGCAAGAAAGAACGAGGTAGAGATATATGAATGCTGAGGAATTCGACCGTATTTTTGAAGAAGGAAAGGAAGACATCCTGCCATATCTTGATTTATCGAAAGGTGTGCGCCCCGGCCACGCCGCAAAGCGGGTCAATGTTGATTTTCCGGATTGGATGGTTTCACGACTCGACCACGAGGCTGATCGTCTGGGCGTTCCCCGGCAGTCACTAATAAAGATATGGATAGCAGAGCGCCTTTCGATCGCAAAAAAAGAGAAACAAGTTGAACAGCCCATTGAACCAACTCGCTGAACGCTCGCAGTTCATCGGTAACGTTCGGTAGGAAATATTTATGAATCAGAAAACTATCAACAGAGGTATAGGTATGCTTATCTCAATTCTGACTCTAAACTACTCCTTGTATACTTTGTTTGAGCGAAGATCCACGATAGGAGAAATTGAAGCTCAAATGGCGGAGCTACAGAAACAGCACCCTCATGGAGGTGTGGGTTATGCTTACGAACACGACTACTTTCTATACGCCTTTTTATTGATTACTTTTTTCTCGGGGCTATCCCTAATTTACATAAATACTAAAGAGACCGAACAAGTCCGGTAGAGGCAATTCTCTCTGCGCTCGTTCCTGCCTCACCGCCAACGTTCGGCATAAGAAAATGATTACTACCGCACCAGATTCTTTTGGTGATGACTCAGACGACAAATTGCGCGCGATGGCAATGGATTGTGGATTTGATTACTCTCGGAATATACCAAAGCCCGACCCCAAACTACTCTCCCTATTTCCAGAAACACTGGCTCGTCGCTACCATTCAATTCCAGTATCGCGGACGAAATTCGGTATGCGTGTTCACATTCCAGATCCTTTCGATTATGAGTCATTAGACGCCATAGGCCATATGTTAGGAGAAGACCTATCCCCTGTCGTAACCCCCAAAGAGATTATCGACAAAGCTATAGATACGGCATACAAATAACAGCTAACAAGAACGTTTCTTCAACTCCTTCCAGTCGTGATTGTCGATTAACGTTAGAACAGAATGAAAAGACTTACCTACAGCACACTAATTGCCTTGATACTCCTCGGCATATCCTATTTTGTGTTTACTCACTTTCAGTCGAATGAGATGGATCTAGCAGAACGTTTTTCAGATCCGATGCTTACGCCTCAGGATCCTCCCGGACTAGGCCCCCAGCCGAGGTGGAACCCCGACTTCGTTCTCTTTCAGCCGGAAGATGTGAAATGAAAGAGAGAATATTTCTAATTGCATGTGGGGCAGGCGTAGCTTATGGAGCCCACGTTCTTTTTGGCATGACTGAGTGGGTTCTGCAGGGCGGTGTGCCAGGATACGGAATGATCGGATTTATTGAGTTCCCCCTGCTCATCGGGGCATTTTTGATTCCTGCGATAGTGGCACTCCGAAACCGGTTTAGTATTCATCCAGCTTTACTCGCGCTCACGTTGGTGTGCATCATCTATCAGGCATTTCTTGCACTGAATTACTTTGCGGTTAGCGCAGATTCTATCAGTGATTATTGTTTCTCAGTAGGCCGTATGATTCTATGGATTACTATCGGCGGACTACTCATCTACTTACGAAAGGTTAACACACCGAACAGTTCCGTCGCCTCTACTCCGTGAGCTACTGACGGTGTTTCAATCTCAATATGAAATCTATTGTTAAGTGGCCACTTATTGCAGGCAGTATCCTTTTTATTGGAGGGCCAGCTATTGGGCTGTTGGGAACTGTGCTCGCGATGGTGGGGGCATTTCAGGAGATATCTGTATCTGAGTCAGGAGCGACAGACGCCGAGGCCCTTTCCTCTGAGATCTCAAGCGCCCTGATTACGACCCTGATTGGCATTCCCGTCGGGATATTGGGCATCGTATTGCTATTGTTTTCGCTTATTGCTTTCTTAGTGACTAGAAACCAACGCTCATTAGACGAGGTCGCTGTAGAGGAATGAGTGATTTTGCGGACAACTACTCTGTAGGGAAATGGGTTCGGAGTACGGTCCGTGAATGGAGGGAGATGCGCCGGTCTGAACGAAAACCGATTGAACGTAAACATGCTGCCATCATCGCGCTCTTCTCGGTCCTGTTTGCGATCTGGATGCATTTTTTCGGAGCACAGAGCGGTAGCTTAGGAATGTTCATCGAGATAAG
>JBCBYL010000242.1:0-1696 GCA_039815855.1 Verrucomicrobiota bacterium
GTGCCGTTTTTCTTGCTCGCTAAGATGTAAACATAATACACAACAAGACTCTCAATTTGTCATTGCGAGCGCAGCGAAGCAATCCAGATCGATCAATGGGGATTTACTCTATCAGTCAGCCCTTTATGCACATGCGTATTCTGGATCCGTCTTCGTGCGGCGGCTGCCGCACTACGTCGGACAGGCGTAATGACCCAAGATGGTTAGCTCATTACCCTCCTGTGCGAAGCCAAGATAACAGATCGAACAACTCACCTTTTCCTTGCGAGTCGACCAGCTCTCTCCCATAAACAGGGGATGCAGCATACCCCCTTATCGAATCAGCTTCCCGGGCTATGCGCACTCTTTTTAGGCGTTTTTCTCCTACCGTACCAGACCTCTGCAAAGGATGAGCTCATCATCGTCTCCCCTCACTGGGAAGGCATTCAATACGAGTTTGGTATCGCTTTCGAAAAATACTACCAGGAACGTAATGGCAAAGAAGTCCAGATCCGTTGGCGGGATCTGGGCGGCACCTCTCAAATCGAAAAAGCCATTGATGCCGGATACCACGCCACTCCAGAATCTTGCCAGATTGATATTTTCTTTGGAGGGGGGATCGATCCTTTCGAAAGTCAGAAGGCAAAAGGACAGCTACACCCCTATCGACTCCCGGCCTCTATCCTCAATCAAATCCCAACCAGTATCGGCGGGTTTCCTATTGTCGACTCTGAGTTCACCTTTTATGGAGCTGCACTTTCGTCCTTTGGCGTTCTCGAGAACTGTCGCGTGATAGAATATATCGATCTTCCATCCGTAGAAACCTGGGAGGATTTAACACGCCCTGAACTCCTGAGCTGGGTCAGTTCAGCAGACCCTCGCAAAAGCGGAAGTGTTCATATGATCTACGAGATCATTCTCCAAGCGTATGGATGGGAAAAGGGGTGGAGTATCATTTATCAGATGTCAGGGAACGTACGCTCTTTCCTGCAAAATAGCTCCGCTCCCACCAAGGAAGTCGCTGCTGGTGATGCCGCCTATGCGGTCTCTATCGACATTAATGGAATGACCCAGCAAGCATTCCTTGGCAAAACGAACGTCCAATTTCAAATTCCTAAAGGGGTGTCTGTCATTAATCCGGACGGTATCGCCATTCTCAAAGGGGCTCCCCATCTCGATGTCGCTAAGCAGTTTGTTGAATTCGTGATGTCAGAAGAAGGCCAGTCACTCTGGATGAGCGCCACCGGCAAACCTGGAGGGGCTGAAAAGTTTGGCATCACTCGGATGGGAATCCTCCCAGCCATGTATGAAAAGGACCTTCAGGACCTCCTCGTTCCTCTCAATCCCTTTCAAATCGATTACCCTTTTCAATATAATAGCCAACTTGGGTCACACCGTTGGCGGGTCATTAATGACCTGATGGGACAAACCATTATTGACGTCCACCACACTCTCAAAGAAAGTTGGAAGGCGCTTATCCAAATGCCAAACAGCCAGGAAAAATCAGCCCTCATGAAAAAGTTCTCTCAACCCCCGATCACAGAATCTCAAGCCGCTGAGTACGCTTCCTTCTGGGGCAAAGATACCATCCGTGCCCGCACCATCGCCAATCAATGGATGGATGACGCCAACTCTAAATTTGAATCCATCCGAAGTCAGGCATCGAACCCCCAACTGGCAAGCCATCCATGAATGTCACTCTGAACCAAGTTGTGAA
>JBCBYL010000197.1:0-2819 GCA_039815855.1 Verrucomicrobiota bacterium
GATCATGATCCGCAATCACATTCGTGATATGATACAAGAGCCCAATCTGATCCGCTGCTCGCACGTAAAACAGAGTGAATTGATCAGAGCTTTGATTATCAAAACCAAATTCTGGGCGAATCGTTTCTCCTCCTAGTGTAAGTCGTTCTCCGCTCTTCACCTTGGGAATGTGGTCTCCAATATCGAAATCTCGGTCACAGAAGATCTTCTTCAGGATCTCCTTAAACTTCTTTTTATCATACGGATTTGAGGCTGCTTTTTTCTGATCAGTACAAACGCGGAAGGTGTCGATCAGTATGTTGTCTTCCCTGGTCCAGATATCCGCGCTGAGGATGTGAAGGCCTAGCACTGCCAGGGCTCCACAAAGCTTAGCAAAAACCCGCTCTCCATTCCAATAGACCACCGTGATTTCTGAACAACCTGCTGCGGGACGATCATCCCAATACATTTCAGGAATTAAATACTGATCTGCGGAAACCGCCGCCACCCGATGCCGAATGAAGGCATGAGTGGCATTCACTTGGTTCACAATTAAGTGTTCATGACGATAGTCTAAATAACTGGGCGGCAAGGCCAGGAAGTGATTTTCAAATTCTCCATCTGTAATCACAGAATCCACTTTCTTCCGGACCGACGCCTTAATCTCCTCTTGAGCTTGAAGGTCTTTTTCCACGAATCGACGATCATCGAGCAGTATCTGAGTGGTCAGGCGGTGCAACTGCCAGACCAGCCCCTCTTTCCAATTGGACCAGCTATTATCCCCAGCGCCTTGACCATCCGCAAAAGACATGAGCATAAGCATATCCAGCTTCTCCCGGTCTTCGACAATCTCAGCAAATTGGAGCGACGTCTGAGGGTCTTCCAGATTCTTTTGCGTAGCAAAGTGGTGCAACGTCATATGGTGATCCACCAGAAATGTCAGCAGGGCCAGTCGTCTTCCTTTGAGACCAAATCTCCTCGCACACCGAATCGCTAATTGGACACTTTCTTCGGCATGACTGGAACTGTTCTCCGATTTTCCGACATCGTGTAAGATAAGAGCAAGGTAAAGAATATCAGACTGCTTACAGTCAGACATCAGGTCGCGGTATTTAAGAAACGGCATTTCTTCTGAATCGACAACCTGGTCCAGTTTCTCCAGACAAACGATCGTATGCTCATCCGCAGTATAACGATGATAAAATTCATGCTGAACGAGGCACGTTAATGGGGCGAACTCGGGAACGATCCTGCCCAAAATCCTGGTCTGATGCATTAAGCGAATAACAGAACCAACACTCCCCTTTTGGCTGAGTAGATCAAAAAACAACTCCCTAAATTCCTTCTTTCTGACCAAGGTCCGATTGATATGCCTGCTCGCTTTACGGAGACTGAGCTCCAGGTCAGCACTGATTCTCAGATCATGGCGTTGAGCCACCTGAAACACCTGAAGCAGTTTAACTGGATTCTTCCGGAAGGTCTGTCTGGCCGGAACCTGAATCTCGTTATCAATGACTTTAAATCCATCGACCGATTTCTCTTTTTTGCGGGATGACGGCAGGATATGACTAAAAAAACCGCCTGATTTCTTTTCATATCCACTCAATCTGCGTGCAGCCAAATTAGCTAAATGAAAGAGGTTATTACTGTGTTCGTAGTACTCTTTCATCAAGGCCTCTGTCTTCCGTAAGATCCCTTGTTGCGGATATTTAAAATCTCGAGCGATCTCGCCCTGAAGCTGGAGTGTGAGTAGCTCTGTCGGCCTTTTTGAGAGATAGTGTAAGTGGTTGCGAATACGGGTAATAAAATCAACCGCTTTGTTGATCTCTTTCATTTCGGTGGCGGTAATCCATCCGTTCTTCTGAATCTCTTTAACGGACCGGTAATTCTCGGCAACTCTAGCCACCCATAAGAGGTGATGGAAGTCTCTCAAGCCGCCACACCCGTTTTTCACATGGGGCTCTTGCACGAAAACCGTATTGTCGAATTTAGCATGACGCTCTTTTTGATCTTTATCACGCCATTCAAAGAATGCCTGCTCATGACCGTTGATACAAAGTCGTTGAAAACGCCTTTCAAATTCATCAACCAGTTCCTGACTGCCTCGCAATAAACGGATGTCCATCATCGCGGTTGTATTCTGGAAATCGAGGCGTCCTTGCTTCACGGCTTCCTGCACGTCACGGCTTGAATGCCCAACTTTCAACCCCAAATCCCAGAGCAAATATAAAATATGCTCGACCACCTCCGTGATGACTTTTGATTTCGTTGACTTTGGATGAACTGGATCGTGCAGGAACATTAAGTCAATATCACTCTCAGGGCACATTGCTTCTCGACCAAACCCCCCAATGGCCAGCAGGGAGATCTGCACATCCAGATCCTCAGGGTCAAATTGCTCCTTTGCTTTTGCTAATGAGGCATCGAAAAGGTAGCGGAGAATGACGCTGAACAGATTCGATCTCTTCATCGCTTGGGCAGTACCACTCTCGCCTGCATGATGATCCAACCAGAGACGGTGGCTTTCCACTTTGAGAAAACTCTTATAGAGGTCGAGCGCTTGACCGGGCTCTTTTTTGAGTTTTTTCTCTAATTTGCTTTCCGCATGACGGATCACTTTTTCAATATGTGCAGGCATGGATTTTTGAAAACTAGCTAGATTACCGCTTTTAGCCAAGAAGGATCAGCCGTATCCTATCACCAGCAATAGAAGAGCCAGAATCATGAATCAAACCATTATCGGAATAGGCATCGCCAAATTTCTGGATGGAGTGTTCGATGCGTTCAACCTCAATAAGGTCAATGCCGATTCCGATAATGGTTTGATTCATGATTCTGGC
>JBCBYL010000201.1:0-2709 GCA_039815855.1 Verrucomicrobiota bacterium
ACAAGTCCAGAGCTAGCTCTTCGGAGAGATGCTTTCAGGATACCAGTCTTCTCCAATTGTTCCGAAAGTACCACTTCTTTGAATTTGCAACGTAATGATGCATCACAGCCCTACATTCAAGGGCCTCTGGAAGAGATGGGCCAGTAATATAGTCTTCGGCAGAAACGACCGTAGACGGCAAGTCTCTAACGATCATTGCGACTAACGCCTGTTCTAAATAATAATGTGTCCCATAGAGACTAACAAGATATTTAGTCCAGTGCTCGAGCCTTTCCCAGTCAATATCATTACTTTTCAGACCGCAGAGCCCCACATTGAGTTTATTCGGGATGGGACAGCCACAAAGTTGCTCCATAACACCTCGCGGATATCCATATGATTCCTCGCAGTCTATAGCATGAAGTGGAGAGCAAGGATTCGAACACCACTGCAAGAGAGCCTCTGGCTTCCGGAAAAAGAGGATATCGGAATCTAGGACCAATTTCCAATCGGCCTGTCCAATATGGACATCAATTAGTTTACGAATATTGGGATAGTTTAACCAACGCTCCCGGAGGTAGGGATAGTCTGTTTTAGGCAGAACCTCATTAAGAAGAGCTTCCGTAGTCTGCTGGGACTGAAAATCAACCCCTGGGATCAACTCCTTTAATTGTTGAAGATCACCATCTTCAAGGCTTCCATCATCAAAAATCTTAACTTTAGGTGTTTGAGCTGTAACCCGTTGCCAAGAATGAACCGCAAATACTGTCTGATACCAGAACTGTTTACCTGTCAAGAAATGTAAAACTGGCGCATCATCTGCTGGAGAGTCTATGGCCTTTAACGCTCTGGCCGCCATCCGCATTTCCTGCTGACTTTCCAATGTTTTATGCTGCTCTAAAGGCCCCCCCTCCAGAAAGCATTTTTTCAGCTGGCCCCAAGGCTTAAAAAGAAGGTGATAGGCTGCCTTTCCGATCATGAACGAATCATACTCCTTCCCTCAAAATGTCCGCAATCACCGCTCCAGCGAATGTACTCTGCTGGCCCAGCCCAAACCCTCCTCCGGAACCAAGCCCGCGTCTCGCGAAAGGGGACGGTCCAGGCCGGGATCGATGACCAGGGGCACACCTGATGACGATGCAACACCCGAATCCAATCCCGGGATGAAGCAAAAGCCAACTGGGCCAAATAGGATTCAGTGAGACGAGACGCAGGAATTAAATGTTGCAAAACCAGTCCGGGGTCATAACCAACAGCCCATCTATTACTCAAAGCTGTCATGACCAGATCATTATCTTCTCCTGAGGATAAATTCGTGCCCGAGCGTCCCAAACCTGCTCCTTCATTATCATGTGAAATAGATTCTGCCCATAACTGACAAACCACGCGACGGGCTACCAGCCCCGCCCCGATCGGGCTACAAGAGGGATATTTGCGCTCGGCCTTCTCATCCCACGAAGCACGCATTGGATCTTCGCCTAAATCCCGGCAGGCTAGAGGAGCCAGCTGATCATCAAACCACTCAGGTGGATCGACTTCATATTCAGGCAGCGCCTTCCCTCCCAGGAGCCCGAGTGATGGCTCTTGTCGGAATAAAACTCGAGCACGTTCGAGATAATTTCTCTGAAGAATATTATCATCGTCACACCAAACGAGAATCGCACCGAGAGCTTCTTCAATGCCTCTTAAACGAGCCTGAGTAAGCCCAAGCTTGTCTTCTCGTATCACTCGCCCATATGGATGCCAATCCACCCAGCTGGAATCTATTGGAGAATCAGACCGATTATCAATAATCAGGAATTCCCATTGATTCACCTCAAAAGTTTGACAGCGCAAAGCATGAATCGTTCTCTCAAGAATAGCCTCTCGAGGATTGTGGGTGCAAATGATTACGCTTAGGGAAGGAGTCATAGCTTCTAATGCCGCGATACAGCCTCCCTGTAAAGGTCATGATACAGAGAATACAGTGTTGCCGGGGCAAACGATTCGAGAACGTAATCGCGCGCACGTGCACCCAGCGCAGTGGTATCTTGCGGATTCGCGAGCAGGCTTCCGATCACATCGGCTGTCTCCTTAGAATCATACGGATCGATCAATCGCCCATTAAATCCATCCTTTATGATCTCTGCCATGCCGCCATGCCTGCTGCCAATAACCGCCTGGCCGGCGGACATCGCTTCTAGGCAGGTGTTGGGGAAATTCTCCCATCGACTGGGAAGAACTGTAATCCCGGATTGAGAAAAAAACTCGGGCAATAGATTTCTATCAATATGTCCAACGAATTGTAAACGATCATTCCATGGGCGTAACACCTCTTTCAACCATGCATCCATTAACATGCCGGGAACTGGGGACGGCAATGCTTGCCCGATAAATTGAATCTTCGCCTTTGGAATGGTTTGGAATATTATCGGGAGGGCTGTGGCCAGCTCCACAAGTCCTTTGCGAAGCTCTAGACGTCCCAGATAAGTAATGAGTTGCGAGTCAGGGTCAGGCATTACAGAAAGAAGGTTACTGTTTGCATGAAATACATTCGGGCAGAGATGAACGCGCTCTGACTCCAAAGACCATCGGGATTTTAATTTATCCGCCAATGCCCTTGTTGGTGAGACGCATAAAGTGGCCCTCCTTGCCACCTTCCGCTCCACCAACAAGGGCATTGGCGGATAAATTAAAATCCCGATGGTCTTTGGAGTCAGAGCGCGTTCATCTCTGCCCGAATGTATTTCA
>JBCBYL010000094.1:0-9489 GCA_039815855.1 Verrucomicrobiota bacterium
CAATTGAAAGCGCTTTAGAGATGAATGAGCAGCTTTCCATCGAATCCAGAAAGAGTATTCATCAGTTTCTACAGCAGCGGGCAAACTTTGAAGAAAGATCACGTCGACTCATTGAAGACGCCCCATCTGATTTTGAGGCATGGACGAACCATTGTGTCGTAAACCAAACTCCTATCGATCGTGAAGCTGAATATCATCTCTACGGACTCTGCCAGGGATCTCTCCTCCTCTTTGGCCAATACCCTTTTGCGATGAGTGGTCAGGTCGTTGAAGAAATGACGGCAAACCTATCCGAGGAAACGAGAGGATGGATGGATGATTTTATGGGTACCCATTTCGGCTCTCCAGGCGGATCTGTGCTACCTAAGACTATCCTCGTATAATTCGATGAGGGACGGAGCCGACTCCGTCCTTTATGGGTAAGGCGGCAGCCAGATTGCAATCCTGCATGATTCGTCTGATTAATTAATCCTGATTTTCTTCTTCGTCCTCATCCTCTTCCAGCTCGCTTTCCTGTTTCAGGTTTTCGAGTAGTGAAGTGATATCAGAGACTTTATTCCAGACAGACTGGGCAACGTAAATAGGCTTCTTTTCTGCAAGGGCAATGGCCAGGCAGTCACTAGGTCGGGCATCGATCTCCGTGATTTTACGATGAATCTCATTCTGCGCTTTGAGCGTAATTCTGGCGTAATAGGTATCATTACGTAGATCATTAATCACGATTCGTTCGACCGAGATTTGGAACGACTTGAAAATGAGATCAATTAAGTCATGGGTCAGTGGACGTTCCCGCTTCTGGTCCTTGAGGAGCAAAGCGATGCTCGTCCCTACGCCGTGGTCGACATGAATACTAAAGGTCTTTTCTTCATTTCCTAAAAAGACAGCGATCCCACTATTCGAAGGAACTAATCCCATGATCTTCACTTCCACTAAATCCCCTGACATGGGGTTACCTTACACCATATGAGAGGAAACAAGCCATGGAAACGTGTCTCAAGCTGAAAATAGTTTCGATTGTCAGAAGGCCGAAGGTTGCCAATATCCAGCTGTAATCAGATTCAGATTGTCAGATGACACAAGACTGGAATATTTCATCAGCCATACAGACTTACCGAACCGATCGTTGGGGAGCCGGCTATTTCAATATCAATGACCAGGGTGAGATGGAAGCCTATCCTGAGCAGGATCATCAATCTATTTCGCTGCCCCTGGTAATGAAAATGGCGGCTGAGCGTGGCATCCATTCTCCCTGCCTCATTCGGTTTCAGAATATATTGCGGCATCGACTGCGTGCTATCAATGAGTCCTTCGAAAAAGCGATTTCGGAAATCGGATATCAAGGCTATTATCGCGGTGTCTTTCCGATCAAGGTCAATCAACTCCGAGAAGTGGTTGAAGAAACACTGGATGCCGGAAAGCCCTATCACTTTGGCATCGAAGTGGGTAGCAAGCCGGAACTCATTATTGCCCTTGCCCTCCATGAAGATCCGGAAAGCCTGCTTATCTGTAATGGCTATAAGGACCGCTCTTTTATCGAACTCGCTCTCTCTGGAGTGAAGCTGAATAAGAAGACCTTTATTGTCCTCGAAAAAGTGGACGAGCTTGACCAGATCATTGACTGTGCTCAGCGTCTGAAGATGAAACCCATCCTTGGGGTCCGCCTCCGCCTGCAAACGAAAGGATCCGGTCGCTGGGCTCTCTCAGGTGGGGAAGGTGCTAAATTCGGCCTATCGACTTCCGAACTCATGGTCGTGATAGAAAAACTGAAATCGATCGGATGGGAAGAGTGTTTAAAGCTCATTCATTTTCACGTTGGATCTCAAATTTCTGACATCAATCAATGTGCGCAAGCGGTGAAAGAAGGCGCCCGTTATTACGCCAAGCTGAGAAAGATGGGATTTCAACTTGAGTACGTCGATATTGGTGGAGGTGCCGGGATTGACTATGATGGGTCACGTACCTCTACGGATAGTTCGATCAATTATACGATCGAGGAATTTTCCACCTCAGTCGTGCAATCGCTCTACAGTATTTGTGAGGATGAAAAGGTTCCTCACCCCGCAATCGTCAGTGAGTGCGGTCGGGCCCTCGTCGCTTATCACTCCGTGCTGGTCGTGGAAGCGTTCGGAACGATTCAAAAGTCGAACGGTGCCATGACTGAGCCTGGGCCTGATGCAGATAAGATCGTTCACCAGATCTATGAACTCAGTGAGCACTTTGACCAGGAGAACCGCAGAGCGACACTTCACCAGGCTCAGAACTTAAAGGAAGAAGCTTCGACTCGCTTTGGTGTGGGCCTCCTCTCTCTCGAAGATAAGGCTGCAGTGGAATCGGGATTCTGGCATTTAGCTGCGCAATTTGCAGAAGCTTTTTCACCAGAAGAAAGCACTCTTCCTGAAGTCATTGAGCTCAAAGAACAACTCGGCGTCCAATATGTCTGTAATTTTTCAGTTTTCCAAAGCCTGATTGACTACTGGGCCCTGGGCCAACTTTTTCCAATTTGTCCAATCCATCATCTTAATCAAGCGCCGAACCGTGAGGCTTCGATTGCGGATATTACCTGTGACTCCGATGGGAAAATTGACCATTTTATTGGCGAAGGAGCAGCGACGAGACGGATTCCCCTTCATCAAGGCGTTGGCGCCCCCTATTGGATCGGGTTCTTTCTGATGGGGGCCTATCAGGACGTGATGGGCGATATTCATAATCTCTTCGGGTCTGTGCCTGAAGTCCACGTCTTCCTCGATGAGGACGAGCCGGAAGGCTTTTACATCGAAGAAATCGTCCCTGGACATAGCATTGGAGATGTTCTGGAAGATGTTCAATATCAGCCCATACAACTTACCCGCCAGTTGAAGAAGCAAGTCGATGAAGCGATTCAATCCGATCTCATGAGGCCGAATGAAGGGATGGCTCTTCTTCATCAATATAATGAAATGATGAAAAAATCGACTTACCTCACTCTGAATGGCTCTGATCACCAGTAAGGGTCTTACATTTTTGTTCATTTTCTTGTTGGCAAACGATAGCCCTTCTCCTAGAACCTTACGCTCTTATGCCGAAAAAGACGTCCAGCAAGAAGGCAGTGAAAAAATCTGCAGCAGCCACGAAAAAGACTGCCAAGAAAGCTCCTGCAAAAAAAGCAGCGAAGAAAGCCGCTAAATCTGCGGCCAAAAAGAAGCCCGCTGTGAAAAAGGCTCCAGCCAAGAAAGCTGCGAAGAAAGCGACCAAGAAAGCACCTGCAAAAAAAGCGACCAAGAAAACAGCCGCTAAGAAGACCAGTCCGAAACCTGCTCCAAAGAAAGCCTCTACGGGCCCGCGTTTTCCCATCATGGGCGGACGTCCTGCCCCGTCATCTCTTAAAGCGAAGAAATCCACTTCCAAGCCTAGAAAACTGACACCCGTCTTTCTTGAAAAGCAAAAGGAACGGCTCCTCGAACTCCGTGATCACATGCTCGATCAGATGCAAGGAGTTGCCCAAGACAGCTTGCGGGCGAATGGCGATGCGAGCGGATCCGCATTTGGAATGCACCAGGCTGACGCCGGTAGTGATGCTTACGAAAAAGACTTTGCCCTCAGTCTTCTCTCTCAGGAGCAAGATGCTCTTTATGAGATCGAAGAAGCGATCAAACGTATCGAAAATAAAACCTATGGTGTTTGTGAAATGTCAGGGGAAAATATCCCTAAAACACGTCTGGAAGCAATTCCCTTCGCCCGTTTCACCGTAGAACACCAGCAACAAGTAGAACGCGATCTCAAAGGTCGTTCTCGTTGGGACTCCTCCCCTCAGTTCATGAAGTCGACGGATAATTTCTTTGACGAATCCGATGACAGCGACGACGATGATCGTTCTAAATCAAAAGAATCCTAGTTATGTCCATCAAAAGAAAACCACGCCGCCGCAATCGCACCGCTTCTCGTCGCCGAATCGACGTCAATATGGAAGCAGTCGATTTTCGTAATCCGGATATGCTCAAGAAGTTTGTGACCGAGAAAGGAAAAATCATTCCTCGGCGCATTACTGGCATGCCTGCGAAGCTCCATCGCCATCTTACCCGTGAAATCAAACGGGCCCGCAATATCCTCCTCATTAAGTAAAGGTTACTATGTCACGTATTTGTCCTATTACAGAATCAAAGCCCTCTCGTGGTCATCGCATTAACCGTTCTGGTAAAGCCAAGAAAAAAGGCGGCATCGGGATGCATGTGACTTCTAATACCAAGCGCGAGATTATCCCGAACCTGCGGAATAAGAAAATCTGGGTTCCCGAGCTGAACAAGCACGTCCAAGTGCGCGTCACAGCACGCGCTCTGAAAACCATCGATAAGAATGGTGCTTACAAGACGCTCAAAGCAGCAGGCTTGATTTAAAGCCTACTCGAACCGAAGTCGTAAAATTCCGCGATCAGAGTCATCTCTGATTGTTCCTTCAGACACGGGCTTGGGATCGCCTACCTGGACCTCAGAGAGATGACGGAGGCCGCTCACCACGCGTGCGCCTTCCTCCTGTGCTTCCACGGCGTCTCCGATCAGGGTTTCGACTCTTTCATAACCAGCATGTTGGATCAGCTGGCCTAAGCTCCCTAAACCAGCCAGCACAACACCCGCTTCATCGGGAAATGGGAGTCCACGCTTTTCCAGATTATAGGCACAGAGGTAGAGTGGGCACTGTTCGCTGGCACGCTCTTCCCATCCATACGTATCCGCTACGGCAACGGCATCATGGATCAGGTAGACAAAACAACGCCTCCCGTCCGACAGGATTTGCTGTGCCTGATCCAGCGCCACTTCATGCAGCTCACGCTTTGCGCTCGTTAGAACTAGCAAGTCCACCATTGCTTGAACTTATCTTTGAAAAGATGAATTGGAACTTGAATCTCTCTGAGCAGGTTTGATCATAACCTTGTGCCAGAAACCTCTCCTCAACATATTCATCTCATCGGAATCTGTGGCACGGCGATGGGATCGATCGCATCTCTTCTTAAAGAGCAAGGCCACCATGTCACCGGGTCTGACGCGAAAGTCTATCCCCCCATGTCGACCTTTCTCGAATCTCGAGAAATCGAAATCATGGAAGGCTATGATCCTAAACACCTCGACCCCGCTCCGGACTTGGTGATCGTCGGCAATGCGATTTCACGTGGCAATCCGGAACTGGAATACCTTCTGGATGCAAAACTCTCCTATTCCTCGTTACCCGAGTGCCTGAAACAGAACTTCCTGCAATCGAGCCATAACTTAGTCGTGACCGGAACCCATGGCAAAACAACCACCACATCGCTCCTAGCCTGGCTCTTAAAATCCGGAGGCTTAAAACCAGGTTATTTCATCGGCGGCATTCCTCTCAACTTTGACTCCGGCTGTCAATTCGAGGGAGGAAATCACTGGGTCATCGAAGGAGACGAATACGATACCGCCTTCTTTGACAAGCGGAGTAAATTCCTCCACTACCAGCCTGAGCTCGTCATTATCAACAATATCGAATTCGACCATGCTGACATCTATGAAAATCTGGAGCAGATTAAACGATCCTTTCGCCAATTGGTGAATATCATTCCGCGCAATGGGGCCCTCGTCGTCAATGGAGATGATGCGAACGTCCGGGATGTCATCGGGCATGCTCAAGCAAGGATTGTTGATGTCGGATTTGAGAAAACCAATTCTGTTGTCATTGAATTAAAAGAGACCGATGAAAATGGGACCCACTTTCGCATCATGGACCATGACTTCGTGCTGCCCTTATATGGACGTCACAACGTTCACAACGCCGCCGTTGCCCTCTGCGCTGCACATGCTCAAGGCCTGAGCCTGGACGCACTGGATACAGGCCTGCGGTCTTTCAAAGGAATCAAGCGGCGTCTTGAAGTTCGAGGTGAGCCTCAGGGGATCACCATCATCGATGACTTTGCCCATCACCCGACAGCGATTCAGGAAACGCTCAAGGCGCTGAGACTCAGATATCCTGAGCGGAAACTTTGGGCACTCTTTGAACCACGGTCGAACACCACTCGCCGGGCCACCTTTCAGGATTCCTTACCAGAAGCGCTTTCTGAAGCAGATGCGGTCTATCTCGGTCCAGTCGCCCGTGCGGAGCAAATTGCGGAGGAAGAGCGACTTAAGCCTGAACAAGTCATCTCTGACCTGATCTCAAAAGGTATTCCTTCGGTCTATGGAGAGTCGACTGAAGTGATTATCCAGTCCATCCTGCCACAGCTGAAACCGGGTGATGTGGTCGCCGTCCTTTCGAACGGCAGCTTTGATGGCCTCATTGAACAATTACTAGATCAATTAAACCAGCAGTGAGATCACTTTTACCTGAATGGCTTAGACAGATTGCCCAATTCATTTCCGCAGGTGTTCCTCTAGCCCCAGCATTACGCTCACTGTCCCCTCACCTGGGCCAGCCACTACAGAAGGCAAACCAGACGGTAAGTGATTACCTGGCGGAAGGTGGAACGCTCTCTGAAGCAATGCAGGCTGTTGAGATTCCCTTACGAAAATCAGACTTTGTCGCCATGGATATGGCGCACGAAGGTGGGCGCCTTGATCAATGCCTTACTGAAATTGCCTCCTGGATGGAAAAAGATCGTGCCTGGGCCCGTCAGACGACCAGTGTTTTGATTTATCCTCTAGTCGTCATTCACCTGGCGGCACTGCTCCCCTTTCTCCCGCTTTGGCTCAATCATGGTTTCTTGATCGCGATCGGCTTTACGCTTATCACACTGACACCTCCATATGCGGCGGCCTCGCTCATCTTCATCCTACGCAAAAAAATGAATTCCGGACGGAGTCACTCTCTGTCCGAAAAAATTCTGCATCTGCCATGGATTGGGCAATCCCTTCATTTTCGCGCCACGGCACGTTTTTGTGGCACGTTTCGATCTGGATTACTCAGTGGAGCCAGAATGGACGATTGTCTGATCGTGGCAGCACAGGCTTCAGGGCAGTCGTGGTTTGAACACCGTATTTCAGAACAGGCCCAACAGATGACTACTGGAGCCACCCTGTCCGAAATTGTGAATCAAGCGGAAGTATTCCCTCAAGTGGCTGCCAGCCTTCTGGTCACGGGTGACCAGAGTGGCTCGCTCGATGAAATGGCTCTCACTGCTCAGAGACAATCTGAGGAATTAGCCGATCACTACCATGACTTAAGTCGTAAAGCCGTCTTGGCAGTAAGCTACATCTGGGCCGTCTTTCTCGTATTGGTAGCCATCGCCAGTATCATCGGTCCCTATTATTACACGCTCTATCAATTATTGGATAACTGAAGCCTATTTCTTCATTGCATATCCGCTGACTTCGCCAATGATTTTGCTCTATGAATGACCAACTCTCTGAAATCGGACTGATTGGCCTCGCTGTGATGGGCCAAAATTTAGCGCTCAACATCGCTGACCACGGATTTAAAATTTCGGTTTACAACCGGACCACTGAAAAGATGGAAGCCTTTGTGGCAGAAAATCCGGACACACCGGGTGGCTTAATCGGATGTGGCACTCTCGAAGAATTTGCTCAAAGCTTAAAACGCCCTCGCCGTGCCATCATTCTCGTTCAAGCAGGCAAGGGCACTGATGCGGTCATCAACGCACTGACCGAAGTCTTCGAGCCCGGAGACATCATTATTGACGGCGGTAATGCAAACTGGAATGACACCATCCGGCGGGAAAAAGAATTAAAAGAAAAGGGATTCCTCTTTATCGGAAGCGGTGTTTCTGGCGGGGAAGAAGGGGCACGCTTCGGTCCCAGCCTCATGCCTGGAGGAGACAAGGAAGCCTATTCTCACATCGAACCTGTTTGGAGCGCCATTGCAGCTAAAGTCGATCCCGAGACCGGAAAAGAACTCAAAGGAGCAGAACCCGGAAAACCGATCCAAGGGGGAGTTTCATGTGCTGCTTACATTGGAGCGAATGGGGCCGGTCATTACGTGAAGATGGTCCATAATGGGATTGAATACGGCGACATGCAGATGATTTGTGAAGGCTACGATGTCATGCGCAAGCTGCTCGGAATGTCCGCTCAAGAGATCGCTACTGTCTTTAAGAAATGGAATACGGGTGTCCTCGATAGTTTCCTCATCGAAATTACGGGTGAAGTGCTAGCTCAGCAGGACCCTGGCTCCGGCAACATGCTCGTTGATATGATTCTTGATACCGCTGGCCAGAAAGGAACCGGGAAATGGACCAGTATCAGCGCACTTGATATGGGTATCCCTGCTCCGACCGTGGCTGAAGCTGTTTTTGCCCGCTGTATTTCAGCGATCAAAGAGGAACGCGTCGCTGCCAGCGAAATTCTCCAAGGACCTGACACTCCGTTTGAAGGTGACCGTGAAGAATTTATTGAAGCCATCCACGCCGCACTCTACTGCTCTAAAATTTGTTCCTACGCTCAGGGCTTCCAGCTCATGAGAGCAGCTCAGGAAGAATATGACTGGCAACTCAATTTCGGTGAAATTGCACAGATTTTCCGTGGTGGCTGCATTATCCGTGCTGTTTTTCTGCAAAAGATCACGGAAGCCTTTGACCGTGCTCCTGATTTAGCCAACCTCCTTCTCGACCCCTACTTCAAAGGAGAAATTCATAAGCTTCAGACTCAATGGAGAAAGGTTGTCGGAACAGCTGCCCTCCACGGAGTGCCAACTCCATGTATTGGCAGCGCTTTGACCTACTACGATAGTTATCGTTCAGCGAAGCTGCCTGCGAACTTGCTTCAAGGCCAGCGTGACTTCTTCGGTGCCCATACTTACGAGCGTGTGGACCAGCCTCGTGGAAACTTCTTCCACATTGACTGGCCAGAACCGGGCCGTCCTCAGTTAGAAATGTAATCCCATTCAGGTCTCAGTGAGTGATTTCCTCCCCTCGTGGCTGTCACTTTTGATATTTTCTGAATAAATGCGAGTTTGATACGTCATAGTTGATGTATGAAACAAGGATTCGTTCATTTTATATTTGTTCTTCTTCTCCTCAGTGGAGGCGCCTATCTGGTGCAAGCCGCAGCTGCGAAGAAGTTAGACAAACCTGAAAACAAGGGAAATACCACCATGGATATCAAACGCTCCGGCCAATTAGAAACTGCAACTGTCGGTGGAGGCTGCTTCTGGTGCCTCGAAGCCGTCTATGAAAAGCTTGATGGAGTCGAATCCTGCGTCTCAGGCTATGCTGGTGGTCATGTCGAAAATCCGAGTTACAAAGCAGTCTGTGATGGCACCACAGGACATGCCGAAGTCGTTCAGGTTCACTATGATCCTGCCATGACGAATTATGCCGAGATCCTCGATTGGTTTTGGAGAATGCACAATCCTACCACCCTTAACCGTCAGGGAAATGATGTGGGAACTCAATATCGTTCAGTCATCTATTACCATAATGATGAACAGAAGCAGATTGCAGAAAAATCAATCGCAAACGCACAATCCGCCTTCAAAGACAAGATCGTCACTGAAGTCGAAGCCCTGGAACTTATTATTCTCGTAGTAGTCCTGATGATAGGCCTC
>JBCBYL010000175.1:0-3747 GCA_039815855.1 Verrucomicrobiota bacterium
CTACAGCAAGCGAGTGATAGTTTCAGCTCAGGAGCTAGCACTCTACTCTCTGCGATGACACTGACTGAAATGCTTGCACTCGAAGAACGTGAAACGGCGCCCAAAGCTGAAAATAAATTTGTCGCAGATGTGATTGGATTTGGGAGTTTCGCTCAACAGGATGCCACTGCGAACCGACCTGAAAGTGAATATTACCTAGCTAGCGCAACGTTACGTGCAGGTTATCGAGTGAATAAGGATTTAACCGTTGGAGGCTATGCGGGATATAATCGCACTGACGCTGATGTGGATACTCTTGGTAGCGAATTAGAGGCTCAAGGTGCCCACGTTGGGGCCTTTGTTGATTATCGCTATAAGGGATTCACCTTCTCTGGTCTTCTGGGATATACCTACTCAGATTATGACAGTGATCGAGTTGTACTCGGGGTCAACCAGACTGCCACTTCAAACACGGACAGCCATCAACTGCTTCTTGCCGGTCAGGTAGCCTATGAATTCCTCTTAGACAGCGAAAAGACCTGGTCTCTCACCCCTATTCTTGGATTTCATTTCGCACATCAAATGACTGATGGATATACCGAAAGTGGAGCAGGAGCAGGAAACTTGACTGTAGAAGATACCGATGCTCAGTCGTTTCAGTCTAAAGTGGGTATTGAAGTCTCAAAAACATTTTTATATCAGGAAGGGAAACGATTAACTGTATTCGCAAACGGGTTTTATCATCACGAATTCCTTGATGATGGCAGGGATGTCAACGTGGCCTTCAACTCAGCTGCAGTGAATGCGTTTACGGTTCAGACTGAAGATCCTGAGCGCGATTTTGCCAACCTGGGTATGGGCTTGGAATCTATTCCTTTTTCCAATCCGAATTTACGTTTTATTGGAGGCTACCAGTATCAATTTGGTCAGGATAGCTTCACCAGCCACAATGTTTATGCTGGCGGCCGATACGATTTCTAAAACGTAAAATAGCTTGAAGCGCCCGCCTCTTAAGGCCCAATACACTATGTGCTGATGACTTGCTTAATCGCTGCGATGATTTGATCGTGAAAAGCCCGATTGGAAGCAACGACTCCACGATTATCTTTGAGTGTCCTACCTAATGAGAAGTCGAGTGGCTTGCCTTCGATGTCAGACACTTTACCGCCTGCTTCTTCTACAATGAGGGCTCCGGCGGCATGGTCCCAGATTTTTTCTTCATATCCAGCACGCGTAGGTAAGCGTAGGTAGATTGAAGCATCTGCTCTGGCTACGGCTGCGTATTTACATTGGCTGTCAATGCGGACAGGAGGAGCAGTAACGCCCAATCTTTCGGCAATTTGGGCCGAGTGTCCATGTGAAGAATGGCCGGACTCCACGGACTCACAGAAAGACGCATGGCTGAGGTCAGAAATCTCTTTGACCTGAATCGACTTCGCAGCTTCAACTTCATTGAGCGGTGACATCCAGGCGCCCTTGCCTTTGATGGCCCAGAAGAGTGATCCAACAGCGCTTGTAGGGTCTTTAAACTGAAGAGGTAAGTTGGGACAGGCCATGGCGCCAAACGCTAATTCACCATCGACGATGAGACCGAGAGCGATGGCATACTGATCATTGCGTAAAAACCCTTTCGTTCCGTCAATGGGATCCAGTGTCCAGATCCTACCCGTATCACCACCTTCATGATTGCCATGGTCGATCGAGTCTAAAATTCTGGATTGATCGAATTCAGAATCAATTGCCACCACTGCTGATACCAGTTTATTCAATAGACTTTGGTTCTCAGCTTGTATTAGATCTTGGCTGTCTTCTTCAGCTACACAGTCATCATTTGGAAAATCTTTTTTAATACGATCCAGGATTAAAGCCTGAGCACCAAAATCAGCGATGGTTACCGGAGACTTATCAGATTTATCCAGTTTGGCAGGGTCGAAGGAGGTTCGCACCGCTTCGGTGCAACGTGCTGCTACTTGTAGAGCGGGAATAGCGGTGGACCATTCCGCAGAAGAACGAAAATCGAACATGATAGGTGTAAGAGGTTTAGTATTCGCCGAGTGCGCTGTAGAGGCGTTTAGAGACAGGATGGCTTGCTACTTTCCCGGCAAGAAGATCAGAAGTAGTGACCTCCTTCCCATAGGTGCGTGCATTCGCTTTTGTATCAATACCGACGACTTCTCCCCCGACAGCAGCGCCGGCAAAGGCTCCTTCAGAGAGGCTGTAAACATAGACGTCATACTTGGCCATGGTGTTCGCGTCTTGCGCGACATGGTCTGGTCCTGCGGTCGCATTGGCAACCGCGCTGAGTTTAACTTTTTCGTCTTGAGTAAAGGCCTCTAACGCGGTTTTTGTGTTCAGAACGTAAATCAGTTTCTTTACCTCGAGGCCAATCTGAAATCCGATGCTTCCTCCACTGGCACTAAAGGCGATGGGGGCGGACCATTTTCCGTTATTTTTTGCCAGAAGGACTCCAGAACCATGCTGGCCGCCAACTCCGAAGCCACCCCGTGTGATTTCAATGATACCGAGCCCCTCGGCACGCTCTAAAATTTCTTTAGGAATACGTCGTTCTGAAGCCTGTTTCTCAGTCACGATAGCGATGGCTTCTAGGATGCGATCATTGATATAGTCTGTTGGATAGGTACGGTCTTGTGCTTGTAGACTCTGCTGAGCCATGATGGTGAAGAGAACCAAGGGAAATAATCTCATAAATTGAAAGATACCAAAGCAGCTACTAACAGCAATGGCGTAATTATCTGAGTGGATCTAAGCGAAAAACGGATTATGCTCTTTTTCGTAGCCGACTGTGGTCATACAACCATGACCTGGGCACAGAATCGTTTCCTCAGGTAAGCTGAGGATCGATTGATGCGCCGTCTCCAGAGCCTCCTCATAGCTGATTTTAGGTCCTCCCATCGAACCTGCAAAAATCGCATCTCCGACAAAGGCGATGCATGGAGTCCCACTGATGACATAAGTGATTCCATCGGCTGCGTGTCCAGTGGTTTGTCGACATTCCAATTTGAGTCCTGCTATGTCTAACTGTTGTCCCCATTCGATAGGGAGGATGCCTCTTGTTGCGAGGCGGCTGTGACCGTATGCCGGACATCGAAATCGATTAACCAGGGGTTTTAGGCAGGCAATATGATCCCGATGGCCGTGGGTAATCAAGATACCTTTGAGATCAAGGTTCCGGTCCTCAATTAAATCGAATACCCATTCTGCATCAGCACCTGTATCAAAAAGCCATGCTGAGGTGTCTTGAATGTAAAGAAACGCATTGACTAGCATGAGCCCTGAATAATCCGAAGTCATTTGGACAAGACTATCTGGAGGCTGAACTTGTGGAGAATACTTTCCCTCAACCAGAGTGAGAAGAGCTTTTGCGTTCAGGCCCAAGGGCTTAGCGATCTTGCTCAGATGATCTGCGTTGAATTCGCCCTGAAGGAGACGATTGATTTCTTTGATGCTTAAACTACTCGCTTCAGACAAGGCAAGTAGTTCAAAGCCTAGGCCTGTGCGAGCTTTGGCAAGGACGTCTTCAAATCCATCTTCGATCCATTTCTTGTCGATATGATCCTGATTCATGGGAATATTAATCACACTCTAACATCCTATCATTAACTCCAGCAAAATATGAAAACACACTACCTTCTATCAATTCCTGTCATTATACTGTCCCTTTTCACCATTACCGGAGTTAATGATAGGATGTTAGAGTGTGATTAATATTCCCATGAATCAGGATCATATCGACAAGAAATGGATCGA
>JBCBYL010000191.1:0-3057 GCA_039815855.1 Verrucomicrobiota bacterium
ACGATTGAGGTTAGAGCTGAGGGAGTTCTGGCGACGGAGTTGTCTGCCTTTAGCGCTACTACGCTAAGCGGTGCGATCTATACCGTTACCGCAACCTGGACCTATGATGATGAGATCTACGTCTATTGGCCAGAACCCGACCCCTGGCCGGATGGTGATTTCCTCGTGGAACGACAAACGGATGGTGGAGTCTGGGAACCAGTCGCATCGCCCTCTGACTTTTCCTACCTGGATGACTCGGTGAGTATTGGCTCTGACTATCTCTACCGCATCACCCCGGTCGAATGGTGGCTCGAGGAAGATGATCTCATTGTTGGTGCCTTTGCCGGGCCACCTTATCCGATCAGCCCACCTGTTTTTGCCGTGGATGGCGATGCTGACGGCGACGGTATTTTAAATGGTCAGGAATACGAATTAGGCACCAATCCAGGAGGAGGCGATGCCAGCGGAACTCCGGTTCCTAACCCTCCAGCTGAAGATAATTTATTTGCAAAAGGATTTGTCTCAATCGAGTTGCCTGCTCCTTCCGGAAATTATTATGGTATCAGCGGGGCAGTGACACATGAAAACGGAAAGACCTATGGCATCGGCATCCATAATAACCCCAGCTCTTTTGTTAAGCGTCTCATTAGCTGGGAAGGTGCTCAGGCAATCATTCTTGCTGAGTTCGCTCCCTCCACTCCTGATCCAAATGATCCTTTTATTCCTGATCCGGCAGGACAAGTAAGAGGGGCAACCTATTCATTTTATTGGCGGAACGATCCGATGCCAGTTCAGGTAAGTGCTGATGGAAAAGTAGCTTTGCCATTTCACGGATTTTGGAACGGAAATGCGTTTACTGAAATCGAGCGAAATAACCCTGAGGCTGATTATCGTATTGATGTAAATGATCAAGGAACTTGGTTGACCTATTCTGAGGAAGGGGAGCAGACCAAACTTCTGGGTGTAGAATTTGCTGTAGTCTCCGGTGAAGGGCTTGCTATGAACAATCAACACGAGGTGGTGGGACGAAACAGTATTCCAGGAAGCTTCCAACAATGGGTTTATAGTGAGGGAACAAAAACCAATCTATCCGATGATCTCGTCTTTGCTTCCATTAGCGATGCAGGGCACTATGTGACACTAAAAGGAAAAATCTTGTTTCTCAATCAGACGAGTGGAGACGGCCCCATCCCTCTCCCAATTCCGATAGGCTTTAGCAGTGCTTCAGTGAATTCCGTGAATTCACTCGGTCATGTTCTAGGATTTGTTCAAGACTTTACTAGCACTGGCGCGAGTGATCATCATGCTGCCTCGCATCGCCCTGTTCTCTGGAGTCCCGATGCCAAGGGAGTGTATCAGGTCAGGTTTCTCGATGACTTCCTTGATGCGAGTGAGCTTCGCTATGAGGGGGTTCATATTAACAATGCTGGTCTCATTACCGGCACCGAATGGAAGCACCTCAGTGACGATGACCCCACAGCCTATGCCAAGCCGGTCATCCTTATCCCGGCCGAGCTCGCTGTCGATGCCAACCGGGATGGAACCATTGTTCATGAATACAATCAATCTGAACCGGAGAATGAGGATTTGGAATTCGATCTGACCACCGAGTCTGAGCCTTACCGGTTTTGGCTCAATGATGATGATGACCGGAATAATGAGGACCATCCTGGATCAACGATACTGGACAGTGCCAATGATATCATTGAATCAGAGCGTGACCTCGAGGACTTTACTCGCCTGCAAATTTATATTGGCGGCTTACACAGCAGCTTTGCTGATGGCACCTACCAGATCGGTCTCAAATGGAAAGGAACCACCTCCGCTGCGATCAAAGTCTACCAGTCCATCGAGGCCGATGGAGGAACGCTTTATTTGGAAGACACGACCAAGGCCTCAGAACAAATCAGCGGCGGCTATCAGAATACCAAGGGACACATTCAAGGAGCGGAGGCTGTCCTTTTGCAAGGCATGGACTTCACAGGAATGAATGAAAATAATCCCTATGTTCACCTCCTCTTTGAAGGAGTCACCGAAGGCAAAGGCGAACTCATTGTCACCGTTCATGACAGCTCCGGTGCAGAAATCGGTCAAGGACCAGGGGTTTGGTTGGATTTGAAAGATATTGAGAAAATGTATGAATTCGGAGGAGCTGTAGTTCTTGACGGCGTCGACCCTCCTTATGAGAGAGAAACTAATTTAAGCTTTAACGGTATTGGATTTACTACTGGCAGCACTATTACAGCACCTTGGGATGAAGAACCATTTATCGTCGTGTATCTTCACGGATTTAATACGTTAGATGATAAAGCTCGAAATCAACTAGAGACTCTATTCAAAAGACTCACGCACCGCGGCTATAAGGGTCGTGTATGTGGCTTTCGATGGGATACTCTTACAGACGCTACGGACCCAGAAAACGTTTTCAACAGCGAATGGTTTGCCCTCAAAGAAGGGCAAGCTCTGCGTGACTACGCAGCCAGCTTGAAAGAACGTTTAAGTGGCTACTCATTGAATTTAGCTGCATACAGCTACGGCGGTGCAATTCTTGCAAGTTCCATAAATCGAGGAGTGCCTGCCGACAATGCTCTATTCATTCAGTGTGCAGTCTCTGGAAGCATGTTTGATCCAAACTTAGCTTTTGTGCAAGATAATGATCGAGAGGGGCCAGATTTGGCAATCAATGGCGGATATCGTGGCTGGATTGATAGCTCTAGCGTGATTATACACAATTTCTGGTTAGAGACTGATATTGTCTTAGGAGGCTGGTCGGTATTCCAAGAGTTCAAACCACATGCACCACTTTTGGCAGATTATAGTTATGGATTCAATGCGTCAGACCAAAGGAGTTTTATAAGCTATTCAGGTGGTCCATTACAAAACCGTGATACTTTTGATGAATATGAAAGCATGGCTTACGTAGCTGAAACTAGAACATTATCTCTAGGTGCAACTGGGGATGCGAATGGTTTTGTGCTCACCAACTTTGACTTTGGAGATCTTGGTTACAACACGACAGAACATGGGGGGTTTTTATCACGACGTATTCAGGATAATACTGGTGAGTTTTATAAC
>JBCBYL010000011.1:0-37039 GCA_039815855.1 Verrucomicrobiota bacterium
TATCGGACAGCTCCTGGTTGACATAGACGAAGCGCCGCTCTTGATCTTTCACGAAAAAGAGCAACCCGGGAATATGGTCGAACAGGTCCTCAGCCAGACTGATGATCTCATTCTCTTCCAGAAAGGATTTGAGGTGGCTGCGGCTGTCGCTGAGTTTCATGGAAGAAGAGGTACGTGTATTAATGAATGACCGGAATATACAAAATATTGCGGATGCGATCCAAGTAATTTTGTAAAATATGAGATATTGTAATTGTAACTTTTAATTTGTAATCAAGGAACAGACATGACTCTACAACTTCATAATGCGATGTGGCCGGGATTGGTCGGAAAAGGTGAACCGGATACCGAGCCTGCAATAGGACTCGACCAAATGTTGGATCTGACCGCATCTGCCGAGATGATGGAAGACCGATTTCACGGTGTGGATTTATTCCTGTTATCGCCACATGTGGATATTCTGGGGGATGACGAGGCGATTCGCAAAGTCGGTGAGCGTATTCAGCAGCGTGGGCTGAAGGTCGGTAGTCTGGTCGCGCCGGTCTGGGAAGGCACGGTCGGTGCCAGCGCGATGGGATCGGAAGAAGATCGTAAAAAGTTTCTGCAGGCCATCGAAGTCTCCTGCCGGGCGGCACGCATCTTCAAGGAAATGGGAGTGAGGACCTATGGCTGTATTCGGATTGATTCGGCAACGTCGCCAGTCGAGTGGGCTAAGGACCCGGTAGGCGGAACTCGCAAGATCGCAGAGACCTTCATGGAGGCGGGTAAGATTGCTGCGGATCATGGCGAACGCCTGGCCGCGGAAGGCGAAATTTGCTGGGCAGGCATGCATTCCTGGAAGCACATGCTTGATTTACTAGAGGCGGTCGGTGAGCCGGAACTGGTAGGTTTTCAGGCTGATCTGGCACATACCTACCTCTATCTGCTAGGGGTGAATGCGCCGGAGCACAAGCTGCTCGAAGCAGGTTATGATGAGGCGGCCTTCTGGGAGGCGTATCAAACGATGGTAAAGGCGCTCGGCCCATGGCTCTTTGATTTTCATGTGGCGCAGAGTAACGGGACCGTATTCGGTAGTGGCAGTCACGATAAGACTGGCCGTCATTGTCCGGCTGATGCACCCGACGGTAAATTAGATATCGTAAAGTGTTCGCTGGCCTGGCTGCTCGATGAAAACGGCAAGGTGCGGAACAATATTCAACACCTCTGCTGGGATGGTTGCATGTTCCCGAACGCCACACTCGAAAGTCACGAAACCTGGGACCATATTCTCGAAGTCATGCTTCAGGTGAAGCATGCCATTGAGGACGACGTCTCCTCCTGAATGCGGCTTCCATGAAACGTTATGGGATGTAAATAACAAGAATTACGGAATGACCCCTTCCTACAGGCGGGTCGACAGGTTTACGCGGGCAGTCCATGACCGAGAAGATGGAAGGGGGCGCCTACGAAGAGCGTGTGCTCAAAGAGATGTGTGGATTTCTCATTAGGCTGCCTATACTATTTTGATCATGAACTCGACTGCATGATCAGGCAGGGTTTCTCAAATCTTATGGGCAGCACTAACATGTGATTTCTCTCTAGGACTCTGGCTGAAGGGAATGGTCTGCGTTATAATGGTTTATGATCATAGATGATTGCCGATTAATGAATAAGGATATTTTTATGAATATGTTACGCGTCTTGTATTTTAGTCTATTGGTTTCACTAAGTGGTCTTCCTGTTTTTGCTGAAGGTGACCTCGATAACGGAATTTATGTTGGGTATCAGGGCTGGCACTCGGCCGGGAAGCCAGGGGAAGCGAAGGGCTGGAGCCACTGGTTTCAAAACGGCAAGCTTCCCGAGAAAGAGAACATCCACGGCGACCAGTGGCCCAACCTCGAGGAATACACCAAGCTCTACCCAACCGATATGACTTATGCCGATGGTTCGAGGGTCTATGTCTATTCCTCCAATGATTATGAGACTGTTGATCTTCACGTGAAATGGATGAAGGACTACGGGATCAAGGGGTTGGCTTTCCAGACCCAGCAAAATCTGGTGGATCGGCCCCATGCCAGGGATGGGCGGGATAAGATCGTCCAGCATGTCCGTCAGGCCTGCGAAAAATATGGGGTTAAATTCTTCCTCATGCCCTGTAATAACGCGAAGTCTGTCAAACAGAATGATGGGGTCGTGAAGCGCTTCATCGACGACTGGAAGCACCTCGTCGATAACGTGAAAATCACCGAGAGCCCAATGTATGCCCGACAGGAGGGAAAGCCGGTCATCATCATGTGGGGGCTGGGCTTTGCCAACCGGCCCATCACTCCTGAGGAAGCCGGAGAAATCGTCGATTTCTTTACTAAGGGACCGGAGCCCTATCAGGTCTATCTCGGCGGTGGCTTACAACGGGGGATCGTCGGAGCGAAGAAATGGCATCCTGTCTATGAGAAGCTCGACCTGGTCAAAACCTGGCGCACGGTTCAGCAGATTCGCGGGAATGAAAAATCACGACAAAACACGATCAAGAATGTGCAGGCCGAAAAAGCCTGGTGCGATGAACGGGGGATCGAATATATGCCGGTCATTTTTGCCGGAGGTTCCTGGCACGGGCGCAACCACTACCCACGCTTAGGCGGACGGTATTACTGGGATCAGTTTTCGGTCGTTATGAATGACGTCTTTAAGCCGGATGAGCCGAAGTTTATCTATGTGGCCATGTTCGACGAAATCGACGAGGGCACTGCCATCTATAAAACCGCCACCCGAGCAGATCAACTCCCGAATCCCGAGAAGATGACCCACAACAACATTGATGAGGAGAAACTTCCTGAAGAGCTCCATGACCTCCCCTCCGACTGGTATCTGCAACTGACTGACGAAATGGGTAAGATCATGACCGGGAAGAAGCCGATGACCTCTGAACTTCCTTTGCGTCCATGAACAGGATCGATAGCGATCAAACCTGTTGACTGATCATCGCCCTGAAAGCGCAAGAATGTAGGTGAAAGTAAGGGAAACTTCTGCTTTAATTTGATCATGGTCAAATTATTCAAGGTGACGTTTGTTCTCAGTTTTTCCCTCGTTGCTCAGCTGCTCTTGCCTGATCTCTCTGCGGCGAAGCCGAATATTATTTTTATCTTAACGGATGATCAGGGTTACGGGGATCTCGGATGTTTTGGAGCTGAGAAAATCAAGACACCCCACATCGACAAGCTTTGCGATGAAGGGATGAAATTCACCAGTTATTACGTCACCAATCGTTGCTCGCCTACCCGCCTTGCATTCATGACTGGCTCCTATCCAAACCGAGCAGGCTGGGGGAAAGTGATTTATCGTCATAGCCTGGTCGGGATTCACCCGGATGAAATGACGATTGCAGAAGTCATGCAAAAGGGGGGGTACACGACGGGCGCAGTCGGCAAGTGGCATCTGGGAGAATTTCAGAAGTTCAATCCGGTCAACCATGGCTTCGATTTCTTTTACGGTTTCCTGCAGTGCGGCGGTGAGAATGGCCAGGATCAGGGCAAAGACGGACTCTTTCGCAATACTGAGATGGTGGAGGAGTCGGTCGGAAAGACCAATGGGACCTATTCGCCCAAATTGCTTCAGGCAGGCCAGGAGTTTATTCGGGAAAACAAGGATAAGCCGTTTTTCCTCTACTACGCTTCGCCACTACCGCACACGAAATGGATTCCCAATGAACAATTTAAGGGTAGCTCAGAACATGGGACCTATGGTGATGTCATTCAAGAGATTGACTGGCAGGTGGGGGGACTGATGCAGACTCTTGAGGAGGAAGGTCTAACTGAGAATACCCTGGTCATCTTCACCTCAGACAATGGGCCTCAGCTCAATACTGAAGGTCATGGAAGTGCGGATCCTCTTCGTGACGGGAAATGGACCAACTTTGAGGGAGGAATTCGAGTGCCGACGATCATGCGCTGGCCGGCAGTGACGCCTAAGGGCTCAGTCAATGATCAGATCGTTTCGATTATGGATATGTTACCCACTTTTTGCGAGATCGCCGGAGTGGAAGTGCCGCAGGACCGTGTCATTGATGGGGTGAGTGTCCTTCCCTATATCAAAGGCGAGGATGTCGAAGCTCCGATCAGGGATACCTTTATTGTTCCCGGATCTACGATCCGCCACGGTGATTGGAAACTCCTGATGAAGGATATGAAGCCGGGAGGTAGTAAGGCAGATAAGGTCGGAAAAACCGATCGTGTCCCGGCGAACGCAGGTGAACTTTTCAATCTGTCAGATGATATCGGTGAAACGAAAGATGTGGCCGCAGAGAATCCGGAGATCGTCCAACAACTGACTGCCATGATGGAATCGTTTCAAGCTGAATTTAGCCAGAACCAGCGGCCGATTGGTAAAATCACGGATGTCCCGGCAGATGTTCAGAAGAAACTAAATAAGAAAAAGAAATAGGAAGGGCTGGCTGGTGAGGACTGGGCTGGAAAAGTGACTCATCTTTGTTCTTAAGTACTCTCCCTTTCTCCAGTTTCCCTTTTTCCCTTTAGAAAAAAAGGCGGCGCCTGAACCTAAAATACCCTAATTGGGGAAGGGGTTGTTCAGCTTATCGTGATGGGCTCGGGCGACTTGAATATATTTTTCCGCCCAGTATTTGAGCTGGCTTCTTTCTTCCACCGTCAGTGAGCGCTTGATTTTAGCCGGGGCACCCATGACGAGAGAGCCATCCGGAATAACGGTATTTTTTGTCACCAGTGCCCCTGCACCGATGATGCATTGATTGCCAATTTTAGCCCCATCGAGAATGGTCGCCTTCATTCCGATCAGACATTCATTCCCGATCTCACAGGCATGGACCATGGCCTGGTGGCCAACGGTGGTGAAATCACCAATCTGGCAACTAAAGTCATCGGCGAGGTGAATGACGGTGCCGTCCTGGATATTAGTGCCCTGTCCGATAATGATGTCGTTAATGTCTCCGCGGAGGACGCATTGATACCAGACACTCGCATCTTGATGACAGGTCACCGATCCCATCAGATCAGCAGTCGGTGCAATGAAGGCCGCCTTTTCTGTATCAGGCTCCTGGCCTAGATAGTGACTCAATCGTTCTGTTAGATTCATTATCAAAAAATAGGTCTTTCACAGGAGGTGACAAGCTTGCAGAAAGCTCGATTAATCTTTGTTAAAGATAAATATGATGTATACTAATTATGTATGAAGAACTTATTATTATCTATATTAGGAGTCGCATCCCTTGCTATCTTTGCAGTGATGCCTCTCGAAGCAGGCTGCGGAACGTGCGAAGCGAAAGATCCAGCTCACAGCCATGAGCATGATGCAAAGAAGGAATGCTGTTCAACAGGCAAAGAATGCTGCAAGAAAGAGAAAGAAGAGAAAAGTGAGAAAGTAGAGACTAAAGCCTAATCACCTTTCTCATCAGAGCTTTTTAAAAACCCTTCCACTCCGGAAGGGTTTTTTGTATCACGGGTGATGGACATCATTCAAAGAGATGAGGTGGAGTCATTTACTACCGCCGATGGATCGACGATCCGGGAATTAATGGCACACCGGAATGCTTCGATTCAGAATCAGAGTTTAGCAGAAGCGACGGTTTCCCCAGGGCAATCCACCCAACCCCATTATCATCCTAAGTCGGAAGAAATTTATTACATCCTCCAGGGGAAGGGGATCATGACCATTGAATCCGAGCAGAGGGAAGTCTTGCCGGGTGATGCCATAGCTATTCTTCCCGGTAAAAAACATAGGATTGAAAATCATGGAACAGTGCTGCTCGTCTTTCTCTGTGCCTGCTCCCCCGCCTACGAACATGAGGACACCATCCTCTTGAAGGAGATTTAAATCCTCCACGCTCTCCTGGTTTCAATCACTGATGCACACCGATGGACACTGATGTTTGTTTTACAGGGAGGTGGGGAGAATAGGAGGGGAAGGAAGTGTTTTTAACCACTGATGAACACGAATGGACACTGATTTTTTAGTCGTTTCTCTCTCTATCTGTCCCCTCAGACCCCTCAGGTGGTGTCATGGTCTGGTTGGTTAACGAAGCGTTATGGAATTGAATATTCCAGCCATCGCCTCCTTGTTCGTGCTGGGGTTCTCGCCCAGTGAGCGCAGGTGGATGATGAATAGCTGGCCCTTGTATCGAGTGAACAAGGTCATGGTGAAGTAGGCGATGTCACGGGTCTTGGCCTCGTATTCCAGATACCCCCACGGTTGGCCTTCCATGTCGACAATGGACCGATTCAACCACTTCAGGTTCTCTTCGTTTTCCTCGAATTTTTCGGCCATCTTCTTGTGCGCCATGTTGAAAAACTGGCTGGGAATGTTCTTGGGCTTGAGATCGTAGGCCACCACCAGGGACCTCTCGGGATTGGCCATGACAAACTGCAGGTCTTGAGAATTGCCCTGACGAATTTCCTCGGGGCTCAGGGGGCTGACATCATCCGGGACCTTGAAGGTAATCCCGCCCTGATCCAAGGAGACCACCTCCGCTTGAACCGGGAGAGTACAGGGACCCGCCAGGGCCATGAGAACGCATAAGATCCGCACCGAGGTGCGGAGATGATCGAGTTGATTTCGCATACAAAAGAAGACGTATGTGGGGCAGGGTCGGTTACAGGAAATCTAATTTTTTTCCAGCGGTGGCACGGGAAGCACGCTTCGGGAGTCCATTTCCTCCAGCCAGCGGTCGAGTTTCTCATTCTGGTCGGTATCCAGTTGCTCACGTAATTGAGGAAGCCGGGAGGAGAGGATGGATTCGATTTCTGCGCGCGCACGGTTCCGGACCGGCTGGACATCCTCGGTGATCTGGCCCAACCAATCCTGGGCAAATGCTTGTTGTTGCTCATCTAGGCCCAGTTTTTTGGACATCCTCGAGAACAGTAGTTCCTCCAGCTTCTGCCCGTCATCTGAGAGGATGACCTGAACCTGTCCCATGATATACGTGGCCGTCACTACCCCTCCCGTCAAGAGACCCGCTAGAAATAAGGCTCCCAGCCCTAAAATAATGTATACTTTTCGCATCATCTTTACTTTCCGTCAGGACATTCCCCAGGAGTCCATCAATAAACCAATGATCAGCTCAGAGTCCAGAACACTGAACCAGATATCATTGAAGCTGACCAGCCCCGGTCCCATGAAGAGAAGCGCCAGGGCAAAGGCTCCGACACTGCCAATGAGTGCACGGCCTAAGAAAAATTCGAACAGTTCCCCCACCGACTCCTCCGGGGAGGCTTCAAGGCGGACCCTCCGGAGGACTCGATCTTCCAGGCCCTCTGCCACGGCATCACCATGGACACTCCGCTGGGAGTCGCGCGCCAGCGAGATCAGCCGATCCACGCCCTTATCTAATTCATCGTCATTCATACTCGTTCCTTCCGCATTAGTGCTTTCAGCTTATTTCGAGCCCGGTGGGCTCGCGTTTTTACCTTCGACCGGCTCCATTGTAGATGGCGCGAGATCTCATCGACCGACTGCTGCTCCAATTCAAGCAGGATAAGGACGGTTCGATCTTCCGGTGCCAGTTGATGAAGCCAGAACCGAAGCGTTTCTCCGGCCTCACCTCGTTCAAGCTCCTCCTGGGTCAGGTGACAGACCCTTTCCATGTCCGGGCCCGTTGGATCCCACTCCTCCTCATGGAGTCGCTTTCTTTTCTGCTTCCGCGCAAAGTCGTAACAAGTCCGCACCGTAACACGCATCACCCAGTGCTCAAAGGGAGCCTCTGCTCGATATTGAGGTAGTCCTTTCCAAATCCGAATAAAGACCTCCTGGGCCAGATCGTCCAAATCGTGCTTTTGCCAGGCAAACCGCGAGGCCGTTCCGAGGACTCGTCCTTTGAACTTCTCGATAATCACACGGAATGCCGCCTCGTCTCCCGAGGCGGCCTCCGCAACCAATTGATTCAACGACTCCTCTGAATTCATGAAACCCCATGGTTACTCCAGTAACTCCAGGTTACCTCTCATACAGCCAGGTATCAAAGCGCTTTCTGATTTGATCCCGGAAAGCCATCAGATCTTGCTTCAGTTCGCCCAGGATCTCCTGTTGATCCGGTGTGGCAATGGCGAGCACGTTCTTGCGAACTTCAGCCCGGACCAGGGCGTGATCCACCGTCAGATCAGCGATGGCGTGGGCCTGACTCCGGACCGCATACTCATCGACAAACTCCGCAGTGAGCATTTCTTTGAGCACGTCCTTTTCCGCCTCGATCGCCTCCCGTTGAACCTTTAGGATCGGATAGTAGGTCTGCAGCACGTCCTTGACCTGGAGTTTCTGCTCCGAGGTCACTCCGAGTTCAACCAATTTACTGATCACGATCCCGGGCAGGCCTTTCCACACCGGGGGTTTTATGGATTGGGCACTCGCTGCGGTCACCAACCCCACGAAGGTGAGGATAATAGCCAGCATTGCTACCCGATAACCCGATCTGATTGCCCAGTTGATATGTATATTTTTCATCATATTCCTTTCTGTTGTTTATGCCTCCTCTGTTTTCAGGGTCGACATAGGAATAGACGAGGCCCGCCCCCCCACCGGTTACAGAAATCTTCCGAAAAGGTAATAGGGGTCAGGAGAAGATATATTGACAAAAGTGATGATGAAACCCGTAAAGGGCCTAGCGAAAAAAGGGGCAGTTGTTGATTCTTGACGGGTTCTTTTCTAACCACTGATGGACACTGATGTTTGTTTTACAGGGAGGTGGGGAGAATAGGAGGGGTGGGAAGTGTTTTTAACCACTGATGGACACGAATGGACACTGATTTTTTTCTAACCACTGATGCAAACCGATGGACACTGATTCTACTCATGCTTTCTCACTATCAGTGTTCATTCGTGTCTATTGGTGGTTGAATTATTTTTCTTCATGGTCGTCACTCTGTCCTGATTTTTGAGCGGAAATACCTTCGATATGAAGGAATAGTCTTTGTTATTCTCTTGGATCGTTGGATCGTTGAATCGTTCTTTTGAGACGATGTGAAGAGCAGCTCACGGAGTTGTACGGTAATTATACGTAAAAAATAGTGGCTTTTGCTGGAGGTCGAATTAAAGTTTGGAATGCTTCGTTTGACATTATATGCCGCTTTGTGTGTTTTGATCTCAGCCGTGCAGCCGCTGTCTGCTCAACTGACTAAGGAGCAATTCACCGATTTGATTGAGACGACAAGATGGATAGAAAGCCACCGGATTGGCTACGCTGAGGAGTGCAAGCTTCCAGGTGAATCAGAGACCTGGGTCATGGACTGTTCGAATACAAGTCGATACCTCTACAAACGGGCGCTGGGGATTGAGCTGCCCCGGGTTGCGTCTGGTCAATACTGGGTCCTGGATCAAGAGGGGCTGGTCTACCAAGCAAGAGAGCGAGAGGATGGGTCAGTCGATCAAGATCACCTCATTGAGCAGCTTGCCTCCGGAGACCTGCTTTTTTGGGAATGGACGTATGACATCAAGCGGCGTCCGCCCATTACCCATGTCATGATTTATTTGGGGAAAAACAAGCAGGGTCAACCGATGATGGTCGGGTCATCGAGCCGGAAAAATGGGGGCGTGGGCATTTATCCTTTCGACCCGAATGCACCCATGGGTGGAGTGCGCGGCTTTTTCGGCGGGTGGAAGCACAAGGCAAAATTTGTCGGATACGGAAGGCCTCTGGCAAAACAGCCTAAAGAGACCCAACTCGCGGCCCGAGACTAAGGCTCCCCATCTCCAAAACTCCCTGTTAAGCAGCAGTCAGTCTCTGGCGGGCGGCCTCGAAGAGGCAGATCCCGGTGGCGACTGAGACATTGAGGCAATCGACTGAACCCCACATCGGGATGGCGACGAGGTGGTCACACTTCTCAGCGGTCAGGCGCCGGATACCTTCTCCCTCTGCTCCCATCACGAGCCCGAGTGAGCCCGTCATGGTAACGTCATAGATCGGCTGGCTTTCTTCATCTCCTGTGCCTACCAGGGTGACAAAGTGGTCACGGAGGGTATCGAGGGTTCTTGCTAGGTTTGTCACCTGAATGAAGGGGGTGACTTCTGCTGCACCGCAGGCGATGTGCCGGACGGTGTCGGTTATACCGGCCGCCCGGTTCTTAGGTGCGATGACCGCGTCACAGCCAGCGGCATTAGCTGTTCTCAGGCAGGCCCCTAAATTGTGTGGATCCTGGATGGAATCGAGGATGAGGAAAAAGGGTTCTTCGGTTTTTTCTAAAAGGATATCGAGGTCGCTTTCGTCACGCCTTGGGATGACGGAATTAAAATTGGCATGGCTGGTCCGATTTCGCGTTCGTTTCATCCTGATATCGTCTCGACCTCTTTGAGGGGATACAAGTTTTAATATACGCGTGGCACCCCTTCAGAGAGAAAGTGGATTTGGGAAAGGAGGCCTGCTTCGGCCGCGGCTACCTTTAACCTCTCTGGAGGTTCATCCATCGGTTCAAAGCTGAGACGGTAGGTGCCGTAGTGCATGGGCACCATGATCGAAGACCCAAGATCTTGAAAGGCGCGGACGGCTTCCTCCGGATTGATATGATTGTTTCTCCCTGACGGGGTGTCATAGGCACCGATGGGCATGAGCACGATTTCCGGTGCAAAATTCTGTCCAATTTCCTTAAAGCCATCAAACCAGGCGGTGTCTCCACAGGCATAGAGGCTCCGGCCTCCGGCTTCAAAAACGTAGCCGCCAAATCCCCGGAACCGGTCAAGCACCTGGCGCGCACCCCAATGTGCGGCTGGAACAAAGGTCAGATTGAGCCCCTCAAAGGACCAGCGATCCCACCACTCCATTTCGTGCACGGTTTCAAACCCCAAATTATGAACCAGATCACCAACACCTGCTGGAACGACAATCGGTTGGCCTTGCGCGATTTGCTTCAGGGTCCTGCGGTGGAGGTGATCAAAATGAGCATGCGTAATGACGACTAAATCGATATTCGGTAAATCATGGATTTCCACTCCGGCAGCTTTCAGTCTTTTGACGACGAGCAACCAATTCGCCCAATTCGGATCGATGAGTACATTGAATTTCTCCCATTGGAGAAGAAAGGAAGCATGCCCGATCCAGGTCAGGGCGATTTGCGAGGATGCCAGCTTCGGAAAAATAGGAGGCTGGCTATTGCGGGTGGATTTCTTCTCAAAAAGCGAAGGAATCAGGACATCGGTAATGAAGTTACGCTTCATCTAGAAAGAGTATGAGCATAAAGTCAGCAGACGACAAACTGGAAGCATCTTGCTGATTCTGAGAAACCTCCTAAGAGTAGAGGTCAGATGCAGGAGGAAAAAAATGAATTAAGATTCCAGCTCCAAAGCGTTCTCAGAAGAATGTCAGTGGGTGAGCGGCATCAGCGTTCATCGAGGATCCATAATCATCTTTTTCGCAGTGAGCTTTGGTACCAGTCCAGCATGGTCTTTCTTTTTTCATCCTTACCGGGAGAACCGAGGACGACGGAAGTTTTTCATCAGGCGATTAAGGAGGGGAAACGCGCTGCTTATCCGCGGGTCATTCCCAGCACGAGAGGAATGGAATTCTATCAGGTGCTCGATTTGGAAGATCTGAAAAGAAGCACTTACGGGGTTCTCGAGCCGGACCCCGACACTTCGGTGTCCGTGCCTTACTCGGAAGCCGATCTCGTCTTAGTTCCGGGTCTGGGCTTTGATCGTACCGGTGCCCGTTTAGGACGCGGCATGGCTTATTATGATCATTTTCTTAGCCACTCCGAATTCAAAGGAGTCTCCCTCGGAATTTGTTTTCAGGGCCAAATCGTTCCCAGTATCCCTTTAGAGAGGCATGACTGCAAGGTGAGTAGGATCATTACAGAAAACAGCTTCTGCGAACCTAGCTGAACAGATCATCTTTATGGTCTTTTGGTAACGATGAGGGCTCATGGCGGATCGAAACTTGAGTCAGACCGGGAAAGGTTTTCTTCAATTCACGTGTGACCTGGTTCTCGATTTCATAGACTTCTTCCGCATTCAGTTCTTTTTTGATTTGGATGTGCATGTCGAGGTGGATGTCATTTTTCATTCCATGTGACCGAATGGCATGGGGGTTCTGGACCCCTTCGACCGTCTTTGCGACCTGCCTGACTTCTTCAGGATTGAGCCTTCTGGCTTCAGCGACGGTATTCACACATTCATGAATAATGCTATAAGTGGCGATCCCAATGACGACAACGATTCCGATGGCCGCAATGGCATCCAGCCAATACCAGCCAGCGATACCGGCAAAGATTCCGCAGAGTGCCAGACCCGTCGTAAAAAAATCAGACCTGGCATGGATCGAGTCGGCAATGAGGAGTGGAGAATTTAATTCCTCTCCTTTGTCTTTTTCATAGCAGGCGAGCGAGTAGTGGATTCCTAACGCTCCAAGCAGAAACAGCACTGCATTCCAGGAAAAGTGGGGTGAGGCGACGGGTTGAATCAGGCGCTCGATAGCGGCTCCGGCCAATTCCCAGCACGTCAAAAGCAGGAGCCCGGAAAGGGCCAGGGTGGCCAGCACTTCAAATTTCCGGTGGCCATAGGGATGTTCTTCATCAGGAGGTCTGGAGGAAATCATGATGGCGAGAATGGCAATCACACTCGAAGCCCCGTCGAGAAGGGAATGTACCCCGTCAGAGAGGACGCTGAGACTCCCGACTTTCCAGCCGAGAAAAAACTTCCCGGCGGCCAGAAAAAGGTGCACACCCAAAACAAGGGTAAGCACCTGAGTGATTTTCCGATATCTCGGATCCATGGTTTTAATTTGTCAGCCCAGCCCGGCTTGTACAGGGGAAAGTTCAATCTTTCCGTTCCCGGAGCCCAATGAGTTGCAATTCATCGCCAAATCCGGCTAGTCTTCTACCACGTGGCAGGGTCCAAATCCATCCTTATCAAAGAGCTCGTCTATACGACGAATTTCGTGAATGGCGATATGACGGTCGCTGATTTAAAGGCGTGGTTTCAGACCCAGCTTTCTACGATCAGTCTGGGTGTTGTTGGCGATCAAGGGTTTGGCCTGGTGACACGCAACCATTTGAGCCATTTCTTGATGGGAGATCGTTTCCAGACGGATATGCTCAGTCGACCGGTCTCAGAAATCATGATGACGAGTCCAATGGTGGTGGATGGGGAGAGCAGCATTGATCAGATCGCCACCCGCATCCTTAGTGAGAGCGAAAACTCAGAGGATTTTTACAATGATATCATCGTGACAGACTCGGATTCCTTTCTCGGCCTGGTCGCTCCCCGGGAACTTCTTTCAAACCATATTGAATTTATTACCCATCAACTCACTGCGATCCAGGCTCAGCAGAAGTCACTGACCCAGAAAAACAAAAAGCTCTTTGATCATTCCTTTAAAAAAGGATTTCAGGATAGCCAGGTGCGTAGTGCTTTCGAAGACAGCCATGTCCCCATTTATACCTTTAATGAGTCAGGTAAACTTCTCATCTATAACCAGCGGGCAATCGATATCCTTGAGACGACTCGTGACAAGATGCAGGCAGAAGTGCTCTTTGGTCATATTTTTGAAGAGCCCTTTTTGGCGATTACCAAGCAGATCGATGAACTCCAGAAGATGGGAAGCGGTGACCCCGACGATAATATATTTTGGCTCACCCTGAAAAGGAAAGGGGGCGAAAGGCTTTCGGCACGGGTTTTCGCAACCATTGCCGAAGATCAGCGTCTGCTCATCAATATTTTGGAAGTGGGAGATAATCAAGTAACTAAAAATATTGAGACCCCACCTGCTCAACCCATTGTGAAAGCGGAAGCGCCTGAGGTGAAAACGGATCGTCCTACGGGAAGGGTGACTCAGGCGATTCGCAACAAAGTCGATGAATCGCATGCCATGGGGTTGGCCCGGAGCGTGGCGACCAATTTGATCGACCGGGAGCAATCGATGGATCGCCTGATGGAGAAATTAGAGCGAATTATTCAAGTGGCGGAGCAGGTAGAAGATATCCCGGAAGCGCCTCCCGAATCCGAGCCGAGTGATGAACCGAGCGGGCCTCTGCTCGCCGGTAACTTAAAAGACTTTTCCGTGATCGATTTGTGTCAGGTGCTCAGTCAGGGATGCAAAACGGGATGTCTGGTCATCGGGGTAGAGAAAAAAACGGGTGAAATCTATTTTGATGAAGGCCAGATCTGCCATGCCAGGTGGACAGGGCAAGAGGGCGGAATGGAGGATCTAAGAAGTTTACTGGTAACGAAGTCCGGAAAATTTGAATTTGGTGTCGGCTACCAACCTGATGCAATCACGATCACTGAAGAGACAATGGGCCTATTGATGGACGCTTGTCAGTACCTGGACGAACATGACTAAAAAAATAACGAAGAAACAACCCCTGGTGGGGATCATCATGGGTAGCCAGTCTGACTGGCCTACGATGTCGAAAGCGGCGACGCACCTTGACCAGTTCAACGTTCCGTATGAAAAAGAAGTGGTCAGTGCACACCGGACGCCAGAATGGCTTTTTGAATATGCAAAGAGTGCTGAAGCACGCGGGCTGAAGTGCATTATCGCGGGTGCCGGTGGAGCAGCTCACCTCCCGGGGATGACGGCCTCTTTAACCACGCTTCCGGTTCTGGGTGTCCCTGTACAATCGAAGGCACTCAGTGGAATGGACTCTCTCCTCTCGATTGTGCAGATGCCGGCCGGGATTCCGGTGGCGACATTTGCCATCGGAGAAGCAGGCGCCGGGAATGCGGGTCTGTTTGCGGTCAGCCTTCTCGCTAATGAAGATGCCCAATTGAAAAAACGCTTAAACGACTTCCGCAGCAAACAATCCGCGACCGTCCGATCGAAGAAATTACCAGCTTCATGATTCAACCCGGGGGCACGATCGGCATCCTCGGTGGAGGCCAACTGGGGAGAATGCTAGCGATGGAAGCGCATCAGATGGGTTACCAGATCCATACGTATGATCCCCATGAGAACGGGCCGGCAGCTCAAGTCTCAGACCATCATCATGCCTCTGCCTTTTCAGATCATGAGGCATTGAAGCGTTTCGCCAGTCAGGTTGATGTCGTGACCTTTGAATTCGAGAATATACCGATTGAAGCGCTTGAGGTTCTGGAAACGGAAACCCGTGTTTTTCCCCGCAAGGAAGTGCTTCACATTTGTCAGAACCGCCAACGGGAAAAAGATTTTCTCAGTCAGAATGGTTATCCCGTAGCTCCTTATCGTGTTATAGAAAATGAGGCTGAGCTCAACTCAGCCGTTCAGGAAGTAGGACCTGACTGCATTCTCAAGACCGCGGATTTTGGCTATGACGGGAAAGGTCAGTTTGCCATCGGAGCAGAGACTGATCTAAGTGAGATTTATCAGAGTTTTGGAAACCAGCGTGGCGTCTTAGAAAAGAAAATCTCTTTTCAGGCAGAGTGTTCCGTAGTCGTCGCGCGAAGACAGAGTGGAGAAACCAGCACCTTTCCAATGGCTGAGAATGTTCATCGCAACCACATTCTCCATACCAGCATCGTCCCGGCCCGACTGCCTCAGGAAGTAGGGACCCGTGCCCGTGAATTAGCGGCCAGGATAGCAAATAGTCTGGAGGTGGTAGGCCTGCTCGCAGTGGAGCTCTTCATCGATGAGGAGAACAATCTCATTGTCAACGAGCTAGCCCCGAGGCCACATAATTCCGGGCATTATAGTTTTGACGCCTGTCTCACATCACAATTTGAACAGCACCTGAGAGCCGTCTGTGATTTACCGTTTGGGGCGACCTCGCTTCATTCTCCTGTGGTGATGTTCAACCTGCTTGGAGAGTTGTGGGAGAACGGAAGCCCTGCCTGGAAGAACGTCTTAGAGGAAGACCATGCTAAGCTTCACCTCTACGGTAAATCGGAGCCTCAAAAAGGTCGTAAAATGGGTCACTTCTGTGTCCTGAACGCTTCAATCGACGAGGCCATCAGAAAAGGGGAAGCCATTTTCGAGCAGCTGGCATCAAGTTGATTGCTCAGCTTCAGATACCATTTTCGATAAGCGTGTGCCTAAGGCATGAGCTACCCGAGCCGCCACGTTAATGCTTGGGCTACGCTTTCCTCTTTCAAGAAGGCCGATATAAGTAGGATGAACTTCTGCTTTTTCAGCAAGTAATTCCTGAGAGAGACCGATCTTAAGACGTTTTTCCTTGAGCAACTTTCCAAAAACAATCGATAACTTCCGCTTCTGCATACCCCAAGACAATGGATGAAATGCTTAGCCAAAAACCACAGACAATAGTCATTACTTGAGTATCTCGATCTGCTTTGCTTTTCTAACTATTCTAATAGCCAAATAAAAATAACTACTATCTGAGCAGACTGGCATTCTTTGCTTGTATATGAAGACTATTGTCATTATAGTTTACTAGTCTCTAATGAGCCTAATGTCTAAAATACTCATCTTTTTGCTTTTGCCACTGTCTATGGTTTCCCGCGTCAATGCTCAAGGGCAAAGCTCTAAAGATTTTCCCGTCTTTTCCTTATTTTATTCTTTCACTGGAACTGATTTGTGCGGAGTGAGCTATTCACGAGGTGAGAGTGCGGAATCTCTTAATACTTACGCCTTTTTGGTCAACGTGCCGAAATGGGTGCGGGAAGCAAGTGGCCATAAGATCGAGTCCAAGGTAGGCGGGGCCACGCTCAATTTCATTTACCTCCCTTCCAGTTTAGAAGCCTTCTGCCGCCAGCATGGAATCGATCAAGAAAAGCTCCAATCCGCTCAAGGCCAGACCATCATCGATTGTTGTCATTACAGTGATCAACTTGAGCCAATTGATCCTGAGCTTCTTGAAGCAATGGAGACCTATTTTGCCCGCTGGTATGAAAGAGATCAATGGACCGTGCATCCACGACCGGAGTCAGAGCCGCCTGCCTGGCTTAATCGTCCAGTGAATCGAAAGTTCTATTATGAGGTCCCTGCTGAAAAGGATTTAGCCGCAAGAGAACGCAAAGGGCTGAAAGAGTGAATCTGGAACTCAGGAAGCAGCAAAGGATACAAAGAGTGAATAAAGCATTTTTGCGTGTTCTGTGTTTTTTCGCGGCTACTTTTCTTAATATTCAAGTATACGGAATACTGGACTTGGACTCAGACGGCACGAGTGATATCTGGGAAGATCACTACGGAGCGGACTTACCAGCCAATGTCGATTCCGATGGCGACGGTATGCTCAACAGTGAGGAATACGCGCGCGGAACCAATCCGCTAGTCGCAGACAGTTCTAAGGAATCGATCACCATCACCGGCGACGAAACGAATGGTTACGGAGTCGAATTCAGCTTCTTCGGAGGAGTCGCTCGTGACTTCCAACTCGAAACCATTGAGGACCTGAACTCGCCAAGCTGGACTCCAGGCGAAAGCCTGCCCGGAGCCGACTTACCCATCATCGTCACCGAGAACATGAACACGACGAGGAAGTTCTACCGGATGCAACCACTCGGAGCGCAACCGGATGGAGACGGCGACACCTTAGACGGCGTAGAAGAAAGTATCCTCGGCAGTGATAACACCAAAGCAGACAGCGACGGCGACGGAATGAGTGACCGTTATGAAGCCATTCACAGAGATACCCTCGATCCAACCAATGATGATGCTGATCTGGATAGTGACGGAGACGGATTGACCAATGTTCAGGAAGCAGAGAGAGGAACCAAACCTGATTTAACAGACACTGACAGTGACGGAGTTAATGATGGAGAAGACGGCTGGCCCCACGATCCCAATTTCACCCACCCAAGGGCAACAGAAAGCTATGCCGTTATCGATTTATCGACTTACTTGCCCTATCCAGAAAGTGAGGATTACGACTCCGACGGTAAACCAAGTGTTCAGGTCGATGACCTAGGTGGTGTTCTCTTGGCATATTCAAAAGCCCATCCATACGAAGATTTTACGATATATGAATGGTTTGGTGCTTCTGCCCCCGGTTCCCCATCTTATGATTGGATCTTTGATAGAACCGGCAAAACGCGCTTTACAACGCTCTACTATTCTGGATCAGGTCCTGCAGTTGCCTTGCCGTCGTTCAATGGCGACATTCTTACCGAAGAATATATTGGCTACGCAGATGAGTTGGGCTGGGAAGATGATGATATTTTTTGCAGACGTTATGGTATTGAAGCAAAGTTGTTGCGTAATGGTTACGTCTGCTTCAACCAATTTTCACGAACGTATGCTGATATTAGTAATGGTTTTTGGAAGAGTAGTATTCCGATACCTATTCATTCATCTGGCAATGGGTTTGATATCGCAAATTTCGTTAGGCATAATTACTTGGTAGATACACGGTCAGATAGTTCTGATGAGTTGGCTGCCGAAATCGCTCCGCTGATGAGCAATGGTTTCTATTACGATGATTATCGCTATGACTATGATTATTGGCTAGAGGCCTCAGAATACGCTACCTCCGTCATATCTGTGTTGTACGGAAGTCCAGATCTAAAATTTGATAGCCCAATTGGCTTTGTTAACGGGGCTGAATTCAAACCCGGTTTCCCTTACCCAGATCTTAGAGTAAAATTAAATCCAAGTGGATCGTTTCTAGTTAAAAACGAATTCTATCCAAATGGCTCAAATCCAATTTCACTAGGGGAAGGTGGTTATTCACTGCATGATTACGATGGAACTGATCTGCTTTACTGCTCTGATAGGACCTATTCGTTAGACGATGGAGCCACCTTTGATCCCTTTGAGCTCTGGAATCGCAATTCCGAATCATTAGAGGACGCACCCTTTGGCACTAAGATTTCGGACCATCTGGTCATGATTGGTGGCAGTGTGGATAATGTCATCATCAACCAGCAGAAAAAGCCGATTACCGATCTAATTGGCGACGCTTCCAGCTGGACTAACTTCGGCCTCAGCGACATTAATTCCCACTCCATGATCGTCGGAACCGCCGACGAAATCCAGGACGACCAGGGAAATCCCATTCCCCCTGAGAAGAAAGTTGTTCTCCTCCTCCCAATTGAGATAAGCGTGGTGGACCGGAACGATCCTAAGAAGCAATGGGGGGACGAAGAACAAGCGGATATGAGTGATCCGATCTACGCTGGAGAAACCACCGGAGATATGGTGAGTTGGAAACTTGGCGGCACCGATAGTTGGTCATCGACCACCTTTACCTGGACCGCCGAAGACCCCAACGGAGAAACCGTCACCGGCCCGACCGGAGCCGGAAAGAATGAGTGGACGATCCACAATGACGATTCGGATACGTCAAAAGACTGGTTGGATTGGGCGCCGGGGACATGGACGATCAAAGTTCAGATCGGTAGCGGAGCCAGCGCAGAATTTAAGCAGGAAGTTGGAATCCGCACGGAGCAGTATATCGCTGTAGGAAGTATTTTTGACCAGGGTGAATCGGCAACGAATGTAGCTCCCAATGTTGTTACTCAATGGGGGTGCCCTGAGATCGCAATAACTACGTTTGCGCTAGGATCAGATGCAGTCAACACGCCAAGCAATAGCTTCTTCATTCCATTGGAGACAGAGGACAGATATTATGTAAATCATCGTTTACTTAATTCGACTGACAACACTGATCCTCACGATTTGATAAAGACAGGAGAACCAGTATTGGAGGCGTGCGGACTTGACGGCACGAAGCATTATCGAGGCTTCTCTGCATGTCAGTACACCTTTAAAGTCAAAGATGGAAAAATTGATGGAGAACCTACGCCGGTTCCCAATGCCATAGCCGATTTAATTGGATACACGCCAATTCCATGCACAAACGGGGAAAGCTATGGATCGGCTGGAATAGCACACCAAGATAGTGGTAAAGCATCATTAGAAGCCGATAGTTCTGCTCTTTATCACCTAACTAAATTTCGAGTTGGAAAAATCGGACAGAAAGGCTTTAAGACGATTAATGGCAGAGAAATCCCTTGGGTCTTCTTCCGCTTCCGATTTGAGCCGGATGACGGATTACTTGACTCAATGATCTCATCTGGCCCGAGCTCAGACCCTGATGGGCCAGACGCGAAAGATTATTCACCCGTTCCAACCTGGCAAATTTATCGTCGTTACTATGATCTAACGGAAAGCAAGTGGGAAATTGAAAGGGTTCACAAAATGGACGAAGTCCGTCAATCGTTCCTAAATATCGGAACTCCTGACCCCAATGCTCCATATGTGCTACCATAATATAAGGAAACCATGAAATACTCAGTAATTGTTATCTTCGGATGTGTTATCGTCAGCCATGCAATGGCTGGGCCAATTAAAGATCAAGTGACCAGTGATCCTTCGTCAGTCTCAACCCTGCTTCAATCAGGAACATACCAAGAAATCCTTAGCTTTATTGAGTCTGCCTATGCAGAGAGCATAGCGGAGAATAATGACGAGACTACGCAATATGCTTATCTTGTTGTTTTGGCTCAGGCACCTGAGTCGATGAAAATACCTTTGGCTATTGATTTTGCCCTAGATAAATCTGATGTTGGGTTAAATGTTCAAGGGGCAAGAGCTGTTCGACAATCTTTGCTATCAGGTGTAACTTTGATCTCACAAGTAGAAAGCGATTTGATCAATAAATTTAAAAGTAGATTGCCTACTGTAACCGAAAAAAGCCAGAAAGCCTTTGATTTTGGACGTCTCTCCGCTGAAGCATTGATGTTACTAGGCGATGATGCAGGTCTTGATGTTTACCTAACCAATGACAACTCAATAAGCAATCTAAAATCCAAGGATGGCTGGGAAGTTGATAGTGATGCGACTGCTTTTGCTCAACTCAAAGCTGACTACGAGCAAAAAGTATCCGATCCAAGCAATAACAACCCTGAACCTGATAAAATAAAAGTTGCACTTTATGAGTTGTGTAGACTGCGGCGCGTGGCAGGAACGGAAATAACTCCGGTTCAACCGTTGGTAAATCTCGATCAGCTCAAACCTTGAGTAATCGTAAATTAATTTGGATTGGGATACTGTCAGTAACGATATTCGTCTTACTCCTAATCGCTACCTGGTTCGTTCAGATATTTGGTAGGGGTGCATACTAACCAACCCCGTCCGCTCTGTCAGCAAAGCTGTCACGCTTCCTTCCCACGGGAACAACGGGAATCCGCTACAAGTTTAGACCCCCTCCAGGTGGTTTTAATTACGCACCCTCGTCGCAGCATTTTGTAGGCCGTCCCCGGCCAGCTCCTCAGCCTGCACAATCAGTGTCCTGCTCCGCAGGAATTATTTATGTCCCGGCAGGCCTCCGGGCTTCCCCAATTTAGTTTAGCCGCTCTCGCCAGCGGCCCGGCCCGCACTGCGCCCGAGCCTGTCGGTCGCCTGCGGCTTCCTCCACCGGCAACCATTGGAGAGCTGCCTAACGCATTAGAACTCTCTCAGTGGGGAGAGAATATCGATATCAGACCCCAGCTGGGCAGCACTTCGTTTATCGCGATAGGATCGGGAACAAGGCTCTGCGGGTATGTGTTGAAATCGTGTGAGAGTCCAGGGCTTGAGCACCAACCCCGGAGCATCCACCGTTCCGCCCGCTTGCGCGGTCGAGATCGTCAGGTGCTCTTCCCGATTTGAGCGACAACGCACCGGATGGGTGTCGTTGTTATGTCGTTGGGGCTTTGCGTATGTAGTAGTGGCATCCGCTGAAGTGTTCCGCACGGCAGACGTAACCTGGTTACACCCTTAAACCCCTTAGCCGTGCGAGTTTAGGGATAAATTCAAAAAAAATGAAAATAAATACGTTTATTTGCGAAAAGTCCGTTCTTTTAAGTGTAAAGAAACGTGAAAAGAAAAAACGAACTGCATCGAAATCGCTTGTTAAAATAGTAGATGGCAAAAGTCCGTTGACATTTGACACCAGATTGCGTCTTAAGATTAATGAAAGGAAATATGAGGATATGATAGAACTATTTACTTTAGCTATATTAGCATTCGTTTGGCTCATCGTTCGCGAAGTCAAGCGGTAAGAGACTCGGTTTAAGAGGGGAGCGGGAAATTCTCGGTGAAGGCAAAGACTTCATTTTGAATTTTTCCTAAGGTTTCAGCGGAATCGCGTGCTTCAATCGCAGCATGGATCCAGTCCGCAATTTGATCCATATCCGCTTCCTTCATGCCCCGAGTGGTGACCGCCGGGCTTCCCAGGCGGATTCCGCCTGCTTTGAAAGGGGATTGGGTATCGAATGGGATGGCATTCTTGTTGACGGTAATCCCGGCGTGATCGAGAGCAATTTGGGTGTCTTTTCCGGTGATCCCTTTTTCCTGGAGGTCGATGAGCATGACGTGGTTCTCAGTTTCTCCGGAAACGACACGGTATCCATTGCGCTTCATTCCGGCGCAGAGGGCAGCTGCATTTTTGCGCACTTGGGCCTGGTATTCCTTGTATTCCGGTTGCAGTGCTTCCTGGAAGCAGACGGCCTTAGCCGCAATCACGTGCATCAAAGGACCCCCCTGACAACCGGGGAAGAGGAGAGAGTCAATCGACTTTGCCTGCTCTTCTTTACAGAGAATTAAACCACCGCGAGGTCCGCGCAGCGTCTTGTGGGTCGTGGTGGTAACAAAGTCAGCAAAAGGAACCGGGCTGGGGTGTTCGCCAGCTGCGACCAGCCCTGAAATATGAGCGATGTCAGCAAACAGGTAAGCGCCAACACTTTTTGCGATTGCTGCCATACGCTCAAAATCAATAATGCGTGAATAGGCAGAAGCACCTACGGTAATCATTTTGGGTTGAAATTCAGCGGCACTTTTCGCCAGATGATCGTAGTTGATGGTCTCGGTTTCTTTTTCGACACCGTAGTGTTTCACGGTGTAGAGCATGCCGGAGAAATTCATGGGGTGGCCATGGGTGAGGTGGCCGCCATGGCTAAGATCCATCGTGAGGATCTTATCACCGGGTTTGAGAACTGAAAAATAGACAGCCGTATTGGCTTGCGATCCAGAGTGGGGTTGGACATTGGCATGATCTGCTTTGAACAATTCCTTGGCACGATCAATCGCTAACTGCTCGACTTGGTCGACAAACTCGCATCCTCCATACCAACGCTTTCCAGGGTAGCCCTCAGCATACTTATTGGTTAGGCAGGAGCCCTGTGCTTGCATGACCGCGCGGCTGGTGAAATTCTCAGAAGCGATCAATTCGATGTGATTGCGCTGGCGATCTTCTTCTTTGCCAATGAGGTCAGCAATTTGAGGATCGATTTCAGTTAAGTCTTTTATTTCAGATGCATTCATCAACATATCGTAGAAACATAAGCTCTCCCCCATGTGCGACAAATAGAAAATTTCTGGAATTCGCAGCGGAGATCTAAATACCCAATTCTTTGAGCAGGCTCGGCATGGCTTCCTGAACCTGGTCGCGGCAGAGTCGATAGCTTTCTAAAGGCAGGCCAATCGGGTCGCTCAGATCGATTTGGCCTGCAGGCAATGGGGGTTCGATAAACTGTCTCAGTAAGCAGACTTTTTCTGACGCGGCGGGGAAATAAGCGAGAATCGCATCTAAATGGCCATAGGTCATGACTACGATCCGCTCGGCGGTATCGATCAATTCCTTGGTCAGCAACTGGCTACGCTGCCGGGTGATATCGATCCCCAATTCATTCATCGCCGTGACCGAGTGTGAACTGGGTGGCGAACCCGGGGTTGCGGCCAGACCTGCTGAAGAAGCGGTCCAGCCTTTCTCTGGCGGGACCATTGCATGAAAGAAACCTTCAGCCATGGGGCTACGGCAGATGTTGCCTGTGCAAACGAAAATGACTTGTTTCGGTTGATCCATCACCTTCATATCATCAGGCAGAGAATGCATTCCGTCAACGCCAGTCAAAGATGGACAAGAATTTCCCGCAAGATTATTCTTCTCAAGTGAGCATTGATTTTAAAGAGGATGTTCAGCCGCTTTTTAAGCCACTCCTTATCGCAGTGGCGGCCTTCATTGCTGGGGCTGTCTTTTTTAACTGGGAAGTGGGGGAGGAAGATAGTGCAGGGCAAGTGACGATGATGGTGATCGGCGCCATCTTCATTGCGATCGGAGCAGGGTTTATCCTTTGGCCCGGGGGGAAATTTATGCTTTCTATTTTTGAGGGGATTTTCTGGCCCCAAGACAGTTACAAGGCACCCGCTAATTATAAATTACCAGAGTGGTACTGCCAGCAGGGGCGTTATGGTGAGGCTTTAGAAGAGTATGAAAAAATTATTTCAAATTACCCCCGAGAGCAGGATGCCTGGGTGGGGCTATTGAATGTCTATCTCTATTACATGGGAGACAGCGCTCATGGAGAACAGGTCTATCAACGTGCTCTCAAAGCGCTCAAGGGCACGGAGTCCGAGTCCGTGATCACTGAACATTATCAGGTTCTGAGATCATCGAGCAGCTCAAGCCCCACTGACCATCCCGAGCAGTTTCCTCAATCCTAATTGATTCGCTGACGATCGAATCAATCCCCAGACCTGAGATGAACCGACTGATTATATTCGATTGTGATAGCACCCTGAGCTCGATTGAAGGCGTCGATGAGCTAGCGCGGAGCAAGGGAGAAGAGGTGTTTGCTCAAGTGGTTGATCTGACCCGCCAGGCGATGGAGGGCGAGATTTCACTGGAATCTGTCTTCGCGAAACGAATGGATTTAATCCAGCCCTCAAAAGCAGAGCTAACCGCTATCGGAGAACTCTACCTCAAGACGATGGCAAACGGAGTGAATGAAGTCGTATCTGATTTGATCAACAAGGGTTGGCAGTTGGCAGTGATCAGTGGGGGCCTCTATCCACCGGTAGCTCATTTCGCGGAACAATTAGGCATTAAAGAAGTCTGTGCGGTTCCGGTTCATTTGGACCCGGACGGCCACTACCTGGGATTTGATCAGGATTACCCTTCGGCCCGATCTGGAGGAAAACCAGAAATCGTTCGTCAGCTTCAATTGAAGTATCAGTCCAAGAAGACGGTGATGGTTGGGGATGGAGTCAGTGATCTGGAAACCAAGCCCGAAGTCGATTTATTCGTAGGCTATGGTGAATTCGAAGTCCGTGAAAAAGTAAAAGCAGAGGCAGATGCGTTCATTTACTCGTTCCGAGAACTGCCATCTGTCTTAGGTCAGTTCTAGGAACGGATCTGATCAATCTGATCTCCGAGCGAGAGATCTTTTTCTGTGACTCCGCCTGCATCATGCGTCGAGAGTCGGATGGTGACCCGGTGATATACATTCGACCATTCCGGATGGTGGTTCGCTTTTTCAGCCAGGATGGCGACCCCGGTCATAAAGGAAAAAGCCGCAACGAAATCATTAAACTCAAAGCGCTTTTCGATTCCTTTGTTCTCAAAGACCCAGCCTTGATGGCTATCGATCCAGGTTTGGATGTCAGTTTCGTCTAATAAGCTCATGCTTCCGGTGCTCCTTCAAGTTGACTTTCTACGGTGAATTTTAATTCAGTTATTTCATCAGATAACGCCTGATAACGTTGGCTATCAAAATCCCCAGGAGGTCTGGGCTGACCTTTTTTCCAAGCTGCAATTCTTTTCAGGGCATCGTCCACGGTGTCTGTAGGTAACTGTTCTAAGGCTTCGGCAGCGAGTTGGTAGCAAGCCGGGTTATGGCAAATCAGGGAAATATCACAACCGGCTTCGATGGCTAGGCGAGTTGCCTCTGCGGCGCCAAAGCGCTGAGCAATCGAACCCATTTCAATGTCATCGGTCATGACCAGTCCTTGAAACCTTAGATCACTTCTGAGCAATCCATTGATGATCGGACTGGAAAGCGATGCGGGCCAGGACTCGTTATGCCATGCCGGGAAATGGCTGTGTCCGACCATCACGGAGCGGTTCATATTGAGTAGTTTTTTATAGGGAACGAGTTCATGGTCATCGATCTCATCCTTGGATCTGGGGATGACCGGAATCCTCCCATGAGGGTCTTTTTCACAGTAGGTGTATCCGGGAAAGTGCTTTAAGGACCCTCTGACCTGATGGGATTCCATTCCTTCCAGAAACGCACTGGCCTGTTCAATCACAGAAGCAGGGTCATCTCCCAGGCAGCGTCCCCAGAGCGAATTATCACGGCTATCGTCCGTCCGGAAATCAACCACGGGAGCTAAGTTCAAATTGAAACCAAAAAGAGTCAGTAGTTCCCCAGTCAGTTCGCCGTGGTGGCGGGTCCAGTCCGATTGTCCAGCCAGCCCTAGTGATTCTCCTGCGACAGACGCGGAGCCAAAGCGATCCAGACGGGCGACCCTTCCTCCTTCCTGATCGATGGTCATGATCGGAGGGATGTCACAGAGCGCATTTAATTCACTCACCAATGAAAAGACTTGTTCCGGGTGAGCCAGATTTCGCGCAAAGAGGATAAAGCCACCAGGTTGAAGGCGTTCAACCAGATCGCGAAAGCCTCCGGAGAGGTCGGGGCCAGGAACTCCAATAATTAAACATTGCCCAGTGCGGAAAGATTTATCCATGGTCATCAAAACTGCCTGTCATTTCTTTTAACGACTATCATATTCTTCCCACTTGCCAATTGTTCTTCCGCATCAGATGATCACATCAATGACGCAGGTTATTTTTACCCCGGTGAGCTCGGCAGAAATGTCTTCGCTCCCAAAAATGTTGCAGCTTCAGGTTCTAAATGAATTTCAGGTCCTGACTCCTAATTTTGTTGAAGAGAGTCCTGAAGCCTTTGGACGAATGAAAAGAGGTGACCAGGAAGTCTTTCGCTACCGCACTGGTGAATATCGAATCTATTTTGAACAGGCAGAGGAAGGGGTCATCGTGCACCGTGTCCTCCATGCCAATACGCTGAAGGATTTCTATTATCGATCTCAGTTGCCAGTTTCTGAAGATGAGGAACTCCAGCAGAACCCGAATTTTTGGAAATTGATCGATCAGCCTGAGTCATCTCAGCTTGCTCAGGACGAATAGAGTCAGGCTACTGGTTCTTCTTGCCAAACACTTTTGAGAAGAGGCTTTGTTTTTCTTCCTGCTCCACGGATAGATTTTTCCAGGTGATGGGCCCGGTAATCTTGGAAGTGGATTTGGTGTTTTTTTGCAGTTCCAGTTTGGCGGTATGATTCATGGACGCCTGAGCGATCGAGCTGTTCTTTTGCTGGACGATGGCTTGATCGAGGTTTCTCTTCAATTTGACATTCAAGCATACTTCGACGGCGCCAATCTGGAATGTATCGCCAACTTGAAGCAACCCCTCAGTGATGAGTTCACCGTTAATGCGGCTGCCATTCGTCGAACCTAGATCAATGACGCGGATACAGTTTGCGTCCTGAACCAGCTTACAGTGATGGCTGGAAACCGAAGCGTCAGGGAGAATGATATCACAGTCTTCTAACCGACCGATCAAACTGACCCCCTTCTCCAGATAAAAAATGAAGCCCTTGAAATCAGAATTGAGAACCTCAAACGAAATCACGTAGTTATTCAGATCGAGCATCTTGACTTGCTTGCTAGCGGAGGAAGACAATTCTTCGCTGAAGGTGGCTCGAATGGCATTTTCATCCGTCTCTCCGGCATCCTCCATTTGGGCGAACTGAAAGATGAGGGAATCATACTCATGCCGGAACATAATTTTTGGTGGTGTCTTTCCCGGAGTCCAGGTGGCGTGACTCGTTGGCCAGCTCATGGCAATAAAGATAGCCGCGAGACCAGAATCCTGGCCACTCTCGGCATAGACCACTTCACCGTCAAAGAGGTAAATCGTCGCCCGCCTCTCGCCATCCACACAGGTCAAGGCACCAGTCTCGTTTGACTGACCATGGATTTGTAGAAGTTCTAGTAGCGATGATTCGTCCATGAATAAATATAATGCGGATTGGTCCGTACAAAAATGGACCATAGTTGGCATAGGCAAAAGAGAAAAAATATCTAGCCTGTGTTTTTATGGCGAATGACATGAAAATATTTTCGATCTCCCATTGAAGGAGCTTGCTTAAGCGATTTCGAGCGCTAGTCCGAGAAGAGCCATTTTGACTTAGATTTTATGAAGAACCTCAGAAACATCGCCATTATTGCGCATATTGATCATGGGAAGACTACCCTGGTGGATGCGCTCCTCAAGCACTCCGGTACATTCAGGGACAACCAGGATGTCGACGAACGGGTGATGGATTCCATGGATCTGGAGCGAGAAAAAGGCATTACCATCCGAGCCAAGAATGCAGCTATCCAGTGGCAAGACTACCGGATCAACATTGTCGATACTCCGGGGCACGCAGACTTTGGTGGCGAGGTCGAACGTATTTTGAATATGATTGATGGAGTGTTACTGCTGGTGGACGCGTTTGAAGGCCCACAAGCCCAGACCCGCTTTGTCCTCAGAAAGGCTCTGGAGCGTGGATTCCGCCCGATCGTGGTCATGAACAAGATCGACCGCGAATTGGCCCGGCCGCATGATGTCCTCGATCAAGTTTTCGAACTCTTTCTCGATCTGAATGCAACCGATGAGCAGCTCGACTTTCCGGTCATTTATTCTTCGGCCCGCGATGGCTACGCCGTTGATGAATGGCCCGGTGAATTGACTGACGAAATCCGCAATGCCGGGATGGAAGCGGTCTATCAATCGATTGTAAAAAATGTGCCTCCGCCGGAAGCAGATCCGGACGGTCCCCTTAAACTCCAGGTGGCGAATCTGGGTTATGATGATTACGTGGGACGAATCGCCTTTGGTAAGATTGTCTCAGGTCGCATTGATCAGGGCGGCCCCATCGTGACCCTGCACGCAGACGGAAGCCACCATGCAGGCAAAGCAACCAAGGTCTACCTCCATCATGGGTTACAACGGACGGAGGAGGCCTCAGCAGACGCTGGCGAGATTATCGGCCTTGCCGGAATCGAAGAATTTCATATTGGGGATACCATTACGGGTAGCACGGACACCGAACCGCTGGAGTTTGTCGCGATCGACCCGCCGACCATTCAGATGTCTTTCCTCGTGAACGACTCACCCTTAGCCGGACGGGAAGGAAAATTCCTTACTGCCCGTCATATCAAAGACCGTCTCGTGCGCGAGACCCGCACCAATGTCAGCCTGAAAGTAGAAGAGGGGGATGTGGCAGGAAGCTTTAAAGTCAGCGCCCGTGGGGAGATGCAAATTTCTGTTCTTGTCGAGCAGATGCGCCGGGAAGGCTTTGAACTGATGGTCTCACGCCCGGAGGTGATTATGCAGAAGGGCGAGAACGGAGAGAAGCTCGAGCCTTATGAAGAGGTCTTTGTCGAGGTGGACAACGAATTTCTTGGAGATGTCATCCAAAACCTGGCTGAGCGGAAAGCGGAAACTCAGGATATGAAGCACCAGACCAGCACCGTGATGGTGGAGGCCATTATCCCGACCCGTGGATTGATCGGATTTGAGACCGATCTCCTTAACCTGACCCGAGGCACCGGAATCATGAGTCACCTCTTTAAAGAATATGGCCCGTTTAAAGGAACGATTCGCAGTCGGAATAACGGAGTGGTGGTTTCGATGGAGAATGGAGAAAGCACGGCCTATGCCTTGGACCAGCTTCAGGCACGGTCTCGCTTATTCATCGGCCCCGGTGAGGCGATCTACGATGGAATGATCATTGCTGAAAATGCGCGCCCTGAGGACATGACCGCGAACCCATGTAAGGCGAAACAATTGAATAACATGCGGTCTTCAGGTGAGGGGAAAGGGATCCAACTGAGCCCACCTATCAACATGAGCCTGGAAAGAATGCTCGAGTATATTTCTGACGATGAGTTGGTGGAAATTACCCCCGGTAAGGTCAGATTGAGGAAGAAAGTCCTCGATGCGACTCAGCGTAAGCGCGCGGCACAGAAAGCCGCATCGTCTTAAGTCGTTTAGGTAGGGGGTTCTAAGGCGTGGTCTGCTCCGTCGCGGCGCATCGCTTCCACAATCGCTGCTTTCGTCTTTGGATCCATGGGCCACTGGGCCAAAAGGACAGCTACCCAGCGCAAGTCAGGTGTATTCTCGAGTAGGATTTTTACCACCATCGTGAGAGGCACTGAAAGAAGCATTCCGACAGGTCCCCAGACCCATCCCCAGAAAACCAGGGAGAGAGTGACCACTAACGTAGAGAGCCCCAGCTTCCGTCCCATCAGTGTCGGTTCAATGAAATTTCCAAAGAGCACATTGGTGGAGACATAAATGGCAGCGATGATCACGACGTTGGTAAAATCCATGCCCGGCTGAACCATGGCCAGGAGGAGGGCCGGGATCGAAGCTAAGACCGAACCAATCGTAGGAATGTAATTCAAAGCAAAGGCGACTAAGCCCCAGAGAACCGGGAAGTCGAGACCCACTAAAGCAACCCCAACCCCAATACAAAGGCCTGTCATCAAGCTCACTACCGTTTTAATGACCAGGTATTGCACGACCTCATTGGTGATCTTATGGAACCGTCCCGGGTCGGGTTCGAATTCAGGCTTTTGTCCCATGATGAAACGCATCTTATCCGGGATGCTAGGTGCTTCGAAGAGGAAGAAGACCATGATCAGCAGGACTAGAAAACCTTTAGAAAAGACATTCACAATCTGGCCGAAGGTTTCCTGAGCCAATCCGAGAGCCGCACCGGGATCAATCGTCTCCACCGAAAAATACTCACTGACCGGGATTTCCTTCTCTTCCAGCCAGGCAACACTTTCATCTTTGAGCGAATTGAAGCGTTCCCGGTATTCAGGTTCTTGTTCAGTAAAGTTAGAAACAGATTGGATGGTTAAGAGTACGATGACGCTAACGATGGCCAGGTTCGCGAGCACGGAGAGCAAGACTGCCAGCCAGCTGGGGAATCCTTTCTTCCGGAGAAAGAACAGGAGAGGAAAGCTGAGAATGGCCAGAAATGCCGCTAAGAAAAAAGGCACCAGGATCGACGAGGCCAGCTTCAGACCCGCGACCACGATGATGACGCTGGCGGCGATCGCCAGAATATGAGCACCACTCGTTGACTTCGGATTGGATTCTTCATCCTCTGGCATGTGGAGAGCATGGCCAGTAGAAGAACTTTTGGCAATCCTCAGTTGCTCAAATCGATGATCTGCCTAGCGTTCAATCTATGGCTGTCGGGAAAAACGGGAGAATGGGCGGTGCGCTCTTGGGGGTCTGTTGCCTTTTCTTTGGAACTGTTTCAGTCAGCGATGCTCAGCGCTTGTCGATCGACCCTTCTCTGATTCCTTCTGAGGATGAACAAGCAAAAGAAAGAGATCCCTTTGATGAACTTCTCAATGAGCCAGTGTATGAGGATGAAACCCTGAGAAAATACTACCGCACCCGCTCCGTCGTGCCGCACCGTTATAAACGCGTTGCCCTCCGTGCCAACGAACTGGTCAGCGCCGGTCAGCTCGACCAAGGGGGGCGTTATTATCAAAAAATTCTCGATGAATACCCTGACTCACTCTTCGCTCTCTCGAATTTGGCCGTGGTCCAATTCCGGCGGGGCCAATTCCGGCAGGCGATCCTCCTGTTAGAAAAGGCGCTAGTGAATGCGCCGGATGATGCCTTTGTGCATTCTACCCTCGGTATTTGTCACTTCGAACTGGGTGAATTAGACCTGGCCGTGAAGGCGCTGAATCAGTCGATTACCCTCGATCCGGGTGACGCCCGGACTCGTAATTTCATGGCCATCGTCTCCTCTGAGAAAGGCTGGTGGGGTGCCGCTGAGAAAGAGTGCCTTCGTGCCATCGAACTCGATCCTGAATACAGTGGCGGATACTATAATTTAGCGAATGTCTACGCCTACCGTCCGACTCCTGATGTTTCTCTCGCCCGCGAGTATTATAAAAAAGCACTCAAGGCTGGACACCCGCCGAATGAAGAGATCGAAAAGAAGATCAATTACTCTGCGAAATAATCGAGCGGATCAACATCAGCAACAGGCACGAGACAGGTTCGACACGTCGATTGCTTTTGTAATTGAGCCCAGAAAATAAAAGCACTGATCAGCAATACGATGCTCAGTGCTTTCGTTTTCGGTGATGGCATCATTCGGATTCCACCAGTGCGCCGGTGCAGGAGCTTCCCGCTCCGGCGGTGCAGCCGAAACAGTGCTTGCCAGTCATGATCGGCATTTTGAGAAAATGGTCTATCTCCAGATCCCATAGGTACAGAGGCTTCCCATTCTTCAGTTGCATGCCTAACTGCTGATTAAAATCGCAGTCATAGACCTCTCCTTGCCATCCCACACTGATGGTGTCACGGCACATCAGTCCTTCAATCGAGGAGGGATTAAAGGCCTCGATGAGCAGGCTCATGTAGTCTTCCAGTTTTTGATTCCGTTTCAGCCAGGAAGCGAATCTGGAGATTGGCATATTGGTAATGGTATAGAGATCGTGAAATTCGATATCGAAATGCCTTTTCATTTCGCGCTTATAGTCGGACTCCAGTTGCTGCTGGTCTCCCGGTAGAAAATCCCCATTCGGGTTGTAAACAAAATGAAGAGGCAACTCCGGATCTTTTCCATACCCGATGGCATTGAGGGCTTGAAAGGCTTCAATCGATTTTTCAAAAACACCATCCCCACGTTGCTCGTTCACATTTTCCGGAGAGTAACAGGGCATGGAAGCAACAAGGGTTACCTTGTTCTCCGCCAGGAAGGGAGCCGCCCATTCGTAGCCGGGCTCCAGAAGAATGGTTGCATTGAGTCGATCCAGAATCGTTTGATTATGATCAATTTTTCTCAGAGAGGTGACCAGGTAGCGGAAATCTGGAATCATTTCCGGTGTCCCTCCAGTCAGATCGACGACCGGGATTGAGGTTTTTTCATACCACTGGAGGATGCGATCAATCGTTTCACGGGTAATGATTTCTTTACGGGCCGGGCCCGCATTGACGTGACAATGCACACAGGTGAGATTGCATTTCTTGCCCGTATTGATCTGGAGCGTCTGTGGCGCGGTGCGCTGCAGCTGGACACCAGTGCGTTCCAGATGTTGTATAAATTCGGTCATAGAGATAAGATGGTCGTAGTGGTAGATTTATTCCTAACTCTCTCTACCGTCACGATTTATTTCTATGTCCTGTTGTTCATCTGAGTCTGCTGAAGAAACGACTTGTTGTGGGGGTCGTTCCTCAAGAAAAGTCGACTGGTTGCTCTGGGGTAGTCTGATCGTGGTTTTTAGCGCTTATCTGGTGCATTGGTTTTTTGCAGAGGCGATCGAGGACTACGAGCGGCTGAGCCACTTTACGGCCGGCTCCTTCGAGCTGATGAATTTGATGTGGTGGGGAGTGATCGCGGGGATTGTGGCGGTAGGTGTCATGCATCAGGTCCCCAAAGAGGTCGTTTCTAAACTCCTTGGGCGGCCTGGGAGTGTGCAGGGTATCTTTCGGTCCGTCATTGCCGGGCTTTTTCTGGATCTTTGTAATCATGGGATTCTCCTCGTAGCAACGAAACTCTACGAAAGGGGGGCATCTCTTGGTCAGGTCTTTGCTTTCCTGATCGCCAGTCCCTGGAATTCGATTTCGCTGACCCTGATTCTCATTTCTCTGATCGGGTTCCCTCTGACGCTCCTCTTTATTCTTTGCTCCGGGTTGATTGCGATTGTGACTGGGTTACTCGTTGATCGTCTATTGGTCAAGCCGCCGCCGTCTGAAGACCAAGGAGGAGCAGAGCTGTCCTGGAAGCAAGCCGGCCGGATGGTTTCAGAAGCGATGCCATCCCGAAAGGTGTGGTTCCAAGTGATTTTGCGTGATGGATGGTCGGAGGCCCGGATGATCCTGCGCTGGGTTTTCTTTGGCGTCGTCTTGGCGGCGCTGATCCGGGCCCTCCTGGATCCGGCTACGTTTCAGGAATGGTTAGGTCCGAGTTTGCTGGGATTATTGCTGACTCTGTTGGCCGCCACGGTGATCGAGGTGTGTTCAGAAGGATCGACCCCCATCGCAGCTGATCTGGTCAACCGGGCCTACGCTCCGGGGAATGGATTTACCTTTCTGATGGCGGGTGCGGCGACAGACTACACCGAGATCATGGCCTTGAAGGAGGTGACCAGGAAATGGAAACTAGCGTTGCTGCTTCCTGCCCTGACTGTTCCTCAGGTCCTGGTCATCGCTGCCATTTTGAATTATTTCAACCCTTCATGAGGGACGGAGTCTACTCCATGAATTTGCTGAAACGTGGCATAGCCATCTTCACCCATAAATCGCCTGAGCATTTTCGGATCACTCTTTCTTAAGTCCAGGAGCATCAGGCCATCCAGGACATCAGAAAATTCAGGATCGATATTAAAGCTGAGGAGGCGCGCATTCATTTTTAAATAGTGACGGATGAGGACAGGAACTCCCTTGCTGTCCTTTTCTAAGATGGAGATCAGGGAAGAGACATCCTCGACATTGTTCATGAGTGAACTGACCTCTGTCCGTGTCAGACCCATGAACCGTAAATGCTTAGGCGGCTTTTTCGCACGCACCAACCGGGCCCAGCTCTCATCACGGACGTTCTCACTCAGAAAGCGAATCAGTAAGCGTTGAGAAAGGGGATGGTAGTCAGAGGTAATGCTGACCGGTCCTATGAGCCGATAGTACCTTGGATTACGGGCAATGAATTCACCGATCCCGCGCCACAGCATCATCAGACCATGATAAGATTTCTGATACTCAGAAATGATAAAGGAACGTCCCAGTTCCAGAGCCGGGTCGAGCAATTTCAAGAAGGATGGCTGAAATCGAAAGAGGCTGGCGGTGTAGAGGCCCCGGGCACCTTCGCGCGGTAAGATGAGATCGGTTTGCCCAATGCGATAAGATCCAACGATTTGATCTTCTGCTTCATCCCAGAGAAAGAGGTGGAGGTAGCGGTAATCATAGGAGTCCAGATCGATGGCCTTGCCAGTGCCTTCCCCGACCCCTCGGAAGGTGATCTCACGGAGTCGACCGATTTCAGGTAAGATATGCGGTAATTCAAAGGCGCGCGCCGCATAGACGGAATACCGGCCCTGTCGGTGAAGAAGATGCTCTGGCCCGAGTTGCTGGATATCCGATCTAAGCGCCTGCTTCGTTTGGCCTGGAACAACCGGAGTATCTTCAGACGTTTTGGATTCCATTTTTTCTAATGGCTGCCGGAACGTCCGCGTCTTGAGAAAGTAGGTGGCGGAACGCAGGTATTGAATGATCTGCGCGTCACTCTCCAAGTTCTGGAGTGCTCGTGGTGGAACCGGTTGACCGATAAAAATGTGGATTTTCTCGGCCTGCATTTTTTCTAACTCACCTGGTAGAAGGAGCGTTCTGAGACGGGGATGAAGCATGCCGGCTGCTTGAAAGAAAAGGCTGTTTCGCCCGGCGATGAAAACAGGGAGAACCGTCGCTCCTGTTTTCCGTGCCATGGCGGCGACGTGGGTGGTCCAAGGCGGATCTTCAACCTTCTTCTGAGGCCACCTCCAGTGCGAAACCTCACCGGCCGGGAAAACAGATAAGACGTGGCCAGCGGTTAACCACGCCATCGCCTGCTTCATGGATTGCAGGTTTCTCCGGGCCGCGCCTTTCCCGCCAAAAGGATCCACTGGAATAAACCATTCAGTGGTTTCAGGCATCTGGCTGAGAAGGGAATTAGCCATCATTTTAAGATCGGGCCGTACGGAAAGCAGCAGGTTTCCCAAGGCAATCGCGTCCACCCCTCCGAAGGGATGATTGGCGACGACGATCAATGGGCCTTCTGTGGGGACTCGCTTGAGATCATCAGGCGGAATGACAGTCTGGAATCCGAAGGCTTCTGCGGCGGCGGTGAAGAACGGATGATTCTTCGCAACATTTCTTTTGGTTTCCTCATAGAGGTCATTGACCGCATCGAAAGAAAGGATCTTCTCCACTGGACGGCTCATCAACTTGAGCAGTGGTCTGGGAAGGTCTCCGGAAAGGTCACGTTCCAGATCGATCAATCGATGATGGGGAGGTGTAGGCTGTTGTTTCATGAGGAGAGGATGCCGGGTTAGGCATCGGATTCCACGTAATGAGCCGGGAAATGGGCTTCGTGGGCCCATTGCAGCACGGCCTTGAGGTACGCTTGTTGGTGCTTAAAGAACCGAATCTTGAGTTTTGATTCTTTCTTGGCTTCCTGATGAAGCTCCAGCTCATCAAACAAGATGCGGTAGGTCGCTTTAAAGGCGAGCTGGGCCAGGGGCATCACGAAACACTTGCTTAGATCACGGGTCAGAATGACGATTTGGATTCCCTCATCCGGTTGGTCTGGGAGCTTCACGGCTAAGAGGTAAGCATTCCGATGAGGTGGTAATACGGTTTTCGGAGCGGTGACGACGGGAGTGATCCAGATGGCTTCCCAGTGGTCATTCCAATGTTCAGAGAGCCTCTCTTTCACAGGATCTGGAACTAAGGTGGGGAGGTGATCGACTTTTTCCTCAGGACTTCCTACCGAACTCAATTTCGATTTAAGGAAGAGGCCAGTGACCCAAATCCGGCGACTTAGATTGGGGAGAAACCAGCCGATGACTGCGAGGAAGAGAACCAGGCAGATCGCCGCCACCCACGGAAAAGTATAGATCAAGGCTAACCCCCCGATCACCGTCAGGTCTTCACCGACACTGACGACGCTATTACTGAACGGTTCTGGTGAGGTGTTCAGCAGGAGTCGAGCTCCTGACTTGGTCAGGTGAGTCAATAAGGCCATGCTGCCGCCCAGAATGGAAGCAATCACGGCCAGGGTAGGATCTAAGTCTCCCAGCACACCTAGGGCCAGAAAGGTGGCTCCAATCGGACGCACCACCGTATGGATGGCGTCCCAGAGAGAATCCACCCACGGAATCTTATCGGCAAAAAACTCGATCAGAAAAAAGAAGCCGGAAAGAATGAGGATGGTGGGGTTCTCGAGTAGGCTGAGCGCCTCAAACTGGTGACCCAAAGTAATCCAATCCATGCGTAGCGAAAGCCCCAGAACAAAGACAGTAAGATAGAGATTTAAGCCGGCAAGAGCGCTCAAGCTAAAAGCAACTGCGATCATTTCCAGTTCTGCCATGGCTTAAGCTAGTCAGGAGTGATCTAAAATCCAAGTGAAAGCAACGGGTTAAGGATTGGCGAAGGTGGATTCATCCGATAAAAAGAACGTTGTCATGGAGACCCTCTTCCGCCGTTTACCTTTGATCGTTTTTTTACTGATGACGCTTCTGCCCTTCAGTGCATCGAGCGAACTGGACAGATCTCCCCGAGGTCTGCGCACAGGTGAGCCTCAGTTTGAAAATGAGCCCATCCAAGAAGCTGCCCCTGCTGA
>JBCBYL010000161.1:0-4469 GCA_039815855.1 Verrucomicrobiota bacterium
CCCATCAAGACTCGCTCTCCTTCAAGTGACTTCTCAATGATCTTGAATCCATTGGAATCTGCATATAAGGCATGGATACGTTTAAGATGAGACTGGGTTACTTTTGGGTGTGTGATGATGAATTGCGCGTGTTGCATGAAAATCGAGTCGATGGTCACCCGAACAAGACCACTGATTAGGCTGTAGTCAGGCAACGGAGTGATTTTTGTATACATCTGCTTCCCTGTCTCGAGATAATTTAAAGCAGAATCCAGGTCGCCACGTTGTATTTCTAGTGACGCCAGGAAGGAGCAAAATTTGGCCACATTAAGGACAGGACTCAAATGATCCATTTTTACAGCACCCCCATTAGCGTAATCAGGGATGTATTGAATATCTTTTTGAAAGGCTAATTGAGATAGAGTGCCCCAATCCTGTCGCAGTGATTCGGCTGCTAACTGTAGAGCACCCCAGGTTTTTCCTTCTTTCAGACCGTGCTCCTGAGCAGTGGCAGAATGAATAGGCAGGTATTCACCAATCAATTCGTTATTGTGTCGAAGATAACCAAACTCCATCTCTATGGAGTGATGTAGGTCTCCGTAATCGTCCAGCCGTTCTACAAATTCGTTGAAATCAGTTCCGATTCTTACTTCATCGGCTACATCAAATTCGTCGGGATGGATTTTTCCTCCTGCGGTGATGATTTCAGATCGGATTTCTTCCAGATCTTTTTTGCCTTGAATCGAGGTGTAAATGCCCAGGCCTAGGAGTGATAAAACAGCGAGGGCTGGTAAGGCACAGATGATGATGATCGATATCCTGGCCGCCTTCTTGTTTATCATGCCCACAGCTAGGATTTAATCATAACAAGGGCGTGCAGCACAGGGATATTTTTACAGGGAGGTTGGGAGAGGTGGAGAGTTTTTTCTAGATTTAATCCGGTTGCGTAGCTTGAACTTGAGGTTTTCTCCCAATGGAAAGCAATGAGTGAGGTCAGGCTCAATCCGAAATTGAAGGGGATCACGAGATGATAAACTTCCTCTTTGCCAGTGATGAGAAAGGCGTTAAGGTCTGTTGATGAATATGCCATTGATCTCTATTGGATTTGGAATCCTCCTTAATTTTCTGGGCCTCGTGCTCTATGTCATGACCGGAATGGTCAGTCTAACCGCTTTGATTCCCTGTGTTCCGGGAATTTTGATCGGAATCTGCGGATTGATCGGACAAAACGAGGCGAGGCTCAAGCATGCGATGCACGCGGCGGCGGTGGTTGGGTTATTAGGGGTGCTGGCACCACTAGGTCGAATTGGCATGAGTCTTTCCAAGGGAGACTTTGCTTTTAAGCCCTCAACCATCGGGATGTTAATGATGATGGTTTTCTGTGGATCGTTTCTAGGCTTCTGCGTGAAGTCATTTATTGATGCCCGCAAGGCCCGGCAAGCGGCTGCCAATCCATCGACTGAAGGCTGATTTCGAAAGCCTCTCATACGAGGCATTGCAAGTCAGTCCAAAGGGAACTAATTTGCTCATGCGATGAGCACTAATTTACGTGACGTGTCGGGATGGGTGCTCCCGATGCTATTTTCATTTCTAAGCATTGTCTTCTATGGGCCGGCCACGGTCTGGCTGCTGGAAGAGACCGCCAGCGAGGACCAGCTCCTGCACGCGCTGATCATTTTAGGATTAGCGGGCACCTATCTGATCATGCAGAGAAAAGAGCGGATGCGGCTGTTCTTTGACTTTGGTCCGCAGTCGATGCGCATGTTGATCGGTTCTTTTTTCATCGTTGGTTTGAGTGCGCTTCTTTCCTGGCCCCTGTTGATGGTGATAGCCTATGTCTTGGCGATCTACGGTTGGCTGCTTTTCGTCTTTGGAGAAAAGATGCAGCGGGTTTTGACCCCGATTATGGTCGGCTTCGGCGGCTACCTGGTCCTGACCATGGTTTTGCCTCACTTTGACTGGTGGCTCCGTCTGCTTGCCGGGCGCTATGCGAGCACCGCACTCTACTATTTAGGCTATACCCCCCAGTTGTTCGTCGCGACGGGACAGGAGGCAAAACTCATCCTGGAGCTGAATGGTCACCACTTTGAAGTGGCACCGGAGTGTAATGGTTTCGGTGTTCTCGGTGGGAGCTTGCTCCTCGCTCTACTCTTAGTGACTTATGGGCGCTTAAAATGGATAGACCGGGGACTGGTATTGCTCCTCACTGCGATCGTAGCGATTACGACTAACTTGATCAGGATTGTTATGATCTGCATGTTAGCACCTGCTTACACGAAGGAACAGTATTGGACGATGCATGAACTCGTGGGCACCTTCACCTTCTGGGGAGCGCTGGTCCTGGTTTGGTTCATGGTGCACCGCCTCTTCCCTCCGCTATCGCGTCCGGGAAGAAAAGAGACTGAAGCCCTCCCGCCGAGCCGAGTTCTTTTCTTTGATCAGGATTGTGGTCTCTGTCAGAGGTCCGTCCGGTTTCTGGAAAGCATCGATACGAAAGGAAAACTCCACTTCGCCCCGTTACAAGGTCAGGCCGCCAAGGAAATGCTGGCCAGGCATCCGGAAATGAAGGAAGTGGACTCGATCATCCTTCTGGAAGGGTGGGAAACGGAATCGGAAGCGGCGACTTGTTACTCCGAGGCCGTGCTGAAAGCCTGCAAGCACATCGGCGGGGTCTGGGCAGTAGCCTACCTTGGCATGATCGCTCCGACTTCGATCCGGGATGGGCTCTATCGCTGGATTGCACGTCACCGGAGGAAGTGGTTTGGGAGCGGGGAGGAATGCTCCTGGCAACCGCCTCAGACCTTTTCGCGTTATTTACCATAAGCGAAAGAAACTCAAATCAGGGAGGGAGTCTACTCCATCCCTGATTTGAGTTATTGAAAAATAGCCTCGGTGCGGCCGATTGCCTCTGCCTTTTTCCGCACGGAGGGTGGGGCATTGACGATGATGATGGAACGAGATGCTTTCCAGACGCTGAGGTCAACATGGTGATTACCGGCATAATCAAATCCTTGTTCACCGAATCGCTGGACCAAGTGCTCTGCCTTTGCTTTTCCGGATAAATTCAGACCCGCCACCGTGCCAATACATTCATCAAACATTCCAGTATAGGAACTGACGGCCTCAGCGATGAGTCGATGGGCTCCGGTCACGAGGATGAGCCTGCGTCCTCTGTCCTTCTGAACCTTCAGGTATTTCATGAAGCCCTTGTGATAGGGGAGGTTCTGCGCGCTTGGTAAACAACGTTCGGCAATCTGACATTTCATCATGGCCCGACCGGAGCGCAGGTACCACCAGGGAATCAAGAAGAGGTTGACTGGAGAAGTCCGAATCAGGCAAGCCATGGAAACCCAAAGCGTATCATTCCGGATCAGGGTTCCGTCCAGATCGACGCAGAGAGGCACGCGACCTAGATGAGCTGGCTCAACTGTCTCCGCCATCTTCGAAACGGTTTCGTCGTCGTTCAGTCTCTCTCTTGTTTTTCCAGGTCTGAAAGAAATGAGGGACGGTAAAAATGAGAAAGCCTGAGTAGCTGGCGAGGATGAGTGCCTTTTGTGATAACGGAGCCAGGATAAAGACCAGTGCTGAAATCGAGCCAATGAAAATTCCCAACCACTTCATTTTTAAGGGGATAATGAAAAAGAGTAGAATTTCGATATCCGGATAAAGTAAGGCGAAGAAGACAATCAGTGACTGGTAGAGAAATGCGTGATAGCCGAGGGTGTTGGTTAACAGACAGCTGGTCCCAATGAAGGTAACGCTGATGAGAAGATAGAGCGTCAGCTTAAATGAGCCTAAGGCTTCCTCCAGGCCATTACTGACCATCCACATGAAAAGAACAAAAATGAGTAGAAAGACAAGAGAGAAGTCTCCATCCGGACTATAGCGAGGGATAACCAGAAAACTAAGAAGTCTCCAGACTTCACCATTCCGGACTGCAATCGGGTCCAAGTAGAGAAGTTCGACGAAGCCGGGATTCATCCCGACCATAAAAAAGGTGAGGATATTCAGGGCAATCAGCCCCTTGAGTAAAAAGGGGATATCCAACTGGCCAAACCGGTCTTCCAGCCATTCAATCCAACCGGGAAATTGCATTCGTAGGCTTATGCTTGGCTGGTGATGTCGGCCCAGTTGAGCTGACGCTTCTCTGCATAGTCCCGAAACTGCTTTTCGTATATGATCAGCACGGCTCTGGCGACACTGGAGTCATCGGAATGACCCACATTGGGAAGGGTGTCTGGAATCAGATCCACAACCCGCCGAGCATAGATAATCGCGAAGGCAGCGTGAGCCAGGGTAGTATAGGGAATATCTTTTACTGCACTTTCAGCAAAGTCCTCGACCACATCCGCCAGGAAGTGGAGTTGATTGGTTAAGTGCGGGTGGGCTGCATCATCAATTTGGGAAAATTCCGCCTTTAAAAGGGGGAGTTGATGGAGCAGACGGGATTACCCCCCACATTGTCGATAAGCTCCTCCATCAACTCCCCC
>JBCBYL010000137.1:0-5756 GCA_039815855.1 Verrucomicrobiota bacterium
GCGATCTTCTACGACAGCCATACAGTCTTTCGGCTTCCAATCCGCATCATAAACTCAGAAGTGCTGTGGCTTAAAGTCACCGGGGGTAACACTATTGGGAGGATTAGCAGGATCATCACGGTCTGGTGCAATATCGACAAATTCCCATCCAAAACGAGTGCCGTTTTGAAGGGTATTTTCCAGAAGGCCTTCCATATCACTTTCATAGTAATCGGTGCCGTTAATCGTCATGTGTTCCGTGATGACCCATTCCGGTCTCGATTCCTTCTGAACTTGTTGCACCCGTCCATAAGCGCGGAGATTTGGTTTTCTCTCAATGTTACACCAGGTCCAGTTGACCTGGACGATATCCACTTCAGTCATTCCTCTCAACAGCTCGAGCGCATCTCCGCAGCGTTGGGCACAGGTGTCTTCTTCCGCATCCAGATAATCACTGGCAATCCAGATATCGGCTCCAGCGCCTGCGCGCAGAGCCTTCGCGTCGCCGTTAATCCAACCCGCTAGCGCCTGAGCCCGGAATTGGTTCCAGCTTGGGTCCATACGAAATGCTTCACTGACAGGAAATTCCGTAGGGAATGGAGGAGCAGGGGTATCGCTGTTTTTTTCACACCAGGCTAAATAGGCTTTCTTCGCCATTTCACTGTAATCGAGCCATTGAGCCCCCATGAATTGAGGTTCCACGGTCGTTTCGAAATAGAGAAAATTTTCAGCTCCCAGTTGATTGACTAGAGTGCTCATGTAGGTGCGTGAAGCGTTGAGGTAGCTATCGGAGAAGAGGGACGGCACGGCGGTGTCATAACCGTATTCAGTGTCACGGACAGGGGTTCCTTCGTGATTGAACGCCACCGCGTCAGGATGAGCTTCCCAGAAGCCGGCGGGGATTTGGCCGCCTCCCACTCCATAGGTTTCCACAGAAAGAGAAACAAACATGCCGTGGGAACGGATGGCCGCTACGAGTTCTTTCAAAGGATCTAGCGAGACTTCAATCGTGCCATCACCGGATGGGTTGAAATGATGCCAATAACAATTCAGAGCCAAATTTTGATATCCCTTTTCAACGAGAAGCGGCAAATCCTTGATGAGCTGGGCGATTTCCTCAGCATCTCCGTAGTTTCTCAGTGGCTTGCCTGTTTTTAAAAATTGGGGGTTGTCGTTGATGACGAGTCGTCCGTTGAGAAGAGAGTGGCCATCGAAAAAGGGGTGGATTCGCATAAGCTGGCATTACATTCAAGGTTGGATCAGTGAGCAAGAAAAAAGCATTGAGAGGATGTGATTGGAAAGCGCGACTGAGAATTACGATCACTATCGGGTTGATCGGATTAACACTTTGACAGTCATTCTTTGATGGATAGCGTTTGGCATTTGAGAGCGGTACGCTTTCATGATTGAACCTAGAGACGAAGAAAGACTTGAATTATGAGTAAACCCGAAGCAGCCGCAGGCAACGACCAAATCATCATTCCCGATTTAGGAACCTTTTCCGAGAAGGACGGGATGATTCCGCTCGAGAATGCTTCGGACGGAAAATTCATCGTCGGTGAAAGAGGAGTTCAATCGATTACGGCCACTGGTGATCGTAAAGTGGAATTTATTGCCTTTGAGGAGCATACACTCGCTTTGGTGAATTCTGCGATGGATTATCCAGCCTACTATCCGGTTTACCCGGTGAAGATGGAAAAGCCGACGAAGGCGGTCTTGATGGATTTAGATGGCACGAGTGTGCGCAGTGAGGAGTTTTGGATCTGGATCATCCAGATGTCAACGGCGAGTGTTTTAGGGGACGAGAAATTTGAATTAGAGGATGAGGATCTCCCTTATGTTTCCGGCCACAGTGTTTCAGAACATTTGCAGTACTGTATTCAGAAATACTGTCCGGACCGTTCCGTGGAGGAAGCCCGTCAATTTTACTTTGAGCATACGCGCAGAGAAATGAATGAGATCATGGAAGGGCGAGGGCGCCCCGGAGCCTTTACTCCCTCTCCCGGGCTCAAAGAATTTCTTTACGCCTTGAAAGAGCAAGGGATCAAGATCGGTCTGGTGACCTCCGGGCTCTATGAAAAGGCCTGGCCGGAAATCTTAGATGCGTTCCGCACTCTTGAGATGGGGGAGCCGAAAGAGTTTTATGATGCCATCATCACAGCTGGCTTCCCGATGCAGCAGGGAAAGAGTGCAGGAACGTTAGGAGAGCTTTCTCCGAAGCCTCATCCCTGGCTCTATGCTGAGGTTGCGCGTGTTGGACTAGGATTGGACTTTGAAGACCGTCATCAAATCATCGGTATCGAAGATAGCGGAGCAGGAGTGTGTTCGGTGCGACTCGCTGGGTTTGGCACGGTCGGCTTTGGGGGAGGTAATATTGATGAGAGTGGCACCCGTGGCCTTTGTCATCATTTCTGCGACACCTTCGAAGAAATTCTAAAAATTGTATCGTAGGTTCAAAATGAATAGGTTCATACCTCAGTATTCACACGTTTCTTTATTCATCACCCTTCTGGTGGTTCTATCGCTCTTTCAAGGCTGTCAGCAGTCACAAGACAGCAAGACGGTTGCTGCAAAAGAGGACAAAGGGGAAATAGCGGAAAAAGAAAAAAAAGCGGAGGAAGGTGTCAAACCACTCGTCGGTGCCTATTACTATACCTGGTATAGTCATGTCGCTGATGGCGAGCCCCTGGGAAGGTGGAACAGGAATATGCGCCTTCATCTCGAGCACCGGCAGGTTCCTGAACTCGGTCTTTACAGCTCTGCGGATCCAGATGTCATCGGAGGCCATATCAGGCAGAGTGAGCAGGCTGGAATTGATTTTTGGGCGGTCAGTTGGTGGGGGCCTCATAGTGATGGGACTCTGCGCGACCGGATCCTCAAGCACCCCCAGCATAAAAAGCTGCGTTATGCTCTGCTCTATGAAAGTACGGGCAGGCTGGGAACGTTCGCCAACCCGCGCTATGAAAATTGGATTCCAGATCTCGAATACATTTCCAAGACATACTTTGATCATCCTTCCTACCTTCGGGTGAACGGCAGGCCCGTCGTCTTTGTCTACCTGACCCGGGAATATTTCCGGAACAAAGGTCATGAAGCACTGGAAGAAATGAGAGAACGCTTCCCGGAACTTTATCTGGTGGGGGACGATGTCTTTTTCGGTGAACCTGATGAACAATATGACCCTGAATGGGCGAAGAATTTTGATGCCATCACTGCCTACGATGTTTATGGCCAGTCCGTAAAGGAATTAGGAGGAACCCGTAAAGCGATTGAATTCCTGACTCGTAATTTTACCCAGGCCCGTGAAGCTGCCAATCAGGTGGGAACCGCCTTCATTCCCGCCGTGGCCCCGGGATATAATGACCTCGCCACACGGCCGCAAGAAGAACACCCGGGAAGAGCACGCTATTTCACCGACATCCCCGGATCGAAAGAAGGCGACCTCTTCCGGGCCATGATTCAGGACGTCGCCCTCCCGAACCTGGATCCGTCTGCAGAAAACATGTTCCTCATCACCAGCTTTAACGAATGGCTCGAGGATTCACAGATCGAGCCCACCCGGGGAGACCAGCCCCCCAGCCAGGTCGGCGTCAGCCCGGCGGGAGTTGATCTCACCCAGGGCCAGACTTATCACGACTACGGAACGCTTTATTTGGACATTTTGAAAGAAGAACTGGCAGATAAGGAATAGGTGTCGAGCGAAGGAGGGGAGCGGATTGATCCTCGCTTTGCTCGGGTGGGGCGGGAGTGGCTACGCTTTGCGTCGCATTACGCTTCGCTTAAATTCGTCCTTCGGACGACTGCGCTGAACCAAGGTTCAAATCAATTGTAGGGAGTTTGGCTCATTCTTTGCCAAACGAGCCGAAGAGCGGATTGATCCTCGCCTTGCTCGGGTAGTGCGGGAGAGGCTACGCTTTGCTTCGCATTACGCTGACGCTTAGAAACGTCCTTCGGACGACTGCGCTGAACCAAGGTTCAAATCAATTGTAGGAAGTTTAGCTCATGCTTCGCCAAACGAGCCGAAGAGCGGATTTGAACCGCCGACCTACTGATTACGAATCAGTTGCTCTACCCCTGAGCTACTCCGGCTTGAGTAGGAATTGAAGCAAGGAAGTGGAAAAAATCTACCTTAAACCGTGGCTGGATCTGGTTTGGTGGGGGATTCTGGAAGTTTGGGCTTTGCTTTTTTGTAGGCGAGGATGAGGAGCATGGCTGCTGGAATGCCGTAATCCCCCCAGCGTTCGATCCACTCAAAGATGTTCAGGAAACCTTTACCCGTAACCGTGTCAGCGGGGACGTATAGAAATTCGGTAAAGAGTTTCCAAATCAGCGCGGCCCAGATGAAGTAGCAGACGGGGAAGGCGAGGACGATGATTCCAAGGGCGAATTCTGCCCAACCGATGGCACGGATGAATTCCACATCTGCATTGACGCCGATGGATTGCCAGTGATCGATGAGCATTTGTTTTTCAACCGCGAATCCAAAGCCGGCATGACCGATCAAGAGCGCGGCCAGACAGATTCGGCAGAGGAAGAAAATCATATCGACGGTGGATTCTTTCATGAGCGGTTCGACATAGGGCTTAAACCAGTCTTTCCAGGCCAGGGTAAAGGTGCCGGCCATGACGAGGAGCATAAAGGGTGGCCCCCAATTTCCGGCGCGCTCCCAAAATTCCCAGGTTTGCATTTTCGGAACATTCATGGAATCGGTAGCGAGTTGGACGGTCCATTCTCCGTCTACTTTCACTTTTTCCAGATTTCCCGCCAATGGGCGCAAGATAGCTGTCCAGAGTGCCCAAAGGAACATCCACATCAAAATGGCACGCCGTGGCTTCCAGAGCAGCATAATGGCCATGGTAATATCGAAAGCGCCAATGATAGGTTGAAGAGTCCAGGCGATGTCCAGGTCCACCCCTTGGGAGGCAAAGAATGGCAGCCACCCCGCTTTGGTGATGAGGCCCCAGGTCCCGTGCCCGATGAAACAGAGGGCCGCGGTGATGCGCAGGGTCCAATTCAACTGAGTTTGCAGGTCTGATATTTCTCCCGAGTGCTTTCCGAGCAGGCCTTGTAGATAAGCGTTTTTAATCATCTTGGTTAGAAAATCTCATCGATAGCTTAGAAGTCAATGGAAGCTTTAGTTGTAAGCGGAGCTTTTTTTTGTTTCCAAGCATCATACTGACAGTAATTTATTACCTCTGCGATATGGGTCTTATCGATCCACCCAGACATGAAAAAAGTTAAGTACGGTATCTTTAGCGACATCCACAGTAACCTGGAAGCCTTGAAGGCAGTGGTTACAGATATGCATGAACAAGGGGTGACTCATCCGGTATGTCTCGGAGACGTGGTCGGATATAATGCCAACCCGCGAGAATGCCTGACCGTGGTGCGTGCCATGCGCTGCCCGATTATCCGAGGCAATCATGATGAAATCGTATCGACACGCTCGAGCACTGAGAACTTTAATGCCTTAGCCGGGGAGGGGATTGCCTACTCGAAGCGTTCACTCTCGATTGCTGATAAGGAATTTTTGAGTGAGCTGCCGATGGTGCTCAAAGTAAAAGGGATCACATTTGTTCATGCTTCACTCGACGATCCGGAGCACTGGAATTACGTTAATAGTGATCTAGAAGCAGAGAGTAGCTTTACCTATCAGCAAGCACCATCGGCAGCTCACTCAAAAATTCCTTATCAGCAATCGAGAGTGAACGCTTCGAGTAGGCAATCCCCTCCCCGGCTAAGGCATTAAAGTTCTCAGTGCTCGAGCGTGTCGATAC
>JBCBYL010000121.1:0-6877 GCA_039815855.1 Verrucomicrobiota bacterium
TCCAACCCGATGGTGGTAAATCCTCAAAAAAACGGAGCAGGGATTCTTTTTCATCCTGACCGGGTGGAGACCATGAGTTGACCACCATGAGTGCCACGACACTCGAAGCCCTGAACTCGGCCATGAGGTGGCTCGCCTCTGATGGAGTGATTTCAGTGATGATTTATCATGGCCATCCCGCCGGTCAGGGCTTCGAGTGTCGTGGCACTCATGGTGGTCAACTCATGGTCTCCACCCGGTAAATACCCCAGGTTAAAGGTGACCGCTCGCACTGTTCCCTTCAGTTGATCCGGTAAGACATTCCAGTTGGAGTGTGACGAATGAATCAGTTCGACGCGGTCCGAAAGGCCTGACTCTTCTAGTCGGGTTCGAGTCGATTCAATGGCCTGGAACTGTAGATCAAAACCGTAAACTCGCCCAGACTGACCGACTGCTTCTGCCAGACAACAAGTATCATAGCCATTTCCGAGGGTCGCATCGACAGCAATATCTCCTTCATGCAAAACCTGTTGAAGTCTCAGGTGACAGCGTTGGTGAAGGTCTCTCAAATCACGATTCCCGGGCGGTAAGGGTTCGGTTTAATCTGATTTCTTCAGGCAGCTCCACCTCGTCAAAAATGTGATCGAGCAACAGCCGGCTGAGCCACGGCGCGGTCGTGCCTCCTCTGGCTCCTAACCCATTCATGATCCACAAATGCGGTTGATCCGGATGCTCTCCTAAGACCGGAAATTTATCTTTGAGAATAGGCCGCACCCCAGCACGATGGTCAATCGCCAGCACCTCCGCAGGAATCCAATTCTGAAGTCGTTCCAGTAGTTTACTCTTTCCTTCCTCAGTGGGGCCATCTGTCTGCAGGTCCCAGCTATAGGTTGCTCCAATGCGATAACAATCACCCCCCAGGGGGACAATAAACACTTCACGGCTCCAAATTTCATCTGTCGGCCAATTCTCTTCCGTGCGCACGGTCAGGATTTCTCCTTTCGCACCTCGCCAGGGAAGAAAATTCCACCACTCCGAATTGGGCACAAAACCCCGACAATCGATGACTTCACCGTACTCAGTCCCTCTCCACTCCGCTCCCTGCGACGTAAATCGAACCATGGACTCTTTCATTTCTTCAGAGCGCCAAATTCGTTTCTTCTCCAGCTCCTTTTTTGCAGTGATCAAGAGAGTAGGAAAATTCAACCAGCCACCGCCTTCAATCCGCACCGCTCCAAATTCATTCCGAGCCTGAGGAAATTCGTCCACCCAGTGACCGGAATCAACGAGCTCCTGTGCGTATGGAGCTAAAACATCGACACCCCGCTTTCGATCCCAGAATGATCGTTGCTCAGCTGATTTGAACATCCGATAGATCCTGCGCTGGTGGTAAATCTGAACATTCCAGAGTGCCTCCATTTCTGAATAGACTCGCTTCGCTTCTTCCAGGCACTCAGTGATATTCCAAGGCAGAGAGAAACGCATTCCGATCACGGGATTGATCAATCCTCCGGCGACTCGGGACGAACTCCTTCGCTCGGGATTGGAAACAAGTTCGAACGGAATCCCTCGTTCAGCCAGGCTGTGAGCGATACATATTCCACTCACTCCCCCTCCGACGATAAGAACTGGCCTCACGTCACAAGAATAGGTTAAATTCCCAGTCGATGCGAATACGTTCTCTTCTCCTCTCCTTCACTTTTACTGCCTCCTTATCTGCCAAAGTAGAATGGAAAACAACCAATGAAACGCGTAGCACGGAATCGCTGGCACAATCCGCCGAGGTCATTCTTCGATTAACGGATGACCGGCTCGAGTCAGCGCTCGATTTTGGGGACATTGAGGTTTCCGAGGCACTTGATGAAAAAGGGAATTCACTGATCTCATCCAAATCAGAACAGTCTGCAAGTTATCGGCCCTTACGTATCCGCCCCACGTTACCGCCTAGTGCTGACATCCGCATCCCGATCAAGTGCCCGGAGCGCGAGGCAAACTCTATCCAGACCCTGAAGGGCGCATTCTCCATCCGTACCTTCAAAAGCCAAAAAGTAGTCATTGATCCGGCAAAACAACCCCTCAATGAAATTGTAGAAAATGATTTACTCGATGCCCATGGACTTGAGGTGACCCTCATCGATATCGGACATGCTTATCCAGAGATCAGGGATAAGGAGACATTAGGGCGCCTAAGCGAACAGGCTGTCGCTGTCGAGATCAGCAGCACCAAAACGGAAATCCGCGAGATTGAACTGATCACTACAGAATTTGAAGTCATCCCGAGCCAGAAACATCATTTTGGGACAAGGTCTTCCATGATCTGGGGAGCCAGAGCGAATAAGCCATTACCGGAAGGCTATGCGGTCAGGATCTCCATTCCCATCGCTCCAGAGGAACACCGCATTCTCTTCGACCTGAAGGACCTTCCCCTTCCCTAGGTCGAGTGTCTCACCCATGCTTCGGGTGACAACTCGTCTGCACAAATGCCTGATTCGATTAGCTGGACTTTATACTCTCTTCCTTCTCTGCCTTCTCTTTCTCACTCGCCTTTTCCGCTATTTGCACAGGTGAGGCTGGCAATTGATCGAAATATTTGGTGCCATCTGAGCCGAGATGACCAAAGGTTAACACACCTGTCGGGCAGCTCTGCACACATGCTGAACAGCGCACACATTCCGGATCTTCCATCCCCTGCCCCTTGTTGGCAAAATTCATGATGTCAATGCCCTGATGACAAACCGACGTGCAGACGTTACAGGAGATACACTTGTTCTTATCGGCAAAAATACGAAATCGGGTGAAGCGTGCATAGATGTGCATTAAGGCTGCCAGCGGACAGGCAAAACGACACCAGACCCGACCTGAAAAGTGAAAGTAAAAGCCAAAGCCGATAATTCCAGCAAAGAGGAGATCGACAAACCAGGCATAGCTCCAGGGCATCAACTGGTCGCCACCTTTTAAGCCGAAGTGAAAGACTTGATCAAAAAAGTCATCTCCCGGAATCGCCCAGCTGATCATCCGGGCGATTAAGAGCAACATGGCAAAAGCCAGGAATCCCTGTCCGATCATGTTCAGGCGGTTCCAGAAAGGCCCGTGTGGCATTTTATGCCGATGGGTGTCACCTAGAGTTTCTGCCATCCCGCCGCAGGAACAAACCCAGCCGCAATAGGCCCCCTTACCCCATCTCCAGACGATGAGAGGAATAATGACAAAGGTTTGTACCATGCTGATCACCAGCCATCCCCAAAGCGGTTGATCGGTAAACAAGTTCCAAATAAAGAGAGGCCAGGCCAGAATCAGGCCGAACGCCCTCCAGTATTCTCTTCCGCTTCCGTACGTCACTTCCGGGAAAAGGCTGTCGGCAATCGATTTTAAGGCACCAGAGTCAAACCAGCCATTGAAGCCCATCCAGGGAAGAATGAGATAAGGTAAAAAGAAAAGGGGGATCCACTGAAAGGCGAGCAAGGTGAGTGTCTGATTGCGCACGTATGGGGTCTTGCGCCTCTGGATTCTACGGATACCAAAAACCAACATGACCACGCAGTAGAGGATCGAATAATAAAATCCGGGATCACCGACGACATAGCTGAGAGTGCCCGGAATCGTAGTGGGATCGGTGAAGGCACCTCCTAAACTCGCCCACCATTCAGGCACCTGAAATGGAAAAAATCCGATGTCGTTTAACCACTCCGCAATTGGAATAAAGGTTCCCGGCTTCTTCCATTGATAAAGGAATGCAAAAATGAGAACGATGCTGGCAAAGCTCCACCAAAAGGATGCCCCGCGTTCACCGGTAATCCGGACACCGGCCCGCCTGAAGAAATCGAGGGGAGCTTCCCGGCCAATCATCGAAAAAACGGCATCATTCAGGAGTTTCTTTTCCGCGCCCTCGGAGTCAATGATCTCCACCTCATTTTTATGAATTTCTTTGATTTTGGATGCCATCTCGAGGACGACTGAACCCGCTGGTTTGTCACCCCGCATTTCTGAACTGGCGGCTGTCGTGACTCGCTCCGATGTCGGACTATCGATTGCGACGGGTGATTCCGGATTCTCTGCCAGGGCTTGTAATTTCTCAACGTTCTCCGGCTTCGGGCGAGAGAATTCAGGCTTCCGATAACTCAAGGTTACTTTTGCTCCACAAGCCCCCAGAGCAATCGCTGCCTCCATCGCAGAATCACCTCCGCCGACAACAAGCACATTTTTACCACAAAATTCCTTAGGATCATGGAGGCGGTTATAAACTTTATCGAGCTGCTCCCAAGGCACCCCTAACTTTCGAAAATTTCCGCTCCGACCGATAGCGACCACGACTGTTTTTGCCTGGCATACAGTTTCTCCCTTTTCACCTCGCTTGGCGGCACCTCGGCTTAAAATGAATTCTCCGCCTTTCTTATCGACCGTTTCGACACGTTCACTGATCAGCTCAATCTCATGCTTTTCCTGATATCCAATCATTTCATCAAGCAGGTCTTCTTTGATATCTGTCTTAAACTGCACTTCCCCCGCCGGAACCATATCGGTCGGATAGGTGAAAATAGGTTTCCCTTTTGGAAAATTGGCAATGGTGGCAAATGCCTGCTGAGCCTCGAATAGTTTGAAGGACAGCCCCTTCTGCTTGGCTTCAATGGCGGCCGCCATCCCTGAAACCCCGGCCCCGATGATGGCCACATCGACTTTCTCATCTCCATCCGAAGTTGTGCCACCAGGTTGAACCTCGCCTTTCGCAATCATGGTCTGGATCACGCGCGCTCCTGTGTCGGATGAAAATTTCAAGAGAGGAATACCGGTCAAGTCCCCCACGACATAAAGACCGCTGACATTGGTCGAACCATCTTCTTTGACTTCAGGGAGTTTTTCTACTTTGCCTGCCGGCCACTTGGCATGGAGCCAATGCGTATAGTGTTGAATCCAGTGGATCGGAGAGAGTGATGGGGTAGCCATATGGGAAGGATGCATTAACCGAATAATTTATTCCAGATTAGTTCACTCATTGGCTGCTACACAAATGGGTAGGAAATATGTGTTTTTACGCTTTTCATGAGCAAAAGCCCCTTCTATAAGTAAGATATGCCTAAGACAGGTGATACATTGATAGACTTTTTGCACGTTTCACTCCTATCCACGCGTTCAGGATGCGTAGAGTGCAGTGCGGGAAAGATCTGGATTAACTACGGGAATGTCATTCACGCTGAGGCCAACGGTTTAACCGGAGAAGAAGCTTTCTGGAAGATCGCTGAGCTAGACACCGGAAACCGTGATTTCCAGATTGGGGTCAGAACCCCTTCCAGGTCGATTAACCGTCCAACCGAACTTCTGCTCATTGAAGCCCAGAGTAAGAGTAAACTTCTTTCCCAGAACACTCCTCCTGCAGCTCCTCCTCAGCAAGAAAACACGCCAGGACGTGTTCGCAAGACCACCAGTATTCTTTTCGAAATCGAAGATGAAAAGGCGCCAAGCAAGAAAGTGCATCTTCTCGAATATGGTGCCATCGTGCTGGGACGCAGTAACAGTGCAGATATCATCATTAATGACGCCACGGTTTCACGTCAGCATATCCAATTACAGGTTGGGCCAGATCAGGTTATCCTCTCGAATTTGAGTTCCGGTAACGGGACTTACCTCAATGGAGAATTAATCGAGGGTGCAGTGCCTCTGAAGGAAAACGACGTCATCCAAATTGGCATCAGTGTTCTCCGCTTCTACTACGTGCAAGAAGGGAAAGCCGCTCTCATTCAGGAATACGATGAGAATGAAGAAGAGCGTACTGGTGTGATCCCTCACTAATCGGGATTTTTGCCTTACTCTATTTTTTATACACGTCTTTAGGATTAAAGACAGGCTCACCATGCGTCTTGAGATCATCAAATCGATTTTCTCCGGTGGGAATTTCCCGGTAAAAGCACCCGTGATACCCATTGTGGCAACTGGCTCCATGTCCTCCGACTTTGACCTTTAACCAGAGTGCATCCTGGTCACAATCGATTCTCATTTCGATAATCGTCTGCACATTTCCACTGGTGGCACCTTTATGCCAGAGTTCCTTGCGGCTACGACTCCAAAAAACGGCCTCACCGATTTCGATCGACCTTGATAAAGATTCCTCATTCATCCAGGCGAACATAATGACCTCCCCACTATCTGCATCCGTGACAATGGCAGGGATCAGACCCTGATCATCAAATTTAGGGCAAAGCTGGCTTCCGAGTTCGACTTTTTCCTTATCTTCACGCGGATGAAAAAGACAATCATCACCCATTACTCATCTCCTGTAGTGATTGACATTTTCAGCCCTAGAGCAACGTCGATCTGATCTAATTCTGCTTCTGAAAACGCTTTTGCATCGAGGATGCCGAGGCAATTTTTAATCTGCTCGACACGGCTGGCTCCAATCAGCACCGAGGTCACTCTCTGGTCATGAACACACCAACTGAGTGCCATCTGGGCCAAAGACTGACCTCGCTGTTTGGCTACATCATTGAGCATCTGAATCTGATCGATACGATGTGCGGTAAGGTCATCTTTCTGCAGGGTCTCACTCTGGCTGGCGATTCTTGAATCAGCCGGGATCCCTTTTAAATAGCGATCGGTGAGGATGCCTTGTGCCAGAGGAGAAAACGCAACGAATCCTAATCCTCTTTTTTGGCATTGGCTCAAAACTCCTTTTTCTACTTCACGGTCAAAGAGGTTATAGCAAGTCTGGTTCACGATGAGTGGAACCCCTGCGTCTTTCATCCATTTAGATGCCTCTTTAATGAGTTCAGCCGGATAGTTACTCACTCCGACATAGAGCGCCTTTCCAGATTGAACAGCCGTGACAAGCGCAGAAAGGGTTTCCTCCAAAGGGGTCTCAGGATCTGGTCGGTGATGATAAAAAAGATCGACGTAGCTTGTATTTAAA
>JBCBYL010000186.1:0-3282 GCA_039815855.1 Verrucomicrobiota bacterium
CAAATCCATTCTGGCTTCCACTAAGGTGAAAGCATCGGCCGTTAAGGCGATCGGCATTTCCGGCCAGCAGCATGGATTTGATACACTTATCTAGTGCTTTCGTCCACGTCTTGGGATCTTGTTCTTTGGCACCTTCTGGCAGCCCCTGAATGAGGCCGTAACTGACAGAATGCTCCGCGAGCACTGCCCCTGTTTTTCCATTGATAGCAACTGCTTTGGTACCTTGTGTGCCACTATCAACACCAATAAAAACTCCGCTCACTTTGCTAAGCATAACAATGACTGCAAAAATGACGAGGATTATTTACGTCTCATCGACTTGTCAAAGTTCTCATTAAACCACACCTTATCATATAGTCCTTTATATATGTCAGAAACAGATACGATCATAGCCCTCGCCACACCTGCCGGAACCTCTGCTTTAGGTCTCATTCGTATTTCAGGCCCCAGCTCAGCTCATTGGGCAGCAGAACTAACGGACTCTCCTATTCAGGCTGGCAAATCAAACTATCGATTTCTGAAATTCAATGGGGAAATACTGGATGATGTCATCATTCACCTCTGGAATAAACCTCACTCTTACACGGGTGAGGAAACCATCGAGATTTCATGCCACGGGAACCCGCTCCTCATTGATCAGATTATCAATGCCTTCATTCAAATGGGGGCCCGTCATGCCCGGCCGGGAGAATTCACGGAGCGCGCCTATCTCAATGGGAAGATTGATCTCACTCAGGCAGAGTCCGTCATGGACATTATTTCAGCTCGCAGCGAACGGGCCTTACGTTCGGCAAGAAAAATTCAAGCAGGCGGCCTGACGGAGAAACTGACACAGTGGCGTGACGAACTCCTCGATATCCTTGCTCAGCTCGAAGCCTACATTGACTTTCCGGATGAGGACATTTCCCCTCAAACGAATCAAGAGATCCTGAGTCGCCTTCGGTCGTGTCAGGATCAACTCGATCGTTTACTCCAGACCGCGCGTGAAGGCCGACTTTTAAGAGAAGGCGTAAGTGTCGCTATCGTCGGTGCCCCTAATGTCGGGAAATCGAGTTTGCTGAATGCGCTCACTGGTGAAAACCGGGCGATTGTCAGTTCCAGAGCGGGAACAACCCGGGATACCATTGATGCCACCCTGCTCCTCGAAGGAATTCTGACCCGCTTTATTGATACCGCAGGCTTGCATGGCTCGGAGGATGAGATTGAGAAACTGGGCATGGAAAGAACCCACGAAACGATTCAGACTTCTGATCTGGTTCTTCTCTTGATGGACGGGACAGATCCGCATCCTATCCTAATTCAAATCCCAAAAGAAACACCGTCTCTCCTCTGCTACACCAAGTCAGATTTAAAAGAACCACCAGCGAGCCAACTCGGCTGTAATGTCATTGAGATCGACGGTCTGGACCGATTGAAGTCTGCCCTCATTGATGCTCTAAAATTAAAACTCCCCTTTGGAAATCAGGAACTGGTTGCGATCAACGATCGACATGCGCGGCACCTTCAAGCCGCAGAATCACTCCTCCTTCAAATACTGAATCAATGGTCCAGTGAAAACCCGCCTGAGCTCATCAGCTCTGATCTTCGGCATGCCTTGCATCAACTCGATGAGATCCTGGGCCAAACAGATAATGAGGAAGTTCTGGACAAACTCTTTGCTCAGTTCTGCATAGGGAAATAACCTCCAGTCAGATCAACTCATGTATCAATCCCTCATCCGACCTTTCTTCTTTCAATTTGATCCGGAAACTGTGCATCACTTTGCCATGCGCTGTATGGCCTCACCTCTCTTTCCGGTCCTGGCTTCGGCCTTGGGCTCCACCTGTGACGACCCCGTCGAACTTTGGGGACTTCACTTTAGGAACCGAATCGGTTTAGCCGCCGGCTTTGACAAAAATGCGGAAATCCTTCAAGCGACCTATGCCTTAGGTTTTGGTTATAGTGAGATCGGGACCGTAACCCCTCGCCCCCAACCGGGTAACCCGAAGCCCAGAATCTTCAGAATCCCGGAGGCTTCTGCCTTAATCAATCGGATGGGATTTCCGAACGATGGGCTCGAAGCCATTCAGCAACGTCTTCTCGATTCACAGAAAGCACTCAAAGCGAAAAAAGCGAAAAAAGCGAAACCCTTCCCAATTGGGATTAATATCGGAAAAAACAAAGATACCCCGGCTGAACAGGCTGCGGACGATTACCTTCAATCCTTCCGTCAACTCTATCCGCATGGGGCCTATTTTGTGGTCAATGTCAGCTCACCTAACACTCCCGGACTCAGAAAATTACAGGGCAAAGAAGCCCTGAAAGACATTCTTGTCCCCCTTCTCGAATTTCGCCAGTCACAACCGTGGAAGCCTTTGCTTGTCAAAGTCGCTCCGGATCTTTCCGAGAATGATCTTTCCGACATCCTTGAAGTCCTCACTGACCTCGGCCTCGACGGCATCGTGGCCACCAATACCACCATCGATCATGGTCAGAATGATATCGGCGAAACAGGTGGATTAAGCGGAGCTCCGCTCGAAGCAAAAAGCACCGAAATGATTCGCTTCATCCATACTCAAACGAATGCCGCACTTCCTATCATCGGCGTCGGCGGCATCCGGAATCGTGATGATTACCTGCGCAAACTCGAAGCAGGGGCCAGCCTCGTCCAACTCTACACCGGCTTTATCTACCAAGGCCCCCTCGTCGTTTCAAAGCTCTTGACTTGATGAGGGACGGAGGTACCTCCGTCCCTTATCGGAAAACAATGAAAGCAACCTATTCATTACACTGATACGGTTCTAGGACTTAGCATATTTCTTTTAACGCAGAGTCGCAGGGACACAGAATGAACAACACTCATAGCGCATAGTCATTGGGGAAAAATAAATTCCATGAAATTTCCGCAAGCAAAGATTAATGAGGACTCTTGAAAAGATTATAAAATTGGAAAGTCTCAATATTTTAAGATCGCCTTTTGAACCTTCTTCGCTTATCACAATCATCAAGTTATTTAATTTCTAAGAAACAGCTTTGGTTACATCAGAAAATCACTGCAACTAATCTATACCAATGAATCTAATGCGATGAAATATGGGCTTGAATCTGCACAAATGATCGAATTGGATCGCGTGTTTTTGAACCTTGAAAACCCCCGACATGAAATATTCGTATCGCAAGATGAAGCAATAGACTTTTTGTGCTCTAATGAGTATGTCTATGAATTAGCAAAAGACCTTATCAAAGTAGGTTTGAACCCGTTGGAGCTTTTCGCTCTTATGCCAAGTCCATCGAAGAGCAGGC
>JBCBYL010000126.1:0-6333 GCA_039815855.1 Verrucomicrobiota bacterium
AGTGCCCCCATGGAAAACATCCGAATCTGGGGAAGCGAGTGCTGTGAATTTCGCACAAAGCAGCGGGCAATCCCCAACGTTTATTTTTGCCGCTGGTTTCTCCATCTTTGGCGTCGCCTTTGGCCTGGAGCTGGAATACTTCATGGTTTTCTTCGCTACCTTTTTTGTCGGATATGCCTCGTTGGGGATTGCCCGCTGCTTTGTGCGAAATTCACAGCACTCGCTTCCCCAGATTCGGATGTTTTCCATGGGGGCACTCTCTGTCGTCGTTTTTGCATACGGCTACATTTATCAGGATACGGTTCTCATGATCCTGGGTTCCGTTCTGCCGCTCGGCTACACCTTCTGGCTGGTTCTCAATACAGACTTGCTCAAGGTGGTGACTGAAAAAGCAGAAGAAGTCATCGATGCTGCTTCTGAAGAAGTACCCGCTATACGAAAGATTCGCGATACGACGCAAAGAGTGATTGAGAGGACAGGAATTCTTTCAGAGGGGCCAGTCGAAGCCATTGGAGGTCACATTGAGGGCAAATGGTTTGTTCACACCTTTCTGCCTACCTATGCGGATACCAACTCCGTAGGAAATGTTTACTTCGGTATGTATGCCATGTGGGTTGGTAAGACACGCGAGCTCTTCTTTAACCATGTCATGCCGGATTTTGATTTGAATGACACTCAATTCTTTATCCTGACCAGGAGCTTTGAGCACAAGTTCGTCCGGGAAACGAGGGAGTTTGAACAAGTGACGGTCAAAATCAGGGTTTCCAAAACGAATCGCAAACAGGCTATCCTAGAGCATCAGGTTTTTAATGATTCCGGTCAAATCCTTGGCAAAGGAAGCCAAGCCCTGATCTTTGTTGATAGTAAAGACTACAAACTCCTTGATATCCCTGGTGAGGTCATGAAGGCCTTCATGAACTACCTCTAAGAGGGCGAGCCTGTCATGCGCTTCTCTAGGCAAGTATGGACTTTTTGCTTCATCCTTCTTTTCTGCGGAGGAAATCAGGGGCGGTCTGAGTTGAAGCAAGTCGATTTCCGAGGCTGCACCTTTACCATTTACGAGGTCGATCCGGAATCCGAATCGATTCGCTTGTTCCATAAGCATGAAGGGGAGCATATTGCTGAGTTGACCAATCTGGCCCGCATCCTAGAGGAGCAGGGTGACTCGCTACTTTTTTCGATGAATGCCGGGATTTATGAGCCGGGTTACATTCCGACCGGCTTACACATCCAGAAAGGAGTTAAAATATCACCACTGAATCTGGCGGACGGGAAAGGTAATTTTTTCCTCAAACCGAATGGGGTCTTCTTTCGTTCTGCTCAGGGCTATCAAATCTTGGATGCGAGTGAATTTCCATTGAAGCAAGAGGATATCATGATGGCGACGCAATCGGGTCCATTACTGCTATCAAAAGGAAAAATTCATCCCAAATTTACTCCTGACTCCAGATCGAAAAAAATCAGGAATGCCGTTGGAGTGGACTCAAACGGGAATCCGATTCTGGTTTTTACCCATGATCCGGTTAATTTCTATACCTTGTCCCTCTTCTTTCGCGACCAGCTTGAATGTCAGGATGCTCTTTATCTGGACGGCTCCATCTCTCAAATTTGGACCCCCGGCTCCCGTCCCCGGCAAAAAGAAGACTTTGCCGGAATGCTAGGCGTCGTCGCTGAGTAGGCGCAGTCCTAGTGGAGCTGGTTGTTACCCAATCAGGATCTAGTCAGGCCGAAATCGAGGATTCTGATTTTCTCTAACTAAGAGGCTTTGGCCAGGTGGGAAAAATCCGTTTCGAGGATTTTTTTACGGACGTGGTCATAATTTCCTTGTTCACAAGCCCTGACAAAGCCTTCGCAGACGGATTTCATTTTATCCCACTGTTGTCTTAATTGCTTGGATTCGGCTTCGGTGATTTGTTGGTCTTCGCCTGCTTTGGCCAAGCTGGTGAGCATGTCCGCAAATTCCTGAAGGATTAGGCTCATGGCTGGATGAAGATCATCACCAGCGGGGGTATGTTCCGGGTTCTCAATGAAATAGCCATTCGATTGCACGCAGAGCCAATCCAGGATGCGACGGTCCTGCGTGATTTTCAGGAGTAATTCGAGACGGTCGAGGGGGTTGCGGGCACCACTTCCAAGGTCTTCATCAGGCTGCATCCACTTATACAGAAGAGCCTGTGAGACACCTAGCTGAGAAGAAACCCATTTGGCTCCCTTCTGTTCGCAGGCCATGCGGATGACTTCGTGAGATTTCATATCAATGGGGTCCTTATAAAAATGTTACGCAATTATAACTGAAGTTTTTTCTGAATTCACCTATCAACGTACTATCAATAAACGCAATAGAAGGAGAATGGAATGATGAATTGGTGGACTGAACTAAGTATGGAATTACAACTTTTCTATGGGATAGGCATTATTGCGCTATCGGTGCTGCTCATTCAACTCTTACTCACGTTGATCGGATTAGATGATGATATCGATATTTCTGATGAAATGGATTCGGATGGGCATGATAGTGGGTTGAGCCTGTTATCGGTACGGTCAGTGACCGCTTTTTTTGCTGGTTTTGGCTGGGCTGGAGTCGCTGCTGCGAGTTATGGACTGCCCTTCTTGCTTTCGATGGTGATCGCCTTGGTTGTGGGCTTCGGATTTATGTTCATGATTTATTATATGATGCTGGCCCTCTTGAAAATGCAGGCCAGCGGAACCCTGAATTACGGTAATGCAGTCGGAGAAGTGGCCACATGTTACGTCACGATTCCGCCCAGTAGGACGGGATCCGGACAGATTGAGGTCATGATTCAAGGCCGGAGTTGCACGGTGGAAGCATTGACATCCGGTGACCTGGAAATCGCCCCCGCCACTAAAGTCAAAGTCGTTGGCTTGGTTGGGCGCAGCACCCTGCTGGTGGAAACGATTTAATTCTTAACAAAAACACGAAAGGAAAACGAAAATGATGCTATTAGCACAAACTTCAGAGGGAGCCCCTCTCTTTGCGATCTTTGTCTTGGTCGCAATAGGGTTGGTCATCCTTTTCTCGATGGGAATTTTCATCGCGACACGCTACCGCAAGTGTCCGTCTGACAAAATTCTTGTCGTCTATGGAAAAGTAGGCGGTGGAAAATCAGCCATGTGTCACCATGGTGGAGCTGCCTTCATCTGGCCGGTGTTTCAGGACTTCCAGTATTTGGACCTGACGCCGATGCCGATCGATATTGCTCTACAGGGAGCGTTGTCCAAGCAGAACATCAGGGTCAATACACCTTCCACCTTTACGGTGGGGATTGCCACTGAACCAGGAGTAATGGAAAACGCAGCAGAACGTCTGCTCGGACTCGGGATGGCTCAAATTAAGGAGCTAGCCAAGGATATTATCTTTGGTCAAATGCGGGTCGTCATCGCCACCATGGATATTGAGGAAATCAATTCCGACCGGGATAAGCTCATCGCCAACATCTCCCTGGGAGTGGAAGTCGAACTCAAGAAAGTCGGTCTCCGTCTGATTAACGTGAACGTTCAGGATATCACTGATGAATCGGGATATATTGATGCACTTGGTCAGGAAGCCGCTTCGAAAGCGATTAACGAAGCAAAAATTAAAGTCGCTGAAGCCAATCGTGACGGTGAGATCGGAGCCGCATCCGCGAACAAGGATGAACGGATCCAGGTCGCTAATGCTAACGCAGAAGCAACAACTGGTGAAAACGTGGCTGCCGTCGAAATCGCAAACTCGGTTTCGGAAAGACGATCTTTAGAGGCAGAGGCGGACCGGTCCGCGACAGCGGCAGAAAAAGTAGCCATCGCACGGGCTTTAGAAGAAGCTTACACCTCGGAGCAAAAAGCAGAAACAGAACGGGCGAACCGGGATAAAGCGACACAATATGCAAACGTGGTTGTGCCTGCTGAAATCGAGCGTGAGCGAGAATTGGTCAAGGCTGATGCAGAGGCTGAGAAGATCAGAAAAATCGAGCAAGGGGAAGCGGATGCAGTCCGTGCCCGCAAGCAAGCTGAAGCGGACGGTATCCGTTTAGTGAAAGATGCGGAGGCATCCGGTTTGAAGGCAAATCTCCTCGCAGAGGCGGATGGTGCCCAGGCGATTCTGAAAGGGAAGGCAGATGGTTTCCGGGATCTCATGGTGACCTGTCAGGGAGTCGATGGAGCCCGCCAAATGCTCCTCGTTGAACTCTTGCCACAGCTGGTGACTGAGCAGGTAAAAGCGATCAGTAACCTTCAGATCGACAAAGTGACGGTCTGGGATAGCGGCCAGGGATCAGATGGTAAAAATGGCACCGCCGGATTTCTCTCCGGACTAGCCGGTGCTCTGCCTCCGCTCCATGAACTCACCCGCAGTGTTGGGGTAGATTTGCCCGAGTATCTTGGGAGTGTGAATGAATCGGTTGAGTTTGATCAGGCTAAGGCAGATCAAGCCACAGAAGAGCATCTTAAAAAAAAAGTAGCTGATTGGCTTAAATCACGAAAAGAAATGCTCGCCTCATTCGATCAGAATAATGACCAATTCATCGATGACTCAGAATTTGAGCACGCGGTTCAAACCTGTTTGGACTGGGCGAAGCTGGTCAGAAAAGAAAGTGGACAGTGGCATTATGCCTTTGGACAAGATGTGAAAGGACCCCTTGCCTGGGAAGACCTCGCTGAGTGTGTCCAGAAAGGCAAAACGATGTTCATTAACACCAAAGGCAGCTCGCTATGGTTACCTTATGAAATCGTTCAACTGATTAGTTAAAGCGGTCTTTACCTTCGCTTTGAACGGGCACCTCATCTGAGGTGCCCGTTTTTTTATGTCCTGATGAGTTTCTGTTGTAACCTTTTTGTCGCTGAAGTGTCACGCATGTGATAGAGATTCTTTTCATGGTCCGGAGAGTTTTGGTTCTGATGTTGATTGCGAAAGTAGCTTTCGCTCAGGCGCCATCTGATGACGGATCGGCAGAGGGGCTGCTCCGGAACGGCTTCGTTAGCTTTAACTCTGGAGATTATGAGCGGTCGGCGGCGATTTTCTCTGATTTCATGGAGTCGTACGGATCCGCATCTGAGGCTCAACAGTACTTCGAGCGGGTTCAGCGGATGCTCAGCTTTTCTTACTTAAAGCTCAAGGATTACGATTCAGCGCAGGACCCGGTGAAGGTTTATCTGGAAACATTTCCGGATGGCGAAGCTGTCGAAGAACTTTCCTTCTGGCAGTGCGTTCTCTCACTGAAGTCAAATGACATCGATACGGCACTCGCTCAGATTGATGCCTTCATCCAGAAGTATCCCAAAAATGACAACCTGCCTGAATTGAGATTGATGCAGCTCATTGCCAACATTGGGGAGCAAAAATATGACGAGGTCTTAAAATTATATCCCATTGCAGAGCCGACTCTAAACGGTTCGATCAGGTATCAGGCCATGACACTCGCTCTTTTTGCAGAGATCCAGAGTCAGCTCTATGATGAGGCTCTCGTACGGGTAAAAGTGTTTCCTGTCACAGCTGATGATCTAGACCAGATCAGCGGATTTCATTTGCTGGCTCTCGATTTAGGGAGCCGCTTATTAGAAGAGGGGCGTCATCGTGATGCGTTGGTCTCTCTTCAACGTGCCTGGAGCCGTAATCGCATCTTATCACGTCAGGCAGTGCGGCTGGAACAGCTGGAGGAAGATCTGGCCACCGCTGAGAAAGCCCGTGTTCCTGACGAACTGGAAGTTCTACGGCTAAAGGATGTGATCGCCCGGGTGAACAAAGAACTGAGCCAGCTCGAGTCGATGGAACTTTACGATACCGCTCTCCAGTTCCGAATTGCCGAGTGTTTTTTCCAGCTCAAACGCCTGCGTGAGTCCTTCCTCGTCATCCGAGGAATGCTGAATGAGTTGCCGGATAGTGAGCTCCTCATCCACGGCAATTACCGGATGCTTCTCTGTCTTACTCAAATGGAACGCTGGGAAGAGGCGATTGAATCGGCCGTGAATTTTGAGGAGCGCTTCCCGGATTCGAAGCTGCGGCCGAATGTGATTTACCTGATGGGGGAATCAGAAATGAGGCGCAAAGACTTTCAATCGGCTGCCGCTGTCTTTGCCCGGTTGGTTTCCAGTTACCCTGACTTCCAGGAAGTGGAACGCTGTCATTTTCTCCATGGCTACTGCTTGATGATGACCGAGGCGCATACAGATGCGGTAGAAGTGTTTGATCAATTCCTTAGCCAGCGTGGTCAAAGTGATTTTAAGTCAGAAGTCACTTATTGGAAGGCAATGGCATTCCACTATTTGAAAGAGTGGGAGCAGAGTCGGGAAGCGCATGGTCTCTATCTGGATACCTACCCGGATGGTAAATACAGAACG
>JBCBYL010000153.1:0-5012 GCA_039815855.1 Verrucomicrobiota bacterium
CAATAGCCCATCGGCCCTTCCACCTGCTGTGAGAAATGACAAAGCGAAACGTCCCTGTTCGAAGAATGAGAGCCTATCGCTATCTTAACAGAACTCGTTTGACTGAGGTTTATTGAGGACACAGGCTCTCGTGCCTCTGCCTGGTCCCCTCCTCTCCTCCAATACTACCTGTTAAACAGGCTTTACGTTACAAAAAAAGCGCCGCCCCCTAAGGGACAGCGCCTTTTTATTCTACGATGAGAAGTTCTTAGGAAGTAGGAACTTCAGAAATCGTTTGCAAGATACGACTAGCAATCGCGTAAGGGTCGCCTTGTGAGTTCGGGCGACGATCTTCTAGATAACCTTTATAAGCGTCGTCTTTTACGAAGCCATGTGGAACTCGGATCGATGCACCACGATCAGCTACACCATAACTAAAGGTGTCGATTGCCTGTGTTTCATGGAGTCCAGTCAGGCGCATGTGATTGTCTGGTCCATAAACAGCAATGTGCTCATCCAGGTTCTTCTCAAATTGAGCCATCAGTTTCTCAAAGTATTCTTTACCACCGGTTTCACGGAGATACTTGGTAGAGAAGTTAGCGTGCATTCCTGAGCCGTTCCAATCGCCTTGGAATGGCTTACAGTGGTAGTCAATACTGACACCGTATTTTTCAGTCAGACGCTGTAATATGTAACGTGCCACCCACATTTCGTCAGCTGCTTTCTTGGAGCCTTTACCAAAGATCTGGAATTCCCACTGGCCTTTAGCCACTTCTGCGTTGATTCCTTCGTGATTGATACCTGCATCGAGGCAAAGGTCGAGGTGTTCTTCTACGATTTCACGCCCGATCGAACCGACGTTCTCGAAACCGACTCCTGTATAATAGGGGCCTTGTGGTCCTGGATATCCTTCTGATGGCCATCCTAGGGGTTTGCCATCTTCCATCAGGAAATACTCCTGTTCGAAACCAAACCAGGCATCCGGATCATCCAGAATGGTTGCACGTGTATTGGAAGGGTGAGGTGTGCCGTCTGGTAGCATGACTTCACACATAACGAGGGCCCCGTTCTTACGCGTAGAATCCGGGTAGACCGCTACCGGTTTGAGCACACAATCTGAGCTGCCGCCTTCGGCTTGCTGAGTGGAGCTTCCGTCAAATCCCCAGTTGGGAAGATCTGCGAGTTCAGGAAAACTGTCGTAATCCTTGATGAGAGTTTTGCCACGAAGGTTTGCCACCGGAGTGTAACCATCGAGCCAGATATATTCTAATTTATATTTAGCCATGATATCGATATCCTATTGATTTTTAAGTACTTATTTAGTTTATTCCTCTTTAAATCAGATTGATTCAGCCTGAATTTCTCCTGATAAAAGGATCATCTAGGTAGCAAAATCGGTGCCAAACCACCACCTTTTTAGTTTTTGCGACCCTCGCTTTTCTTTAAGATCGTACGATGAAGCAGGTTAAGGACACAAAGCGTGCTGAAGTCCACATCAACTATGATGGACGCGTTATCAAGTGGTTCAAAGGCACCCAGGCCAGGGAGCGCTTTGAGAATGAACGCTGCGTTTTAAACTATCTGGAAAATGTGGGGTGTCCCAATGTTCCAAGGCTTTTGGAGGTAGATGAATCTCAACTCAAGATCGTAACGACCAACTGCGGTCCTTCCGTGGAGTCCCTCTCCTCCCATAAACTTCAGCACCTCTTTCAGTGTTTAGAGTCCTACGGAGTCCGTCATGGAGATCAGGCCAAGCGGAATGTCACCTATGACCGCCTGTCTGGACAGTTCTGCATTATTGATTTTGAATACGCAACCATACTCTCCAATCCTAACCATCAGTCTCCGAAGCCCTTCCCGGATCTGAATCCTATTGGAGACTAAGATGCATTTAGGAGTTCGTTGGTCTAGCGCTACGCACCCTGGCAATCTGCGTAAACAAAATGAGGATACCTACCTCATCCTGCATTTTGATTCCAAAACGGTCTCCTTTTTAGGTAAATCGGGTCAATTTTCCTTAGACGAAAACTTACTTTTTGCGGTCGGGGATGGAATGGGAGGTGAGAACTCTGGTGAATTTGCCAGTAGAATCGCAATCGACCAAATGACCCGTATCTTTCCTAAGGCTCTCCTCCAAGAGAACCAAGTCTTCCTCGATCATTATGAAGAAATATTCTCAGAACTTTATAGAGAAATTCATCACTCTTTACTCCTTCTTGGTGATTCATATCTCGAATGCCGCGGAATGGGGTCCACCCTGACCACGTGCTGGCTCTCTGGTAATCATCTACGGTTTTGTCATATTGGTGACTCGCGCTTCTATTCTATTACTCCGGGGACTAAAATTGAACAAATCAGCCATGACCATACCCATGTCGGCTGGTTACTGCGTAAGGGGAAGATTACTCCATCAGAAGCCAGAAGGCATCCTTCCCGAAACGCTCTGCAAAAGGCCTTGGGTTCTAATCATCAAATCGTAAGTCCTCAAATAGGAGAGCTCCCACTAGTAGATGGACAAATGCTTCTGTTGTGCAGTGATGGTTTATCGGATGAATTAAGTGACCAGCAGATCCTCGATATTCTCTCGCACCCGGGGCCTTTAGCCACAGAGCACTCTTTGGCACAGACGTTGATCGATCAAGGACTCCGCAGACAAGGTAAAGATAATATGACTGCTGTTCTACTCGAGATCATTTCCTTGGAATCAACTTAGGTCCTCATTCTTTCTTCACTCTTTGTTACAATTTATCCAAAGACGGGTTTTCTGCTTGATGGATCACTTTTGATCTATGTACTTACTCCTCGCTCATGGATAAAAACGCTACTCTATCGGATCAGGAAAAATGGGATCAAACTTGCTCAGAGCTCCAAAAACAAATTTCTCCTGATGCCTATCAGCGTTGGTTTTTACCTCTTCAGTTTATCCAGTATTCCAATAGTGAAATCTTTCTGGGTATTGAAAATTCAATTTACCAATTTTGGATCGAGGAAAATTACCTCGATACCCTACGAGGCTGTCTAGAGCTACATTGGGAGGCAAATACCGGCATCCAGTTTGTCGTGGTTTCAAATCAGGAAGAAAAATCGAAGCCTTCTCTCTCACAGGAGGTCAGTCAGGCTAAACGTAACGGCTCACAGTCGAAGTCGTTAAGATCAATTGCAGGCGATTTAATTCCACGTTACACGTTTGATAGCTTTGTTGTTGGCTTGAATAACCAATTTGCTCATGCTGCCTGCATTGCTGTCTCTAAAACTCCTGCAAAGACATATAACCCGCTTTTTATCCACGGGGCCGTCGGCTTAGGAAAAACCCATTTAATGCATGCGGTTGGCCATGAGGTTTTCAAGGTGAAGAAGAATGCCCGTATCGTCTATGTGACGTCCGAACAATTTACCAATGAATTTGTTTCTGCCATTCAGCACGGTGAATTGGTAAAGTTTCGTAAGCGTTTTCGCCAAGCAGATGCGCTGCTTATTGATGATGTCCAATTTTTTGCTGGTAAGGATCGTTCTCAAGAAGAGTTCTTTCATACCTTTAATGCGCTTTTTGATGGAAATAAACAGATCGTTCTCACCAGTGACTCTCCCCCTTCAGACGTTGATAATTTAGAACAGCGGCTGGTTTCCCGTTTTGAATGGGGACTGACTGCTGAGCTTCAACCTCCTGACATTGAAACGAGAATGGCCATCCTGAAGGCTAAGGCGGATAAACTTGATGTTCTTCTTGGTGATTCTGTTCTTCTCTTTATAGCGGAACGAGTAAAAGCAAATATCCGTCGTCTCGAAGGTGCGCTCAACCGAGTCGCCGCCTGGGCCGCTCTCAATGAGAGAAAAATTACTCAAGATCAGGTTGAAGATCTTCTCAAAGATTTCATTCAAGAAGAAGCCAGACACATCGTTACCATCGAATTAATTCAAAAGCGTATCACAGAAGAATTTGACTTAAGAATGTCAGACATGACCAGTAAAAGACGGCCCAATAATATTGCTATCCCCCGCATGGTAGCGATGTATCTCAGTCGACGACTCACTTCTAAGTCCCTTCAGGAAATAGGGGATGCTTTCGGTGGTCGTGACCATGGAACTGTATTACATGCCTGCCGTTCCGTTGAAGATCGTATTTCTAATGACCCTACCCTGCGTCAGCAAGTTCATCATATTACTCAGAAACTGGAAACAAATAGCTAAGGAGGTATAACTTATATTAATAATATTTCTTATATGGTAACTGTGTGGAATAATTGTGAATAACTTATCATTCCCTTTCAGTTTTTCTCTCTTCTTTCAATAAGCTTACACCTATTCACTTTAACAATTATTTAAATAATCCTCTCTACCAACGACTTACCTAGTTACTGCATTTATTCACACGCTTATTACTATTTCTTTTTTTAAATAAATCTTTATCTATAAACGATATAACAACTCATGAAGCTCAGTATACAAAGAGATAAATTCCTCGAAGGTCTATCCACAGTCCAGAGCGTCGTCAGCACGCGCACCACTCTACCCATTCTTGCCAATGTCCTCTTAGTTGCGGAAGAGGGGCAACTCAGCCTTTCGACAACAGACTTGGATACCGGTATTCAAACGAGTGTAGAAGCAGAAGTCGAAAAACCTGGCAGCATTACCTTACCTGCTCGAAAGCTTTTCAGTATCATCAGGGAACTCTCCGTAACAGACATTCACCTGGAAGTGGATGCTAAGAACAATACAGAGATCCGTTCAGGGAAGAGCTTCTTTAAGATCATGGGGCTACCAGAGGAAGATTTTCCTCCCTTCCCAAAGACAGATGATGCCATGGTTTACAAGCTAGCGCAGAAAGATTTCCGCCACATGCTGCGAAAGACATCTTATGCGATGTCCTCAGATGAAAGTCGCTATGTGCTCAATGGCGAACTGCTAAGCTTTAAAGAAAGTAAACTCACCATCGTGGCGACTGACGGCCGCCGTTTAGCCCTTTATGAAAACGAGGTGGATTTTCCAAAATCCAATGAAACAGAAGTCATTTTACCCAGTAAGGCTGTCGGGGA
>JBCBYL010000001.1:0-48090 GCA_039815855.1 Verrucomicrobiota bacterium
AAAACCTGCCGAATGCCGACCAATACATTGCGGGCTTTTTTTACGGCTCTGACGGTTGGACCTCCACGCGCGACTTCTGCAGTAAAAATGATTTCCGGGGCATGCTGGAAATTAAGCGTTCCTGGTTTTCGCAACGCATCTGGGGACGATTGAGCTATAACCCCGACATACCGGATGATGTATTCATTGATGAGATGAAATATCGCTGGCCGGATGTCGATGCAAATGCCCTATTCAACGCCTGGAAACATGCATCAAGCGGTTTACCGCTGGCCACGGAAGTCATTCAGGGCAAATGGGATCTGGACTTTGAATGGTATCCGGAGCTTTGCCAGAAGATGAACAGGTTCCTTAAAGCCGCCGACTTTAGAAAAACAACCCCGCCCCCGGGCTCAAACATCTGTAAAATTACAGACACCGCAAAAAACACATGCGCTCCAGACAAAATTTCCGCCCTTGAAATTGCCGATCAAATAGCAGAGCGGGCCCAAACGGCACGTGCTTTATTAGAAACACTGGACCCCTGCGGACACAAAGATCTTCAAATTTACCTGCAGAATATTTCGGCACAGATCCACCTCAGTTTCTACTACGCCGACAAGATTCGAGGAGCCGTCCATCTGGCGGCCGGAAATACGCCCGAAGCAAAAAAGGCCCTCGAAAAGGTGGCGTCTAACTGGCTGAACTATTCAAGCACCATGGATGCGCTCTACACAGGGTCCGGCATGGTGAGAACCAAGAGTTTTAAAAACTGGCATCAATGGGACTCACACGTCAAAAAGGAATATGCGGAATTATCCGGTGCCACAGCGGAATAGCGGCGGAAAAGAAAGAAACAAAGAAAGGAATGCCCTGAGTGCATCACTGTCAGGGCCGCGAGGAGCGGCAATATGCCGCGTGAAATCCGAGCTTTCAAAGGGGGTATAGTATCGTTCATACGACAGGGATGGGGATAGGGTGGGTCAGGATTGAGAACCGCGAGACCGCGCATTGTTCCGATAAGCTGACGGAGAGCGGCCTTCAAGGCGATTGAAACAAGCAATCATGCGGTGGGAATTCTCGAAGCCGCACATGTAGGCAATAGATTTGATGGGAAGCTCTGATTTGATGAGCAGTGCCTTCGCGCGCTTGAGGCGGCATTGAATGAGATGCTCTTGGACGGTCATTCCATACGCTTCCTTGAATCGGCGCTGCAGGGTTCGCAGGCTGATATTTGAATGCTTCGCAATTGTCGCCAGATCGACAGGACGGTGAGAGTTCTCGATCACAAAGGCATAGCTCTGCTGGACGTCCGTTTGGATGAGTTTGCGCTGTTTGGCCTCTGCTTTGTTGCGGGACAATGACGCCTGCTTCTCAAGACTTTCGACGATTAAGCTGAGCCCGGCCAATCCTGAGCTGATGCGATTTTCGCCCTCGGCAGCTTGGGCCTCGCGGAAAATGCGCCTCAGTCCTGTTGCGATGCGTTTCACCGCCATATTGTGGAGCATCATCGCGTTGCTTGGCAGGATGCCTAAGTTTTGCAAGCGGTGCAGGTGTTGGCCGTTCAAGCTGATCCAAACTTCATGCCACCCCGATTGTTCGCTGGGTCGGTAGGTATGCCACTTTCCGGGAACCAAAAAGATGCCCGAGCCCGCGCAGAATCGTTGGGGACAGCCTTGCACGGTTTCGAAGGTGCCTTCGCCCTTAGTGATCATGATCAGAGAGAAATCTGAATAGACGCGACCGGTAGCCGGATCGAAATGATATTCGTCTGGATGGCTCTTGGGAGGGTAGGGCGACCCGGGCGCGCATTCCGATTCCCCCACGCAGGTCAGATAGCACTCACTTTGCAGTGTCGTATCGCCCACTGGCGGATAATAGAACTGCGATTTGCTTTCTCGATGGCGCATTATCTACATCGTATATCATTTCGTTTAAATGACGATCATTTGTATTTTGAGTCATTTTCTTGGATGATCAGGAGAGATCCAAACGCAATAACGTAATCAACATTCTATCATGCATACTCCGTTCCCCCTTTTAAAAGCTGGCTTGTTTTCAATTGGTTTAGATACCTACTGGGATCAGTTTCCCGGATTAAAAGAAAACCTGCTGGGTCATCATAATCAGATCGCCGAGCGTATCGGGGCGATGTCTGTCGATGTTGTCGATGCCGGATTGATCGACACGGTGGAAGGTGCCCGGGCTGCAGCAACCCAGTTCAAAGCTGCTGATGTCGAGGTTCTGTTTCTCTTCGTGTCGACCTATGCGTTATCATCGACCGTCTTGCCAGTGGTGCAGAAGGTAAAGGTGCCGGTAGTCGTATTGAACCTTCAGCCGGTCGCACAGTTGGATTACGAGAAGTTTAATGCCCTCGGTGACCGTGGCATCATGACCGGGATGTGGCTGGAGCATTGCCAGGCCTGCTCGGTGCCTGAGATTGCTTCGGTGTTCAATCGCGCCGGGATCGATTACCACCTCGTCACCGGTTATCTGGAGCAGGAGTTCGCATGGACCGAGATTCGCGAGTGGGTTGATGCGGCGCGGGTGGTGTCCGGCATGGCGCGCAATCGTTTGGGCGTGCTCGGGCATTACTACTGCGGGATGCTGGATGTCTATAGCGATATGACGCAACAGTCTGCTGCCTTCGGCACGCACTTTGAAGTGCTCGAAATGTGTGAGCTCCACGCGCTGCGGGAGGCCGTCACGACGGAGCAGGTGACTGCCAAGATCGGTGAGTTCCGCGAGAAATTTGAGGTTTCGCCGGAATGTGAACAGGGTGAACTTGAACGGGCGGCGAAGACTTCGGTGGCATTGAATCAGTTAGTCGAGAAACATCAGCTTGGCTCAATGGCCTATTACTATGAGGGCACACCGGGGAGCCCTTATGAGAATATCGTGACCTCGGTCATCGCGGGCAATACTTTGCTCACCGGAGCGAATGTGCCGGTGGCTGGCGAATATGAAATCAAGAATGCACAGGCGATGAAGATGATGGATCTGCTGGGTACGGGTGGCTCTTTTTCAGAGTTTTATTTATCCGACTTTGTCGATGACGTGGTCTACCTCGGCCACGATGGCCCGGCACATTTCGCGATTGCGGAAGGTCGTGTGGGCTTGGTTCCGGTTCCCGTCTATCATGGTAAGCCGGGCAAAGGACTTTCGATTCAGATGACCGTCAAACACGGTCCGGTCACCTTGCTCTCAGTCGTGCAACACCGCGACGGCTCGGTCAGCTTGCAGGTGGCCGAGGGTGAGTCCGTGCCCGGCCCGGTGCTTCAAATTGGCAACACCAACAGCCGCTACCAATTCGCCATTTCCGCTACTCAGTTCATGAATGACTGGTCGCAGGGCGGCCCATCCCATCACTGCGCGATTGGAGTGGGGCACGTTGGCTCAACGTTAAATAAAGTAGGGAAACTACTGGGTATCGAAACACTCCAAATCTGTTAATTAAACATCACGTTAAAATAGTAGCTCAATGCCCTCGATGAAAATGATTCTAAAACAAGTCATCTTAGCCATCTCCGTTATCATGCTGGTGATTTTACAGTCATGCAACATGACGGCTCAGACGCTTGAGCAATCGTTTCGTGATCCACCAGATTCCGCTAAGTGCTGGGTCTATTGGTGGTGGATGCATGGGTGGATCGATGAAGCAGGGATCCGGGCGGATCTGGATCATATGCAGGAGGTCGGCATTTCCGGTGCGCTGGTTTTTCAGGCCGGCGGTGGGAAGACTCCATTTAAGACGGAGTTTCTATCGGAGCGTTGGCAGGAGTTGTTTCGGTATGCGGTTGAACAAGCTGCGCTCCGAGACATCGAGATTGGCCTCAATCTCTGCGATGGTTGGAATGCCGGAGGCCCTTGGATCAGCGAAGAATTCGGGGTGGTCGGCTATACACCAAAGTATCAAAAAACCACGATGGGTGCCCAGCGTGGGAGGGAAGTGGATCCTTATCATGCCAAAGCTATGGATCTGCATTGGAAGCACACGGTCGAGAATATTCTCAGCAATGCAGGCGAGGCATGGTGTGAGCAGTATGTGGGATCCACCTTCAAGTATACGCACATCGATAGTTGGGAGCGCGGCTACCCTACGGAATCACCCGTGCTGGCGGATGAATTTCTTAAGCGGCGTCAGTATCCTTTGGGCAGTGAGTCGGGTGAGCGTTACGACGAGGATTTTCATCGGACTCTGACCGAGATTTGGGCTGAAAATTATTACCAGCGTCTCAGCGAGCTGAGTAATGCCCGCGGCTTGCAGACGCATTCCGAGGCCGGTGGCTGGGAATACAGTAAGCTCCTGGATGCGCTGCGCTATGTCGGCGAGCAGGACATCGCCATGTGTGAATATTGGTCCCGACCCACCCGCGGATTTACAGGCAAGCTACGGCAGGTAAGCTATCCCAGAGGTGGTAAAAAGTTTCCTTCTGAATATCCTCTGGAATATCATGACCACGTAAAGACCACCGCATCTGCAGCCCACATTTACGGCAAGCAAATCGTTCAGGCGGAAGCCTATACCCTCTGGGCTCCGGGGGGCGGCTACGACAATTTCACGATGACGTTCTGGGAGATGAAGGATATTGGCGACCGCGCCTTCTGTCAGGGGTTGAACCGAAATGTCTTTCACCATATGATCGCTCAGGCAGGGGAGGGACTGAAGCCGGGCTACGTTTGGACGAATGTAGGCTTTGATTACCTGCGAACCAATTCACTCTGGCCCATGGGGCGCGCGGCGCTGATGTACAAGAGCCGAGTGCAACACTTGCTACAGCAGGGACACTATGTGGCGGACTTCCTCTATTTTCATGGGAACCATGTCCCTGTGACCATGCCTTCAAGCGTATTTCTAAGTCCGAAGTTACCTGAGGGAACCCAGGCTGACTTAGTCAACGCACATGCCTTGCTAACGCGGGCTCAAGCCCGGGACGGCAGGATCGTTTTCCCTGACGGGCAGTCGTATGCCTATCTGGTTTTATGCAAGAGCGCACTGAAAACGCTCTATGCCGAAGCACCGGTCGATCCGACCGATGCACTCTCAACGGTTGTCATGGAAAAGCTGCATGCCCTAGTGGATGGAGGAGTGACCTTGATCGGGCCGCCGCCGTCGCGTTCCTTTGGAGTCGTGGTGGACCCTGAATCCGAAGCGCAGTTTGAGAGAATAAGAACCGCCTTGTGGGGGGATGCCCCAGCCGAGTCCGGCAATCGCACGGTGGGGGCCGGCCGTGTCATCTGGGGCCACAGCTTAGAGAAGGTCGCCGCCATGGATGCGCTCAGCCCGGATCTTGAGATCGTCGAAGATGCGGCGACCAAGGCATTGCCCGATACGGTGAAGACCGAGCAGTTCGGACCCGGGTTCGATTATATTCACCGTACGATTGATGAACTGGATGTCTATTTTGTCGCGAACCTGCGGCAGGTCGGTGCGGGTGGCAAGTTCACGTTCCGCGACTCACAGGCTCCGCAGATATGGGATCCGGTAACCGGTGAGGTTTATAATGTCTCAAAGTATGAGAAGGTTGATGGTGGCCGTGTGGCTTTGAACTTAGCTTTTGAGCCACGTCAGAGCTTGTTTGTTGTCTTTGGTAATGCTGAATTATCGCATCCAGAGTACCACTACAATCAGTTTAGGTTCACGGAGACTGTTGAAGGCCCATGGGAGGTGGCTTTCGATCCGACTTGGGGTGGACCTGAGTCGATCACCTTTCCTGAATTGATCGATTGGACGACCCACTCCAAGAATGGTATTAAATATTATTCGGGAACGGCGCGATACAAAACCACGTTCGAGCTTCCTGCTTATTTGGAGGAAACGGATCGGCCAGTGTATTTGAATTTGGGAACCGTGAAGGAAATGGCGGAAGTGTCAGTGAACGGAGAATCTCTGGGAATCGTATGGACGGCTCCGTTCCAAATCGATATTTCCTCAGCGCTAAAGTCGGGCGCCAACACCCTTGAGATAGATGTTTGTAATGTGTTCTCCAATCGGATGGTGGGGGATAAACTACTCGGTGAAAACTATACCACGACCAATTCCAAAGTCGGTGATCAACTTTATCCCTCCGGGTTGTTGGGACCGGTCAAGCTGGGATTGCCCGAAAAGCCATAACACAACCGCCATTATTTTAGAATAATCCGATATATGAAACGCTTATCTACCATCGTTCTAGTATTGGTTACTTTACTGACAAGCGGTATTCGCGCTCAGTCGCTTGATGAGGCCTTTGCGGCTCCACCCGAATCTACCCAAGCGTGGGTGTATTGGTGGTGGCTGAATGGTCGGGCGAGTCAGGAGGGGATCACCAAAGATTTTGAAGAGTTTAAAGAGAAAGGGATCTCTGGAGCACTGTTGTTTGATGCCCAAACTGGGGGGCCCGACGTGCCCGAGGGGCCGGTTTTCATGAGTCCGGAGTGGCGCGAACTTTTTAAACACTCCGTGAAAGAAGCTGATCGACTGGGCATTACCCTGACGGCAAATATGACCCGTGGCTGGAATGCCGGGGGCCCCTGGGTCACTCCCGAGCACGGGATCAAACAGATCGTTTTCAGTGCGAGTCAGGTAACGGAGCCGGGACAAACCGATAGGGTTTTGCCACGGCCTGCCAGTAAGAACCGTCCCTACTGGGATGTGGCGGTCCTCGCCTGCCGCCTGGACGATGGAGCCGACTCGGAGACCGAGGTATGGCCACTCGACCAGATCTTGGATTTGACCAAGCTTATGGATGAGGATGGGCGACTCGTCTGGGACGCGCCCGCCGGGAATTGGAGTATTCTGCGCATCGGTTTTATTGCCAATGGAAAGCGGGTTGCGAAAAACAAAGGTCCATCAGGTGGCTTGGAGATCGACCCCATGAGTGCCGAGGCCATGGACCTGCAGTTTGCGAACACGGGAGCCAAGATGATCGAGGATGCCGGTGAGCTCGCGGGAAAGTCCTTTCAATACCTGCACATCGACAGTTGGGAGATCAAACAACCGGACTGGACGCCAAAGATGCCGGAGGAGTTTCTCAAGCGTCGCGGATACGATCTGACGAAATGGCTGCCGGCTCTCTGTGATCGTCAAGTGGGCAGTGTGGAGGAGACCGAGACGTTTCTGCAGGACTTTCGCGTCACGGTGTGCGACCTGATTGCGGAATATTATTACGGCCGTTTGGATAGGTTGGCAAAGCAGCACGGATTGCTCGGATCACATTCCGAAGCCGGTGGTCCCATTGGAGGGGCTCACACTTTCTGGCTCGATGCGCTCAAATTTCACGGCGTCACGGCCATGCCGATGGGGGAGTTTTGGATCGGACGTTTTGAAAAGGGGGATGCCACCTATAGCCGCAATCACACCATCAAACAAATCGCCAGTGCGGCTCATATCTATGGAAAAGAGGTTTGTCAGGCGGAGGCCTATACCACCACTGCTGATTTATTCACGAGTGATCTTTACAAGATCAAAGCCGTCGGTGACCTGGCCTTTTGTGATGGCCTGACTCGAATGGTGTTTCACCAGTGGATTCACCAGCCGGATCCGGAGATGATTCCCGGATTGTGGTCGCGCGCGCGCGGTGGAAAAGTCGACATTGGAACCAAGTTTGGCCATACGCAAACCTGGTGGCCCATGGCCAAGGGCTTTTTGGATTATCTGGCACGTTGCCAGTATCTCTTGCGCCAGGGAACCTTTGTGGCGGACTTCGCCTACCTCCTGGATGAGCGCATCCCGTCCTATGTCCTCGCCCGGGATCAGCAAAAGCCGCTATGTCCTACCGGATACGACTATGATGCCCTCAATGCTGAGGTTTTGCTGAAGCTTTCATCGGCCGTGGATGGACAACTTCAGTTGGCAAGCGGTATGCGCTATCGCTACCTCGTGCTACCCCCTGGGCCGAACGCAATCCTATCCCCGAGTACCCGGGAAAAGATCAAAGCACTCGCGGCAGCTGGCGTGCAGGTCATCGGACCCGGCTACCGGGAAGGTACACTGGAGGAGATCACCCGTGCGGATGGACTGCTTCCAGATATAGAGTTCCTTGAACCTTCGCCCGGCGCCCGTTTTGAGCAGATTCATCGTCGTGATGGGGAGACGGAAATTTATTTCATCAGTAATCAGTCTCTTGAGGAGGTTTCTGCGAACGTCGCCTTCCGGGTTTCCGGCAAGCAACCTGAACTCTGGAACCCGGTGACGGGCAGCACGCGAGATCTGCCCGAATGGAGTGAAGAGAACGGTTGCACCGTGGTGCCGATGCGCTTCGCCGCCAAAGAGAGCAGCTTTGTTGTCTTTAGCGTGAAAGCACAGCCGAGTGAAGTGAATGGGGCGAAAAACTTCCCTGAGCACAAGCCAGTCCAGACGCTTAAGGGACCGTGGCAGGTTTCGTTTGACCCAAAATGGGGAGGTCCGGAATCCATTAACTTTGATGAACTGATCGATTGGACGGAGCGGCCGGAAGAGGGGATCCGCCATTACAGTGGACGTGCCACGTATCGTCAGACCTTTGACCTGCCGAACAAGCTTCCAGCGGATCAAGTCATCACGCTCGATCTCGGCGAGGTCCACTGTATTGTGCGGGTCACTCTGAACGGGAAGGACCTTGGGGTGGTCTGGACTGCGCCTTGGCAGGTGGACATCAGCGATGCGGTCAAACCCGGGAACAATCAGCTCGAAATCGAAGTCACTAATCACTGGATCAACCGAATCATCGGTGATGAAGCACTCCCGCCTGAAAAACGCTTCACCCAAACCAATGTGGTCTCCAAAGGCCTATCCTTGCAGCCATCTGGGCTGCGAGGCCCCGTCAGCTTATTGATCTCAGAAAGCCAAACTAGTAATGAATAGGCCCCTGAAACTCGTTTCGATTTTTATTGGTATCTTAGGGTGCCCTGTGGTGGCTGCCTTACCAGCAACAGAGTGTCCGAATGTGCTCTTCATCATGTGCGATGACCTCAATGACTGGGCGCTTCACCCGGCGGATCACCCAGAGGCCATCACACCCAACATGGATCGGCTGCGTGAGCAGAGCGTCAATTTTACCAACGCCCACGTGGTGATTCCCGTTTGTGGACCTTCACGGAAGATCCTTTTTTCCGGCCTCTACCCTCACACCTTCCAGAGTTATGCCTTTAAGTCATGGAAGGCTGAAAAGATTTTGCGGAACTGCGTGCCGCTGCCACTACATTTTCGTAACCATGGGTACTCTGTTTACGGTACGGGGAAGCTGCTGCACGAAGGGAAGGGCGGCGACTTCTATGACGACTATGGCATCGGCGTGGATTACGGGCCTTGGTCTAAGGAAGGCGAAGGGAAGGGCAAGACCAGCTGGGTGCATCCGCGGTTGGAGGCCAAGTATGGCAATTCGATCCGCCATCAGGACTTCAGCTATGGCCCGCTTTCTGAAGTCCCAACCTGGAGTCCGGATCGAAAGAATGCCGGACCGAATGGCTGGTTCTACAAGGGCGGTAAAGCCTTCCGCTATGAAAGCGAAACGGATCGCGACCTGATGCCGGATGAGATTTCAGCGAACTATGCCGTCAACATCCTTCGGCAAACACACGATAAGCCCTTCTACCTGGCCGTCGGATTTGCCCGACCCCACACCCCGCTCTATGCGCCCAAGAAGTTCTTCGACATGTATCCGATCGAGTCGATTACTTTGCCTCCGACGCTGGAAGGTGATCTCGATGATTGTGCGGAAGCCTTACGCAAACGGTGGGTGCGCAGTTACGATAACTTTGATAAGATCATCGAGCTCGGAGGCGAGGACTTATGGAAGGAATGGCTTCAGGCTTACCTTGCCTGCGTGAGTTTCGTCGACCATCAGTTGGGCACTGTTCTGGATGCGTTGGAAAAGAGCCCTCACGCAGACAACACCATCATCGTCTTTACCAGTGATCACGGCTACCATATCGGGGAAAAGGGCGCGAAGCAGAAGTGGCACCTCTGGGAGGAGTCGACCCGCGTGCCCTATTTTATTCATCTTCCAGGTGGGAAGGGTAATGGTAAGGACTGCCCGCATCCAGTCACAACCATCGACCTCTATCCCACCCTGGCCGATCTCTGTGGCTTGCCGCTGGATCCGAACACGGACCGTAGCGGGATCGCCCTCGATGGTCACTCCCTGCGCCCATTCTTAGCAGACCCGTTGACTAAACAATGGTCCGGCCCCTCCGTTGCTTACATGGCCGTAGGCAAGAGTTTTCAGGATGCCAAGGGCTGGGGACTGGAGCCTCATCACTCCGTGCGCTCGGAACGCTATCGCTACACGCTCTGTCAGAATGGGGAAGAAGAACTCTACGACCACGAGAACGATCCGCATGAGTGGACCAATCTGGCGGCAGATCCCGAGTATGCTGAAGTCAAAAAGGATTTAAAGGCGTCTCTGGTGAAACTCCTTGGAAAAGAGCACTCTGATTGAGGAAGCTCAATAATCCGATCTTCTAGCGCTGTCCCCCCTCCTGTCCGCCATAGCCCTAATACTGTCTGGCCTTATTGATCGCGTTCGTATATATGAATGATTGCAATATGAATAAATTCAATCTCCCTCTGGGCGCCGTACTTCTCGCCCTGGTTTTTGCATCCTGCGCCGATCAGGCTCAATCGAATATGACCAAAGCCGACGTCATCGTCTACGGATCGACGCCCGGAGGCTTTTGTGCCGCTATTGCCGCTGCACGTGAAGGTGCTTCTGTCATCCTCCTCGAACCAACCAACCATGTCGGCGGCCTGGTCACTGGTGGCCTCAGCTTTGATGACTCCAATCAAATGGTGCGCAGCACGGTCATGGGACTCTTCGATGAATGGCACCGCCGCATTGTAAAAGATTACACAGATCGCGGCCTCAAGGCTCCGTATGATCCGACGAAGAAAAACAATGTGACTTGGACCTATGAGCCTCATGTGGCGATGCGGGTGACGAGGCAATTGATCGAAGAGTCTGGGGTAACGCTTCTGACCGGACGCTACCTGCAATCGGTGAACATGGATGGCACCAGGATTTCATCCATCGTCACCAAGGACGGAACGTTCTCGGCCCGGGTCTACGTCGACGGCACCTATGAGGGCGACCTCATGGCTGCCGCCGGGGTCGATTGGACGATCGGTCGCGAAGGGCGCGATGAATTCGGCGAGTCCTATGCCGGTAAAATCTACCCCAAACCTGTCATGCCTATTAATGGCTTTGATGATCAGGGCAATCTGCTACCGCTTGTCAATACTGATGCGAAAGGGGAAGCTGGCGAGGGAGACTCGCACATCATGACTTACAGCTTCCGGCTGAACCTGACCCGCAATCCGGAGAACAAAGTCGGTATCCCGAAGCCGGACAATTACGACCCCGCGCGTTTCGAGGTCATCCGCCGTTACCTGGAGTCCGGCGGAGATCCCAAACAGGTTGGATTTGCCCTCTATCGATTACCGGGGCAAAAATTTGATGGCAACAACCAGCTCACGATCCAGTTTTCCACAGGCCTCGTCGGGAGAGCTGATGACTGGCATAGCTCCGATGAGGATGGACGACAAAAAATCTGGGAAGAACACAAGCAATACACCCTGGAATTTATTCACTTCTTACGGACAGACCCCTCCGTGCCGGAGAGTGTGAAAAAGAAGTATAGTAGCCTGGGTTTTCCCAAGGATGAATTTGTCAATAATGACCACTTTCCGCCCGCCCTCTACGTCCGCGAATCCCGGCGGATGAAAGGCATGTATATCATTAGTCAAAAGGATATCATCGACGATCCTCAGAAGGACGACCCGATTGCTGTTGCTTCCTTTCCGATCGATTCGCATGATGTGCAACGAATTGCCATCCCCGGAGTTGGTGTGGTCAATGATGGATTGATATACCCGGTGCGTGTTCCGGGGAAAAAGGTCGGTTATGCCTACCATGTGCCTTATCGTTCGGTGTTGCCGAAGCCAGAGCAGTGCACCAATCTGCTGGTGCCGGTGGCGCTGTCCTGCACCCATGTCGCTATTTCATCGCTGCGGATCGAAGGGACCTGGATGAATATCGGGCAGGGGGCTGGGGTGGCTGCCGCCATCGCTGCTGAGAACGATGTCGACGTGCAGGACCTTGCTTATCCCACCTTACGTGAGCGTCTTTTACAGCAAGGTCAGGTTCTTGATCTCCCCGAGTCGGCGCTACCTCCGCGCGACCTGACCGGTGTGATCGATGACGCCGAGGCGGAGCTGAGTGGTACCTGGAAGCGATCATCCAGTTTTAATCCTCACGAGTGACGCCAAGGGGTCATTCCGTAATTCTTGTCATTAAAACTCCATCCGTTCACTCCAGAATGGGTGCTCATGCCCCAGAGCCTTGGTTTCCACGACTTCGAACGTGCGTAACCCTCATCGATTAAGCCGCGGCCGCTATTAGGGATTCCCACTCTGAGGGAATCGGATAAAATTCACAGTCAGTGATTTGGTGCTCAGGAGAGAGCCGTCTCGGTCTAAGGCTTTCGCTGTCAGCTTTAATTGATTATCCCGGAGTATCAGAGGATAATATCCACCACCAGTGGTAAGGTTATCACCTGGGAAGGAGTAGGGGTAGAGGAACTCATTTACTTTAGGATGGCGTTTCTGATTTGATTCCCAGACCAGTCGATGAATACGTCCTTTCGTATTGGCGACAATGGTAAATTCTCCCGGAATGGAATCGAGGTGAATCGTGGCACCATCCTCGAGTTCCCGATATTCAGGCACGACTTGTCCACTCGTCGAATCGACAATCGAAAAACTCACGATATTCGCTGCCGCTGTATCGTTATTCATGATGTAGATGTTCTTTGAGTCGATCTCAGCAAGTTGATCTGCATAGATCAGGTGCTTCTGTTTCATTTTTCCTGCTTTATTTTGCTGAGCGACCTCGACAATGCCTTCATCGACGGCCAGAGCCATGTGAGAGGTCAATGATTCAACCTTGAAGTGGGTGCCTACGACTTTAGCTGCTCCATAGGGCGTCTGAATTTGTAAGGTACTTCCAGCCTCCTGAGGAGCGGCCTTCACGTAGCCCCTTCCTCGTTCGAGGAACAACCCCTTTTCTTTCTTTGAGATGGTGTTCTTTAGGATGGAATGACGATCCAGTTCTAGCTCGGTGCCATCAGAGAGGATTACGTTGATTGAGCTTCCTTCACTGGACTGGATCTGATCCTGAGGATGAATGAGATCACCTATTTTCAATTGCTGGTCACTGCCATCATTCCTCAATCTTCGAACTTCTCCTGAGAGCTGAACCACTTGGAGAGCGAGTGGATTTTCTTGAAGTGTATCCACTTGGGGAGTTGGCTTGAGTAAGGCGGCAAAGGCGGGTTGATCAGATTCTTGCGTCAGTAGCCAACCGATACATCCCAGTAATAGGGTGATGGAGGCAGCTATTGCTAATCCAGTGAATCTGTCTGATCTGGCGCGAGGCTCAGGAGTCAATCGACGCTCAGTGTGCTTGCGGAGGCGGAGCAAGGTGTCGATTGCCTCATCCCGCCCCAGTTCACGAAATTCTTCAGGTCTTGGCCCTTGGCCGGAATGAGGAAATGAATTGCTTGAATTCATGATGCCTCTGCCCTCAGTTTGCGTTCTGCGCAGAGACGGATGAGATCACGGGAACGTTTCAGGCGCTGGCCTACGGTCATTTCACTGGCAGATACTTTGGCGCTAATCTCTTTTAAGCTGAAGCCGTTGATGTAGAAAAGCCGGACCACGACCTGCATGGGTTTTTTGAGTTCGTTCACGCATTCCCAGAGAATATCCACACGATCCCCCCAATTGCTTCGCATGCTTTGCTGATCAAACATCGCGTAAACCTCTTCCACCCCTTGAACGAATTCGTCGATATCGAGATAAGATCTGGCTTTGGCCTGTCGAAGCTTATCGATCGCCCGATTACGGATGATCGTTCTCAACCAGGCTCCGATCGAACCCTTTGACTCATCGAAATTGCTCAGGTTGTTGTAGGCGGCAAGACTGGCTTCCTGCACCACATCCTCGGCATACATAGCACTGTGTTGGCCAAGCATGGTCTGCGCATAGGCCAGCATCATCGCTCGATGCTCATGGAGCAAAATTCCAAAACTACGGTCCATTATTTATTTAATACGTATAACGTTTGGGAGGCTCATTTTTTGACATAGAAAATAAAAAAAATGATTTAAACGTATTCATGGATGTCAAAAAGAGTAACTTGTATTCGTTAAGAGAGTATGCAGCAAATGATTCTTTCAAGACCATCTTGTCGTCCGTTTTCGCCAGGGAAGGCTTTTTTCTTTGGCTTGATTGCTCTGGTGGGCATTCCTTCCGTATACGCGGTTCCTCTAATCTATGATGAAACAACCGGTGCCAGTCATCCGTTAGATGGCACCGTCATTATGGAAGCGGAAAATACCGAGTCGGATTATGGAGAGTGGATACTCAACACCACGACGGATGCGGCTGACCTGACTGGCACGGGCGCGATCGAATTTACGGGTAACCAATTTACGAGCGGCCCCGTGAATTCACCGTTGGAGTATCGGTTCCGTATCAACAAGGGTGGTATCTACCACCTGGAGTTGCACTGTGCGAAGCTGAATCAAAATAACCGCACGGATGTTGCGAATGATGCCTATGTGCGCCTCCGGGGGCGATTCGATGCGTCTAACCCGGACCCATTGGATATTCCAAACAATTCCCTTTCCTATGATCACACTTATCATAACGACGACGCTCCGCTGGAAGTGCTGCGGTCGCATTATAAGTTCTTCGGTGGTAGCAACAATAACTATGTCTGGCAGTCTGGAAGCCGCTTGGATCTGGGGGGTGAGGGCAATAAGCGCCGGGCAGAGTATCGCCTCTATGCAGGGGAAATTTACACGCTCACGATTTCCGGGCGCTCTCGTGATTTTAAGATTAATCGGATTCTCTTCCGCCATAGTGGAGCGAACACTGGCAACGCGAGAGACCTTACCAGTCCGGAGTCATCCCTCTTAGCCGAGCAGGATATCCCTCAGGAGTATCTCACAGGCGCTGCTCAGGACCAGCCCCTGGCTGACGATACGGCGATCGATTTGCTCGATACGCCTGTCGTCAATGGCCTGGTCACCGTGGGCGGACAATTGAAGCGTTGGCACCGGGTCGACCTCTCCTTGACCGGTCCGAGCACGAGTGAAGTAGCGACACCCAATCCTTTTTCAGACTTTCGCATGGAAGTCATTTTTAGGCATATCACCAGTGGTCTGACCTATCGTGTTCCGGGCTATTTCGCAGCCGATGGCAACGCAGAAAACACATCGGCCACCAGCGGCGATCAATGGCGCGCGCACCTTTCACCGGACGAGGTCGGTCTCTGGTCCTACGAAATTGTATTCAGAGAAGGCACTGATGTGGCCATCGCGGATGATGCGACGAGTGGGACCCCCGTCGCAGGGCTGAACGGGCTCACGGGGAATTTTACAGTGCAGGAAAGTAATAAATCGGGTTTCGACTTTCGCGCTCCTGATCGCGGCCGTTTGACCTATACCAATGAGCATTACTTGCGTTTTGCTGGCAGTGGAGAGTATTTCATCAAAGCGGGTCCAGATGCGCCGGAGAATACACTTGCCTATGAAGACTTCGATGACACCCCGAATGATACCAAAAACAACGGTAACCTGCGTAAGAGCTGGTCACCGCACGCGGCAGACTATGACGCCTCAGATGCTGCATTTTATACTTGGACGGATCCGGGGACGAGCGAGGTTCAAGGAACGGAATTACTCGGAGCGCTACGCTACTTATCAGGCGAAGAGCACCTGCGTTCCTTTTCGTTTTTGACTTTCAACCTGGACGGAGATGATGACAACGTCTTTCCGCATCTCCTTATCAATGGTGTTGGGGCGTATCAGAATGTGGCGGACAACGCTCGCTGGGATGCAGGTGTCGTTTACCACGATCGTTTTGATATTTCCAAGATGGCGCAGTGGGAGCGGATTATGGCCTACGCGACCAAGCGTGGTTTATTGATTGATCTGAAAACTCAAGAAACAGAAAATGATCTACTCCTCGATGGGGGACTCCTCGGCCGTGAACGCAAGCTCTACTATCGCGAACTGATCGCACGCTTTGGCCACAACCTCGGTGTGACCTGGAATCTCGGAGAAGAGTGGGATCTCTATGCGAATGATGAATTGGGTGATACCGAACTGACCACGATCAAGGGCTACACCCAGTTTTTTCACGAGATGGACCCCTACCGGCATTTGACCGTTGTTCATACCTATCCAAATGGAAAAAATTCGGTCTATCCCAAGCTGATCGGGCCTGCAGAGGAACCTTATGATCCGAATACGTCCACTAGTTCTTATCTTGGCGGGGCATCACTGCAAACCAATAATAAGTCATTTAGTAACGTCTATGGTGATGTGTCTAAATGGGTCAGCGATTCTGCGAGTGCCGGAAAGCCATGGGTGGTATTCACCGATGAACCCGGAGATGCGAGCATTTCGCTCGCTCCCGATTTGGCGACAACGACCTCGCAAGAATATGGACGCAAGAACGCTCTGTGGGGCACGATGATGGCGGGCGGTGCCGGCGCGAATTTCTACTTCGGCTATCAGGAAGCCGAGTCCGATCTGACCTTGCAAGACTGGCGCAGCCGCGATGAATTTTGGGATACGTGCCGCTACATGCTCCAGTTCTTTGAAGACAATAGTATTCCGCTGCCAGACATGAGTCCCAATAATGCCCTCTGTCTCGATGAGGATAGCTGGACGCTGACAAAGACGGGCGACGTGCACGTCATCTATCTGAAATTCGGGGGCGAGGCCTCAGTCGATTTGACCGGCGATTTTGGATCCTACACGGTTCACTGGTATGATCCGCGCACCGGTGGTGCCTTAAAGCAAAACGCGGTGACCGAAGTCGCAGCCGGAGGAATCGTAAGCCTTGGGGCACCTCCGATCCCGGTAAACGGCGATTGGGTGGTGCTGCTGCGCAATACGATCCCGCTCGATGTGCCGGCAATCACGACAAGTTCCCTCCAGGATCTTGTAGTGGACGCCGCCTATTCGTTCCAGCTTCAGTCCCGAGGTGAGGATACTCCCTTTGAATGGTCAGTCATCGATGGCGCACTGCCAGCCGGTTTATCGCTGGATGCAGATACAGGTCTCATTACCGGTGTTCCGACTGGCGCCGGAGTCGCGGAGTTCACCGTCCAATTGGAAGATGGCAGTGGCGATACCTACTCACAGGAGTTTGCCGTCTCGGTGTTTGATTCAGCAATTCTGTTCAGAGATGACTTTGAAGACGATACTCCATTAAACACGACCGATACAGGGCTCGACCTGCGCGCGGATGTGGACGGTTCTGGTCAGGATGTTGCAGATGTGGGTATCGAATACATCAACCAGATAGGGGACTACCAGATTCGCACGAATCCAGAGCCGGTTGGAAATACCAGTTCACAGGTGCTGTTCATGAACGCGCTGAGTGGATCGGCGAATGACCATTGGGTGGATAGTCTATTTGGCGCGTCGGTTCCAATTGACGGTCTGAACATTAGCTTTGAGTTCTACAATACGACTGAGCCGGGTGAGCTACACGGGAATGATAGCGTGCGTTTCTCTTTGATTGGGTCGGACAACAGAGCGACCAACGCCGAGATACGCTTGGATAGAGACGGTGCTTTCACCATCGATGGCTCGAATGCGAGCGGTGCGACTCCGGTGGTCGATGCATGGCAACGGTTCTCGGGCACTTTCAAGGCGACTCCTACGGTTGGGCAATATCAGCTCGAGTGGACTCTGGAAAACCTTGAGACCTCAACAAGTGCGTCCGGAACGACCACGGTCAATGTAAACGATGGTGACTGGAGCGCGAACGGCTTGGTCCCAACCGTGGCAAATGGCATTCGTCTCAGGGTGAATGATCGCAAAAATGCGACCGGCTACTTGCCTTACATCGATAACGCCAGAGTGGAATATACTGCGGCGTCTGCGAGGCCGGGCCCGATCCCTGAGATTCTCACTGATACGCTGCCGAATGCTCAGTTGAAACAACCCTATCAGCTCAGTTTAGAGGCCAGGGGACTGGATGAACCATTCGAATGGTCCGTGGCGTCGGGCCAATTGCCCTCTGGTTTGTCGCTGGATAGCTCGGGCCTGATCTCCGGCACCCCACTGAGCGAAGAGACTGCAAGCTTCACGCTAGAAGTCGAAGACAGTGATGGCGATACGAGTCAAAAGGCCTTCTCCTTGACGGTGGTTGAGGGCTTTATCTTCTTCGATGACTTTGAAGATGATACGCCGTTGGATACCACGAATAGTGGCCTCGACTTACGGGCGGACTCCGATGGAGCTGGAGCGGACCTCGATGATAAGGGCAGTGCCTACACTTCTGCAGCTGGCGAATATCAGGTCCGGTCCAATCCGGAGTCGAATGGCAACACTAGTTCGCAGGCGCTGTTCTTGAACCAGATCGGGGGCGGCACGCAGGATATCCAATTTGTAACCGGTTCGTTCGACGCGGCCTCACCTGTCGATGGGATGAAGGTTCAATTCGATTTCTACCAAAGCATCATCGATGGCACCAACTTGTTTAGCGACGATTCGGTTCGGTTTTATTTAATCGGAACCGACGGCACGTCGGCCAACTGTGAGATCCGTCTCAATCGCAACGGTGCCTGCACCATTGATGGTAGCACAGTGGCCGCGACTCCTGTGACCGATGCGTGGCAACGGTTTACCGGAAGGTTCAGCGCCACCGGCACTCCGGGGCAATACGACCTGGCCTGGACCTTAACGAACCTTGAAACCAACGCCGAGGCAACTGGAACCACAACCGTGAATCTCAACGACGGGGAATGGGCGGCGAACACGCTTGATACCTCCGTGGCTGGCGGCATTCGTCTTTACGTCTTCGATAAAAAGAACGGCAACGATTACCAGGCGTATTTCGATAATGTCGGCGTGTCGTATGAAAGTGGTGTGACAGTGGATCACTATGCGGCTTGGATGGCAAATTACCCGACTCTCGTAGGTGATGATGCCTTGCCGGACGCTTATCCCAATAATAGCCGCCTCAGTAACCTGGAAAACTACGCCTTCGGCGGTGATCCCAGAGATCCTTTGGATGACAGTGGTATTACACCCGTGATGCAAATCGTGGAAGGGAGCATTCCAGAGTCGGTGGGGATGACCTACACGTATTTGGAGCGCAAAGATGCTCTTAGCGTCGGTCTCCTGTATATAGTCGAATATTCTGAAGATCTCTCCGGATGGATGACAGAGGATGTGACCGAGATCGACAGGGTTGAGGTCGATAGTGAATATGATCAGGTAACCGTGTCTGTCCCTGAATCCAGTAGCACGAAACAGTTCATGCGGATCCGAGTTGAATTGTAGCCCGGCCGCTTCTCTGGAGTGGCTGCCGCAGTGAGAGGCCTGCTCCTCGATGCCCACCTCCGGGAAGCTATACCGTTTCCAAGATCCATGTCAGGGCTCAGCCGGGGCGGGCTGCTTGCGTCAGCTACGTAGAGTGGGAAAAAAGAGAAAAAGGGGAAATAGAGAAAAAAGGGGAAACTTCCCCCTTTCAGGCCCACGATGAAGGCCAATACACCCAAATCCTTTTTACGCCTTCGTGCGTACGAACCACGTTCGCTTTCAATCCGCCTCAACGCACCTCCTTCTCTAAGTCCATCTATACGTAAACCTTATATTAAGTTCAGATGATAACTTTTTGTACTTTTGATGTTGACCGCCCTGCCTGAAAATGTAGCTTTAATTCATTAAATATATTTTATGGAACAGGTACTTGCTTATCTTTGATGTGTCAGTGCCAAGTTAAATAAGGAATAAAAAGTATGATTACACAATGGTTCAACAAAAAATTAAAGGTCCTCAGCCTCTTGGCAGGGACACTCATCACTGCGCTTAGTAGCTCGGCACAAGCGCAGCTTGTCTGGGATGGGACTACCGATAGTGACTGGAATACGACCTCCAATAACTGGGATGCTGGCGGGGGACCAGGGATTGCGCCTTGGGTGAACTCAAATGATGCTCAATTTGGCTTAACTGGTGCGGGCACGGTCACGGCGACCGAAGCCATTATCGCCGGCACAATGACTTTCACCGACGGAGCCTATACCTTTGAAGCTTCGGGCGGCTCACTCTCGTTCACCACCTTGGATACCACAGGAGCCGCCAGTGTTGGTTTTAACAGCGTGCTCGCGGGGTCAGGGACGATCACCAGCGTTGTCGATGGAAATTGGAATGGCGACAACTCGGCTTTCACCGGCACCATCAACCACAGCTCCGGAAGCATTTCAATCAACAACGCCAACAGCTTGGGGACGGGGACCTTGAATATGAGCGGTGGAGATCTTTTAAGTGTGAATCAATCCATCCTCAACAACACCGTGACGGTCAACCTGACGGGTGGGCGAATAGGTGGGGCTGGACCCGGTGATCAACTCCGTTTTGCAGGCGCCGTTAATTTCAATACGGGTTCGACTATCACCATTGGAAATACAGTCAACAACCGCACCGTGGCCTTTGAAAGCGGCTCCACCTTTGGCGGTAACGCCAGTAGTGTCACGATCGGCCGTTCTACCACCTTCCTCCGGTCAGGAACCAATTTGACTTACACCGGGGACTTCAACATCCAACGGACCGGTCCTGGGGACTCGGTTCTGAACCTCGGAGACGGGCTCGATCTCACCACGAATTCCAACAACATTAACTTCAATGGAAGCAATAACGATAGGCAACGTATACTCGAAGTCACTGATGGCGGGACAGTAACTCTCGATACCATTTCGCAGAACGAAACCACCGCTGGTCTGGTAAAGTTGGAAACTACGAATAGCAGCACCCTGAACGTAAATGGTGTGATTTCCGGTAACTATATAGACATTACTGGTGACGGCTCCGGCACCACCAACTTCAACGCTGTTAACACCTACACCGGTAACACCAACGTCAATGCCGGAACACTGGTCCTGGACGGGACAGGCTCGGTCAACGATTCTGCTGAGATCAATGTTGCTACTGGTGCGACCCTCACTAATAACTCTTCGGTAGCTCTTACAACCAGCATCGTTGCCGACGGAATCGTCAATGGGACAGGAACCATCGTCTTGGCGGCTGGAAATACGTTAACTGGATCTGGATCGACAAGTTTGGTCACCACCATTGAAAGTGGTGGAACCCTGTCACCTGGTAACAGCCCGGGAATTTTCACCAATAGCGCAGATTTAAATTTAGAGGAGAATTCCGTTGTCGAATGGGAACTGATTGATAATACAGCTGCTGGCCGAGGAAACAATTTTGATGGAGTTGATGTCACGGGTGGAGCACTCAGCATTGAAGACAACGTCGACTTTAATCTGACTTTCGATCTGGGCACATCTACTGTCGATTTTACTGATAGCTTCTGGGATTCCGATCAGAGCTGGCTGGTATTCGATAACAGCAATAGCCCTTTAATAACAGACACTACCGATATCTTTAACTTGGGCACGATTTCCCTAGACAGCCTTGGTAACGACTTCTCAGTCACACAAGGCGCCCTGGCCTTTAGCCAGTCTGGAAATGATATTTTCCTGAATTACACCGCGATTCCAGAGCCATCCACCTTTGCACTCTTTGGACTCGGTTTAGGTGCGCTTTATTTCTTACGTCGTAAGAAATAATACGTCCCACGAAGTTTTGATTTAAAGCCGGTCACTCCCAGAGAGTGGCCGGTTTTTTTTGTAGTGGAGTGAGACAGATTCTCTATCTACTTTAGGCATGAACCACTTGTATGTGGTGTCCTCGCAGCCGCTCGACTCAATCACCGGATGCAATTCACTGTGAGTGAATTCATCCTCGACGATTGACGGGTCTTCTCCTCGTTTTTAGAATGAAATATGAAGTTATTCCGCCTCCTCATCCTAAGCAGTCTTGCTCTATCTATACAGTTGTCCCTGGTTCTGGCGGAAGTACATATGGCGAATGGAATCAAGATCGGCGAAGTTGATTCGGATTCTGCTATCATCTGGACCAGACTGACTCAAACTCCGGAAGGGCTTCGCCCCGGGGTGTCGTTTATCGCGCTCAAGAAGTTGAACGTGAGAAAAACGGCTCCCGGTTATGATGGAATGGATCAGCTTCCAGAGGGGAAAACGCTGGCTGAGATGGAAGGCGCGGTTCCGGGCGTAGCCGGCGAGGTGCGACTCACCTATTGGCCTGAAAATGCAGAGGAGCAGAAAATCGACACCGGATGGCATCCGGTCGATGCGCATCGAGATTACACGCGACAATTCCAGATCACCCAGCTTCAGCCTGGGACCCGCTATCACATACTCATCAAAGGACGCCCTCTCTCTGGCGATTCGGCGGCTTCCGTGCTCGAGGGTAGCTTTATGACCGCCCCTTTAGCAGATGAAGTCATCGACATTTGCGGGGTGATCACCACGTGTGGTGATTATGAGCGCATGGATGATGACTTAAATGGGCATACGATCTACCAGACGATCTTGGATCAGATCAAGCCGCACTTCTTTGTTCATGCCGGGGACATTGAATACTATGATAAGCCTAATCCTTGGGCTCCAAGCAGGGATTTGGCCCGTTTCAAAATGACCCGACTCTACGCGATGCCCTTCAATCGTAAGCTGCACCGCTACACAGCCAGTTATTTCATGAAAGACGACCATGATATTACTAAAAATGATGCCTGGCCCGGGCAGAATTTTGGAGCGCTCACCTGGGAGATCGGCTTGGACGTTTTCGCTGAGCAATTTCCTGTCGGTGAACAACCATATCGTACTGTCCGCTGGGGGAAGGATTTACAAATTTGGATGTTGGAGGGCAGAGAGTACCGGTCGCCAAATAATCTCCCGGATGGGCCTGAGAAAACCATCCTGGGTCAGAAACAGAAGCAATGGCTCTTCGATACTGTGAAAGAGTCGGATGCCACCTTCAAAGTCCTGATTAGCTCAACCCCCATCGTCGGGCCGGACCGCAAAAACAAAAAAGATAATCATGCCAACCTGGTCTTTCAGCATGAAGGGGATGAGCTCCGTCGCTTTATCAGCAAACAGAAAAATCTCTTTGTCGCCAACGGTGATCGGCATTGGCAATACCATGCCATCGACGAAGAAACCGGAGTTCATGAATTTTCCTGCGGACCCCATAGTGATCAGCATGCAGGCGGGTTTAGTGCGGACATGAAAACCGCCGAACATCAGTTCTTACGGATCAAGGGCGGATTCCTATCAGTGCAGGTCTCACGCCAGAGTGGTCAGCCCCAAATCTCTTTTCAGCATCATGATGTGCAAGGCAAAGTCGTCAACGAGGCCGTTTTTTTCCAGGAAACACGGTAAGTATCAGTCGTTCCATTTGAACTCGATCGATTTTGCTCTGCACAGCTTACCAGGATGATTGATAATAACAGAGATATCGCCGCATTGACCTCAAGGGTTCTAGCAATAGAATATAATGCCATGTTTTAAGGGCAACGTTTGCTCCCTCAGCCAATGAAAAACCTCCTCTGCTTACTTCTTACCTCAACCATGATTTCAACAGCCTGTGCGAAGCAGGCTCCGAATCTCGTCTACATTCTAGTCGATGACATGGGCTACGGTGATGTCTCCTCCTTAAATCCAGATTCCAAGATTAAGACGCCGAACATCGATCGGCTGGCAACGGAGGGAATGATCTTCACCGATGCACACACCAGTTCCTCAGTCTGCACTCCAACCCGTTATAATGTCCTCACAGGTCGTTATAATTGGCGCACCTCTCTTAAACGAGGGGTGCTCGACGGGTATGGCCCGCCCTTGATCCAAGAAGATCGCCTCACCTTTGCCACCCTCTACCAACAGCAAGGCTACGCGACCGCGATGATTGGTAAGTGGCACCTCGGAATGGGCTTACCACTCTCGGGGAAAAAGACGGTCGACTGGTCGAAGCGAATCGACCGCACCCCGACCAGTAATGGCTTCGATTATTTCTGGGGGCACGGTGCGTCACTGGACTTTCCGCCTTACGTGTATATTGAGAATAACCATTACACGTCCACGAACGTCACCGAAACAGCACGTGGAGAGAATATCCCCACCTATGGGAAAATGCGGAAGGGACCGATTGCGGACAACTTCGATCCCATGCAAACCCTGGATGAGTTCTGCAACCGTGCCGCCGATTACATTCTCAAGGCCGATCCGGAGAAACCATTCTGCCTCTACGTGCCATTGACCAGCCCGCACACACCGATCTATCCGACGGAAGAGTGGCAGGGTAAGAGTGGGCTCAATGCCTATGGCGACTTCTGTATGCAGACCGATGCCGGTGTCGGACGTATTCTCTATGCGCTGGACGAACGTGGGATCGCGGAGAATACCATCATCATTTTCACCGCGGACAACGGCTGTTCGCGGGCGGCTAATATTAAGGAGATGCAGGCAAAAGATCACTATCCGAGCTATATCTACCGAGGCAGCAAAGCCGATCTCTGGGAAGGTGGCTTACGGGTCCCGCACCTCGTGCGCTGGCCGGATGCCATTGCAGCAGGTTCACGCACAGACCGACTCACACTCCTCGGCGATATTTTCGCGACGGTTGCAGAAATTCTTGCAGTTGAGCTGCCTGACAATGCCGGCGAAGACAGCTTCAGTTATCTCTCTGCTCTCAAGGGAGAAGAGGGAGCGGATAACCGAGACCATATTGTTGGTCATTCATTTTCCGGGCTTTTCTCAATACGGAAAGGAAAGTGGAAGCTGCTCTACTGCGCAGGTTCCGGTGGCTGGACTTCACCTAATGAAAAAGAAGCGGCGAAACAGGGCCTGCCCAAGTATCAGCTATACGATCTGGAAGCCGATCCCGGTGAAACCACCAACCTGATTGCCAGCCAGCCCGATGTAGAGAAAGAACTGACAACCTTACTCACTCAACTCATTGAGCAAGGACGCAGCACGCCGGGAGCTCCCCAGCAGAACCACAATGGCATCAATCGCTGGCCACAGACGAATTGGATGAAAGGGGTCATTCCGTAATCGTTGCAATTAAGCCTTCATAGTGTGAAATCCGGAATTCGCGATCCAACTCAAGGCCATGCAGCAAGTTTAGTCCGAGGAAATGCAGCGACTGGATGACCCGATCAGTTGATGGCTTTCGTTTGAATTCGACTAGGACGGGTCTGTAGATTTTATGATTTAGTCTGGTGAAGCGTCATTTTCAACTCATGCTAAGATGATGAAATCAGTATTTGTTCTAAGTTGCTCATTGGCCCTCCTGTTCGTCCCATGCTCTCCAGTCAAAGCGACGACGTTAAGTGAAGACCTGATCACAGAATTTAATGTCGGCTTTGATAAGCCACTTCAGCCCAACACCGACCTGGTCGCTAAGGCGAAAGAAATTGTCGCAGGGATTCCACTCAAAGTGGAACCCAAGCAAAAACGCAAAGTGCTCATCTATGGGATTTCCTGGGGGCCGCATCGTAATGGAATGCTGACAGCGGTCGAAACCCTCAAAATGATCGGGGAAGTGACCGGTGCCTATGAATCCGTTATTTCACTGGATCTAGCCAACTTCGAACCGGAAGCACTGAAACAATTTGATGCGGTCATTTTCCCCAATTCAACCGGTGATGTCTTTGTTCGCCCTGTCGCCAAAAATGCATTCAAAGAGATTCCGAAAGAGGAACAACAGAAGCAATTGGCCAATGCCAAACGGCTCGCAAACAATCTGGTGGAATATGTCGCAAAGGGTGGTGGATTTCTAGGCACGCATGGCGCCACGGATTGTAATAAAAAAATTCCGGAATACATCGAAATGGTAGGCGGTGCCTTTTATGGACATCCCTGGGGACCGAAAAATACGGTAACCATCAACGTCGATGAACCGGAGCATGGTTTAATCAAGGGGATCTTCGACGAACCTGAATTCCAGTTTAATGACGAAATTTATGAATTTAATAAATTCTCAAAAGAGAAAGTGCGGATCCTACTGTCCCTGAATATCGAAAAATCAGATCCGCCTGTCAAAAAGATGAAAACCGACTACGTACCCATTGCCTGGCTGAAGCAACATGGTGAGGGGAGGGTCTTTTTCTCATCGTTCGGCCACGCTGAGAAAACCTGGTCCAATGAGCGTTTCCTGCAATTCTTAATTCCAGCACTGCAGTATGCGACCGGGGATTACGAGGTGAATGATTCATTGAATTAAATCCAAGTTGCCCCGTTCAGTGTCTCTCGAGCAGGATGAACGATTTCTGGACCTCAAGCGCAGTGCACATTTAGGCGCAAAGAAATTCACATGAACCCTCAGGGAACCTGAAGGAGAGTCTCTTCCGGGGTTTTGAGATTTGAGGGCCCTTGCAGAAATCCTCTTTCCACCAGAAAGTGATCGAGTTTCAGGATGCTTAGGGTGTTCCAGGGTTCTTTCCTGAAAAACATGTGACCTCGATCCGGGGCCATCCAGTTTTCGACATCGACATCACGAGCCTTTAATTCATAGACCAGAGCATCACTTGAGTTCTTCCAGCCATCGGTTTCACCGACGAGGAAGAGTGTGGGAGGCCAGTCACCTTCCAGATGATGAAAGACATTCACGTCAGGTTTCTGGTCACGATCTAAGGTCGTAAAGGCTGGGCAGAAGAGCAGGAATGCCTGGACTGCGGTGTCGATGTCCTGAGGGTCCTTCGGATTATTGTATTGCTGATCCATCATGGCCAGCGCTGCGATATGCCCACCTGCGGAGCCTCCGCCGGCCGCGATACGCTTCGTATCGATTCCCAGTTCCTCAGCATTGGCTTTGGCCCAGCGGATGACAGTTTTCCCATCGATAACGCAAATCCGTTTCCGTGATTCACCTGCAGGCAAGGCTTCCTTTTGCTCCTTGGTCAGTAAGGAATAGTCAGCGGTGATCGCTACCATTCCGCGCCCCGCTAAGTAATCACAAATAGGATTAAATTGAGAAAGGGACCCGCCGGACCACCCGCCTCCATGAAAAAAGATGGCACAAGGGCGAGGCCCGGGATACTCATCGGGATCAGGAAAAAAAGCCCGTATCTTGTGTGAAGCTCCATTCATCCCAATATAGCTGTAGTCCTGCGTTGAGTTGATTCCACGCGTCGGGGTGACGGCAACGCTGCTTTGGGTGTTTTCCGCTTCGGTTTTGACGAGATCGATCTGGATTAGCCCCAGTCTCCAAGATGGAGTCCCGGAAACTCCCGCTGAGAAAATGAGTTTGTCACCATGTTCAAGTGCGATCGTGCCGGCTTTGAAGCTGTTGGTGCCCGGCCCGGTCCGGTTCAGCTCTTTCAGTAAAATTGCATTTTCGCTGAAGTCATAGACAAAAAAATCTGAGCTGTCGTCACGGGTGTACATCCGGGTGCTCACAGTGGGGATGATGAGGGATTGGTCGGGATTCAGTTTGAGGTCCGTGATGGTGAAGATGATTGCTTCTCCTGCGTCAACGTCACGATTCACCACGCCGAGGTGGCCTTTTTCTGCGGTGATGGATGCAGACGGTAGTTCATCAAGGTAGGCAGCCAGGGTTCCCAGAGAAGAGACTTCCCTGGCCTTTTCCGGGGAATAACCGGTAACCGCTGTGACGACCATTCCAATGGAAGTGCCCTCACTTCCGTAAGTGACCGCCCCATCTTGAATTTCAAAATCACTGTTCGTGAGAGAGGGCTCCAGTGCAATATCCAACCTGGCTGTAAAGGAATCCTGCGTTATAGACTTAGGCGTCAGAGTGATCTGTGCCCAGAGGACAGTCTCTGAGAAGAGAAAGAGGATGAGTACAAAACGGTGTAGTCTTTTCATAAAGGGGTCATTCCGTAATTATTGTAATTCACTCTTCGGAGTCTACTCGCTTTTTCTTTTGTAGTTGTATAAGCCTGCTGCGATGTCGACTGATTGATTGAGAAACACCCATATTCAATTGTAGTAACCAATGTATTCGGAGCACTTGATTGCTTTTTGAGCATGGTGAATGGCGACTTTCCGTGCAGCTGACTTAAGGTCGGACTGGATTTCAGCTTTTCCTTTGTTGACGAACAGACAAGCCTCAAAGGCAAGGTGAGTAGCATCATGAATAAATAAATCCTGCCGATAGTTCCCACGGTTGATGATGTGATAAACGGCTTTTTCAGATTCAAGTTGTAAGCTCCGAGGTATGAGTCGCAGTCTGGTGTGGACGAATGAGTAGTCAATAACAAGAATTACGGAATGACCCCTTAAACCCTCAGTATAGCCACACTTTCCGGAGCATCTTAGAGAAGGAGTAGGGATCGGGGAAAGAGAAGAAAAAAGAGCAGAAATCGAAAAAACGCGTTAGTCACCATTGGCTTCCATGCTGTTATATAGGGTAGGGATTTAAATAGCATGGCTGATTCTCAACTCAATAGCCCCCTGGACGGGGCATTTGTGACTGAACTGACTCGTCATCAGGAGGTACTGCATGCTTTTCTCATCTCGCTTCTGCCCGGAAGCTCGGAAGTGGAAGACATCCTGCAAAAAACGAATCTGGTGCTCTGGGAAAAGCGCTCGCAGTTTGAGCCGGGCACGAGTTTTAAGTCGTGGGCACTGGCGGTGGCCTACTGGGAAGCCCGCGCCTGGATGACCCAGCGTAAACGCGGGGACTGGCTGGTGGTGAACGATGAATTAGCCCGGCAGATCATCGAGCGGATTGAAGTGCAGCCTCCCCAGGCTCCCAGCGCTGCGGTTTCTGCGCTGAAAAACTGCCTGACGAAGTTAAAGGATGACGATCGGCTCCTCGTCCTCAGTCACCACCAGCATGAGAAGTCGCTTTCGGAATGTGCACGCATCATGGAACGGAGTCCGAAATCGCTCTCCGTCTCGCTGGTGCGTATCCGGAAAATGCTGCGCCAGTGTATTCATTCTGAATTGGTAATGGAGGAGGCGACATGAGGCAGGAGCATGAACTCGAAGCGCGGATTCAGGCCTTGCTCGATGGCGCGTTACCGGCAGAGGAGCGCACGGCCCTGCTCAGCGAGATCAGTCGTGATCCTAAACTCGTCGATCTGTACCTCGAGTACACAACGTTGGAGTGTGCCATGTCACGTCTGCACCAGAGCCAGGAGTTGCTGCGTCCGGATGTGGTATCCGATGCCCCTTCGGGGCGTTTCCCGTTGAATCGAAATGTCCAAAAGTGGGGAGTGATAGCTATGGCTGCGGCACTCATTATTTCTCTGGGATTGCTGATCTTTTTTGAGAATTTCCAATCGGAAGACCAGATCCGGGTGGCGGTGAAGACCAGTCCGGGCACACGGGTAAACGTCTCCCACGATATCACCGGAGAAACAGTGCTTACGTCGGATGTGCTGACGCTGGGATCGCGGGCCAAACTCAAGCAGGGCACGGTTGAACTTCTTTTTCCTAATGGCATTCGTGCCATTGTCCGTGGCCCGGCAGACTTAACCCTGAATCAACCGGACCAGCTCTATCTGAACTATGGAACGGCCTGGTTTCACGTTCCGGAAGCCGGTATTGGGTTTCAAGTCGTAACCCCGGAGATGCAGGTGGTCGATCTGGGTACGGAGTTCGGGGTGCGTTCACGCCAAGGGCTACCGCATGAAGTGCATGTTTTTACCGGGGAGGCCGCGGTGCAGTCGCGCCAGCAATCGCTTCCGTTGGAAACGCTCGACGCCGGGATGGCCCGAGCGGTGGATATGATCGGCCGTCTCAAAGATATTGTCACGGAACCCACTCATTTTCTCAATGAGCTACCGGAATCCATTACCTATCTACGCTGGAGTTTTGATGAGGAAAGTGCGTTAGGGGATGCGGGCGGAGTACACCCGGCCGCTGGCGATGCGGCAGCCGTGCTGCAGCAGATTGATAATCCGGATGCCTTTCACCAGATTCCGGGCAAGTGGGGAAGTGCTATTCAGACCCATCAGCCCCTGGCTCAAGCCAAGGCACGCTGGGCCGGGTTGGAAGGCAACGCACCACGCACGGTTTCGCATTGGATCAAACTGTCACCTGAGGAAATTGGAACACAACCGATTGTAGGCTGGGGCTCGCATGACCTGAGTCCTTTTAAGCCGAATCCTGCCTTTTTAACATACGTCCGACGTTTGCAGGATGAGGCTGTGGCGGGGGTTTCGTTTGGTGCTTACTTTCTGGATGGCACGACCGCGATCAACGATGGTCAATGGCATCATTTTGCGGTGGTTTATAGCGGCAATACCTTGCCGGACGGTCGGCCTGAAATTATATGCTATCTCAATGGCCAGCGAGAAGGCGTCACACCGCGTTTTCGAACGGATATCATGGCATCAGAAGCGGACGGGGCCCTCGACATCTCGACCAATATTAAAGAAACGGCCGCCATTCCGATGACGCTTTTCCCCAGAAAGTGGGTTCAAACGGCCCGGGTTCCGCTGGCGATTGACGAGCTCATCATTGTCGAAGCCGCGCTGGATCAAAGCCAGATTTTGGATCTATATCACCACAATATGTTTAACCATAAGGAATAATTCCCAATTATGATGAACCAAGAGAAGCAATCAACCGAGGTGTCCTGCGGATGTGAACCTGACACCTGCACTCCGTTCGATTTCAAACGTCGTGATTTTATCAAGACGGCGGGATTAACCTCAGCCATGTTGCTCGCCGGGCGGATGCCGATCATGGCGGGTCCCTTCACCCCGGAGGATTTTAAGAAAATTGTTCCTCCTGATAAGAAGTTAAGCAAGGAATGGATTGCCAGTTTATACGAGCGAGGCAAACCGCTCTCTGCCACGGGCGAAGACCTCAAATTTATTGGCATGCCGATCAATGGGATCTGCACCGGTCAGATTTATCTGGGTGGCGATGGTCGGTTGTGGCACTGGAACCTGGATTCTTTTCCGGATCTTAAAAATACAGGAAGTGGTCCCCGCTACCTGCAACCGGATGATCCTGAATCACCCATTCACCAGGGCTTTGTTCTGAAGGTGGACGGGAAGACCTTTTCACTGGATCAGTCCGGTTTCAATGACATCACCTTTACGAGCCACTATCCGATGGCGAAGGTTGAATACCAAGACAAGTCCTGCCCTGTAAGCGCTGAGCTGGAGGCCTATACACCACTCATTCCACTTAATCGCGACGATTCCAGTTACCCGGTGGTGGTTCTTCGATACACCGTCAAAAATCAATCTGACCGTGAGGTGAAAGTGGCGATTGCGGGCTGGGTCGATAATCCGAGTAACCCGCTGGTTCAGGACAGTGACTATTGCTGGCGTGAATGTGCTTACCGGGAATTCGATTGCCTGAGTGCGATTGAACATTCCATGCAAACCGGCTCCGATGAAGGAGACCCCGATGCGGTGGTCTTCGCAGATTTTGAATCTGACGACTACGGGGAGTGGACGATTGAAGGTAAGGGTTTCGGAAAAGGTCCCACGAAAACGAAACTTCGGGGGCGAGGCAAGCCCTCGGCGTATCAGGGCAAGGGAATTGCCTACTCCATGTCTCAAGGCGGAGTCCATGCGGGAGGTAAGTTGGTTTCGCCGCAGTTCAAGCTGGAGAAGCCCTTTATCAACTTCCTGATTGGTGGATTCCGTTCTGAAGCAACCGGAGTTCGACTCATCATCGATGGCAAAGCGATCCGTTCCACCAGGGCCATGAACTCGCATAAAATGCGCGGGGCCTCCTGGAATGTGGAAGACCTGATGGGGAAAGAGGCCCGGATCGAAATCATCGACGCCGGGCCGGGTGGCTACATCGCCGCCGACCATTTTGAATTCTCGACGCGCCCGATTCATTTCCCTGCGCTCACCGGGCAACCGGATTATGGGGCGATGGCCCTGGGTTTACTGGAAGAGAAACCAGATTGGGTGAACCTGCAGTTGGAGGAGGATGCGTTTGCCAGGGGCTCCGGCTCATTGAATTCAGGTGACACCGCTCGCACGACCAAGGCATCCCTCGGAAAAACACTGACACTCAAACCGGGTGAAGAGAAATCACTGCGTTTTGCCCTGTCCTGGCGCTTTCCTAATTTTGATGCCAAAAGCAGTCAGACTTGGGACCGCGCAGCACCTCTAGAGAAATGGGGGAACATACGCCACCACTATGCCAGCTTATGGTCTTCTGCGAGTGAAGCTGCGGTATCGGTCTCCTCCAGAGAGGAGGACTTGCGGAAATCAACCCGGTCCTGGGTGGACACCTGGTATGATTCGACTTTGCCCTACTGGTTTCTCGAGCGGACTTTTGTGACACTCGATTGTATCCAGACTCAGACAACCCAGCGATTCATTAGAGCTGACGGACTGGAGCATTATAATTTTGAGGAAGGCGTGAAGTGTTGCCCCGGCAACTGCACGCACGTCTGGCAGTATGCGCATGGCCTGGCCCGACTCTTTCCAGAAATTGAGCGTGAGTGCCGTGACAAGGTAGAATACGGACTGGGATTTCAGGAGTCGGGATTGATTCATTATCGATACGGCGGGGGCAAGCATTCGCAAGCTGTCGACGGTCAGTGTGGCACGATTCTGCGGGTTTTAAGAGAGTCTCAGATGACCACCGATATGAGCTTTCTGGAAAGCATTTGGCCACGCACCAAGCTCTCGATGGAGTATGTGATCAAGACCTGGGACGCCGATGAAGATGGGATTTTGTCCGGCCCTCAGCACAATACTCTCGATGCGGCCTGGCATGGAGAAGTCCCGTGGTTGATCAACCTCTATCATGCAGCCCTGAAAGCATCGGCGGTGATGGCCCGGCAGATGGGTGAGGGGACCCTGGCGGAGCGCTACGAAGCCCTGGTGGTCAAGGGAGTGACTCCCGTGGTCGAGAACTTGTGGAATGAGGAATACGGCTATTTTATTCACAAACGGGATCCCAAGTTTCCCAAAGCGAATGGCTCTGATGACGGGTGCCACATTGACCAGATCATGGGGGACTCCTGGGCTTGGAATGTCGGCATCGGCCGGATCCTGCCGCAGGATAAAATACGGCAGGCCCTGAAAGCGCTCTGGACCTATAACTTCGTTCCCGATGTGGGAATTTTCCGCAAAACCTTTACCGGGGGGCGTTGGTACGCCACCGCCGGAGATGCCGGACTCATCATGTGCTCATATCCACAAGGGACAGAATCGTCCCGACTCAGCAACAGGGGATTTGCCGGATACTTAAACGAGTGCATGACCGGATTTGAATGGCAAGTTGCCACCCACATGATCTGGGAGGATATGCTGGAGGAAGGCCTGGCGATTGGTAAGGCCATCAATGACCGCTACCAGCCTGCACTTCGTAATCCCTATAACGAGATTGAGTGCAGTGACCATTATGCCCGGGCCATGGCCAGCTATGGTGCTTACATGGCCGTCTCGGGCTACCACTATGATGGTCCAGCGGGCAAACTCGCCTTTGGTCCGAAGATGCAGCAGGACGATTTTCGAGCTGCGTTCACGGCCGCCGAAGGCTGGGGGCGCTTCACTCAGACGGTTAAGGAAGGCAAACAGATGAACTCGCTTGAATTAACGTATGGAAAACTCAACCTCAAAGAACTTACGCTGGATCTGGCACCAGGTGCGAAAGCAGATCGAGCGATTGTCAAAGTCGATGGGCAGGATGTTGACGTTAAGCTGACCAAGAACAAGGAGTCTCGGGTCATCGTATTTACTAAGGCGATCACCATTTCAAAAGACCAGAAACTGGAGGTAGAACATGTGTAGTCTGAGAGCTTTCATTTTCCTGATAGCACTTGCCGTTGGTCATTGTTTACATGCAGATATTAAGCCGAACATCGTCCTGATCAATGCCGATGACCTCGGGTATGGCGATCTCGGCTTCTATGGGGCGACCAAGGTGCAAACGCCGCATATCGACAAGCTGGCGGCGGAGGGGAGGAAGTTTACCGATGCCCATACGGCTTCGGCAGTCTGCACGCCATCGCGCTATGCGCTCCTGACGGGGGAATATCCGCATCGCAAAAACATCAGCAAACCCGTCATGCTGAATGATGGACTCATCATTGACCTAGACCAGCAAACGATTGGGACCGTATTACAGGAGGCCGGCTATGCAACCGCTTGCTTTGGGAAATGGCATTTAGGTTTTGGCAAGAACAGGCCGGACTGGAACGGTGAACTCAAACCGGGGCCGCTCGAAGTCGGTTTCGACACCTACTTCGGCGTGCCGGTGGTGAACAGCCACCCGCCCTTTGTCTATGTCGAGGACCACCACGTGGTCGGTCTGGATCCAGAGGACCCCTTTGTCCGTAGGCAAAAAGCCAAAACACGTCCGTTTCCCGAGAAAATGAATCTCAGCGGCATTGGTGGTGCCGATGCCGCCCATGCACTTTACGATGATGAAATGGTGGGCACGAAGCTGGTCGAGAAATCGGTGGAGTGGATGAAGGCACAGGGAAAGAATCCATTCTTCCTCTATCTGGCGACCACCAACATCCATCACCCCTTTACGCCCCACCCTCGCTTTCAGGGGACCAGTCAGGCGGGGCCCTATGGGGATTACATTCACGAACTTGATTGGATGGTCGGTGAGATCATGCAGACTCTGGAGGCGCTAGGCGTGGCGGACAATACGCTGGTTATTTTCACCAGTGACAATGGTGGCATGTTCAACGTTAGCGGGCAGGATGCCTGGGACATGGGGCATCGAATGAATGGGGAACTCCTCGGCTTTAAGTTTGGCATCTGGGAAGGCGGGCACCGCGTGCCCTTTATCGCCTGGTGGCCCGGAAAAATTGAAGCGGGATCCACTTCAGACCAGCTTATCTCCAACGTCGATATGATTGCCACGTTCGCAGAACTGACGGGCCAAAGCATCCAGAACGGGCAGGCCCGGGATAGCGTGAGTATTCTCGAAGCCCTCACCGGGAATCCGGAAAACTCCATTCGCGACTACACCATTATATCTCCCAACAAATTCAGTCATATCGGTATCCGCAAAGGCAAGTGGATGTATATCGGGGCCCAGAGTAGCGGCGGCTTCACTGCGGCTAAGCGGGGCGCGCATGCCTTCGGAGGTGCTGCCGCCATTAGCTATGCCGGCTACACGAACAGCGATATCGAGAATGGTAAATACAAAGAAGGTGCACCTCCCGCGCAGCTCTACGACTTGGAAAGCGATATGCAGCAAACGACGAATCTGTATCATGAATATCCCGAGGTCGTCGCCGAGCTTCAAGCCTTGCTGGAAAGCTATGATCCTCCCAAAGCCAAATGATGAAATGCTTTAGCAACACACTCCTTGCGCTCCTACTTGTTGTCAGCAAGGCCCGCGAACGCGGATTACTCAAAGAATAAACCATGATGGTTGCGCTTGTGATGGTAATCATTCATCAACTTTGATAAAGATTCCCTATGCGCCTATTCGTTCGTCTCTGCGTATTCAGTCTGTGCTCCGCCCTGCTCTATGGTGCAAATTCAAGCACAACCATAAATGATCAGGGAACCATCTTACGCAACGGAGAGCCATATTTTCCCTTTGGTATCTACCATGTTTCATGGTCCGGCCAGCGCTATGGCAAGGATCGCGATAAAGACCTGAAAGCTATTCGAACAAATGGCTTAAACGTGTTTCATGGATCGGTCGATCCTACCAGCCGGAAGGCTGACTACACTTTTCTTGACCAAGCCGCAGAGGATGAGGTGGCCATCTTTGCTGAGCTCCATATCCAGTCGATGGATATTCTGATTGAGCGGATGAAAGATAACGAAGCGATCATGGCATGGACCATTGCGGATGACTTTAACATTACCAACTCACAAAATTACAGTACTCCGGAGCAGTTGCGAGCTCGTCATCTTCAAGCGAAACAAATCACCCCGAATCGGCTGACGTACGGAAGCGGTGGAACCGCAAGGGTCGATCATTACCGTAGTTATATTGACTATGAAGGATGCGTCGACCTGGTCGGGCTTCAATGCTATCCCGTGGGCAACCCGCCCGGATTCACTCCGAAAAATCTTCTGGAACGCTGCTATCAGCTATACAATGTCAGAGCCGCTCAGGTCCTCGAAGCGGGAATGGTGCCGATCGCCAATCTGCAATCCTTCAGCTGGGTGAAACGGGGTCTCTTCCCGACGCCCTCCCAATCACGTAACATGCTCTACGGCTCACTGGTCGCTGGCGTCAAAGGCGTGCTCTATTACACCTATTACGATAACCAGAAAATAAACGGTGCCCTCACTCTCGATCAACAAGCACCGGAACTCTGGCAGGAAATCGGGCGGCAGGCACAAGAAATAGAAACCATACTGCCCTATCTGTTTGGCAAGCGAATACTTATTCAGTCGTCGAAGCCGCGATTTCATTTAGCGCAGTGGACGCGCGGCGACGACAGTATGCTCGTGGTCTTCAGCACAGAAAACATCATGACCCATGAGTTGGATGAAGAAATTCCGATACTCAAGGGTTATCACTTAGAGCCAATGTTTGAGGATAGGCCCGCTGGCCTGCAGATTCACGAAGCAACATTGCAAGGCTCCCTCGCCCCCGAGCAAGTCCATGTTTATCGGCTCGTACCGAGTTCAAGATAACTTTAAAGGCAAACCACTACAGAACATTGGTGTCTAACAATTACACTCAAAGATTGGCGTAAGAACGTAAGAAATTAAGGGACACACACTGTATAACAGTCGGACCGAGCAACAATACGGAGCCTGAATACAAATAAAGCAAATTTCCCATAGAAAACGATCTGCAGCAAACGACGAATCTGTATCATGAATATCCTGATGTCGTCGCCGAGCTCAAAGCTTTGCTGCAAAGCTACGATCCTCCCAAAGCCAAATGATGAAATGCTTTAGTAACACTCCTTGCGCTGCTACTTGCGGTAAGCGCCCACGCCGAGCCAACCAAGCCCAATGTCATTTTCATCCTGACCGATGACCTCGGGTATTCGGACCTAAGCTGTTATGGCGCGACCAAGGTGAAGACACCGCACATCGACCGGATGGCTACGGAAGGATTGCGCTTCACGGATTTCCATACCGGGGCCTCGATTTGTTCTCCTTCGCGGGCGGCATTTCTGACGGGGGCCTATCCTCAGCGCAATGGTCTCTACATGGGGATCAATCAAAACCGGGAGGCGCATTGGTTCCTGGGTCTAAGTCCGTATGAGATCACACTTACTGAGCAGTTTAAGCAGCAGGGATACACCACCGCCATGATTGGCAAATGGCACCTGGGCAAGGAGGAGACGTTCTCCTATTTCAACCAGGGCTTCGACCACTACTATGGCGCACCGGATAACATGGGGCACAATGATGCGTTCTATGATGGCCGGGAGGTGATTATCACGGGCACGCCCTTAGACCAGCTGACCACGCTCTACACCGAGCGCCTCGTCCGGCACATCAATGAGTTTAAGGACGCGCCTTTCTTCATCTATTTCGCGCACAACTATCCGCACACGCCCTACCAGGCGGGGCCGAAGTTTGCGGGGTCTTCCCAGGACGGGGTGCGGGGTGATGTGATTCAGGAGATGGACTGGGGGATCGGCGAGATGCTTAAGGCGCTCGAGGCGAATGGCATCCTGGAGAACACGCTCATTATCTTCAGCTCCGACAACGGGCCGCTCAAGAACGAATATGCAAGACCTTTCAGCGGGACCAAGTATGTCAGCTTGGAGGGTGGGCATCGCGTGCCGTTCATTCTCTATTGGAAGGGCGCGATCCACCAACCGGCGGTGCTCGATGTGCCGGTGCATGCGATGGACTTGTTTCCCACCTTGAGTGAGCTTATTGGCGAAGCACTGCCCGACGACCGGGTCTATGACGGGGTCAGCCTCACACCGCTGTTCACGGGGCAGCCGATCGCCCGCTCCAATCAGGAGCCCTTTTTCTACTACAATGGCGAGAACCTGCAGGCGGTCCGAGTCGGAGATTGGAAACTGCATCTGCCGCGGACCAAGCAGCAAAGTCCATGGTGGGCGCAGAGGCGGCAGCAGCCGATCATGACCCCGCGTCTGTTCAATCTCCAGCAGGACCCGAAGGAGAAGCGGGATGTTGCCGCCGACCATCCCGAGCGTATGGCAGAAATGATCCAGTTGGCGGAGGAGACCCGGCTCAAATTGGGCGAATACGGCATGCGTGGTTCCGAGCAGCGTCCGACCGGCACCCTGTTTCCGGAAGTGCCGATCGTGAGCAATCAGGCGCAGGATTGGAACCCGTTGACTGACGAGGAAAAGGGACGAGCCAAAACTGAGTTTCGCCCGACCCGCACTCTCGGCAAGAAACCCTAGCGCAGGAAACCCAACCGAACTAATGAACCCCTGATGGAATCAGTCGGCCTGCGGCAAAAAGAGAAAACGAGTCCCAAACTTACCTCGATGATGAAACTATTTAGCAAAGCACTCATTGCGCTCCTACTAGCGCTAAGCACACAGGCCGCCTCGTCCAAGCCGAATTTCATCATCATCTTTACCGATGATCAGGGCTACGCAGACCTCGGCTGCTTCGGCGGTAAACATATCGATACACCGCGAATTGATCAAATGGCGGCTGAAGGAGCACGCCTCACCAGCTTTTATTCGGCAGCTCCTCTTTGCACGCCATCACGAGCCGCATTGATGACTGGATCTTATCCTATCCGTATTGACATGGCGACCGGCTCAAACTTTCCGGTTTTGTTGGCGGGCGATAAAAAGGGCCTGCATCCCGACGAAGTCACTATAGCCGAAGTCCTCAAATCTGCCGGCTACAAAACGGGAATATTTGGCAAATGGCACCTCGGCGATCAGCCTGAGTTTCTTCCCACACGTCAAGGCTTTGATGAATTCTTCGGCATCCCTTACAGCCACGATATCCACCCCTTCCATCCCTCGCAGAAGCGCTTCCAGTTTCCGCCCCTGCCGCTGTTAGAAAACGAAACGGTCATCGAACTCGATCCCGATGCCGACTACCTGACCCAACGTATCACCGAGCGGGCGGTCGCCTTTATCCAGGCCAACAGTGACCGCCCATTTTTCCTCTACATGCCGCATCCCTTGCCACATCGTCCGATCCACGCATCGCCGCCGTTTATGGAAGATGTGCCCGCGGTAATCGCTGCCAAATTGAAGCAGGAAAGCGGCCTCGATTACAACACCCGCGACAAACTCCTGCGTCAAGGGCTGCGAGAGGTCGATTGGTCGGTGGGGCAAATTCTCGACACATTGAAATCTGCCGGCCTCGACGAAAATACCTTTGTGATCTTCACCTCAGACAACGGTCCATCCAAAGCCGGCAAAGCCACCCCGCTCTCCGGCAAGAAAGGCAGCACCCTGGAGGGCGGCATGCGCGTGCCCACAGTCGTGCGCTGGCCGGCACGTATTGCTGTTGGCCAGAATATTGATACCTTGATGAGTACCTTGGATTTGCTCCCAACTTTCGCCGCACTCGCCGGAGCCCCTGTACCCCAAGACCGGGTCATTGACGGTAAAAACATCCTACCCGCCCTCGCCCAGGGTGCACCGACACCACATGACGCGTTTTATTACCATCGCGAAAACCGCCTGGAGGCCATTCGTCACGCACACTGGAAGTTGCGGATAAAGAACGGAAATGCCGAAGCACTGTTCGACCTTGATCAGGATATTGGCGAGCAGCACAACCTCATCTATGAGCACCCGGAAATTGTGGATAGCCTGCTCCGTAAAGCAGCACAGTTTCAAGACGACGTCTCAAACAACCGCCGCCCTGCGGCTTATGTCGAGAACCCCACCTATCTAACCATACAATAGACGTATGCAAAACCTTCGAAGAACTTTTTGATGTACTGATCCTACAGTCTATTGCGACTGCTGATCAGCCCAACGTCATTTTCATTCTGACCGATGACCTCGGGTATTCGTCCAATAGCTCCGGCGCGACGAGAATATTGACGAACTTCCAAATGACTGGCTCATTATCTGTCAATAGACGCATCTGACTCCATTTACCGAAACTCTTCCTAGAACGCACAATCCTTCATCGCGATGATCGATGAAGAAGGGATGGTGTTTTGGGGCAAATTGGCTCGATGAACACCTTGAATTGTGGAATCAGCGCTCTAAGGTTTAAGGATGAGAATGCAGTTATTGCCCGGGCCTCTCGTGGTTACAATACGGCTGCTTTGTAAGTGAACCCTCAAGCCGTTGAATCTTAAATATATGAGTCTTCGTCTCCTTTCAATCATCCTTCTTGTTCACTCTGCCACCCTGGCCGCTGCGCCGAATATTCTCTTCATCTGCATCGACGATTTGCGCCCCGAACTGGGCTGCTATGGGGTGGACTACATTCAAAGCCCGCACATTGACTCACTTGCCTCTGAAGGGCTGGCTTTTACTCGCCACTATGTGCAGGCACCGACCTGCGGAGCATCGCGCTACACGATGCTGACGGGAACTTACGGGCCGGGGGGTAATGGTGCATTGTTTAATCGTGCGAAGCAGTTGAAAACGGACCCGGAATCCGTGGGTCCGAGCATGCCAGCCTGGTTCCGCCAGAATGGCTATGAAACGGTCTCCATTGGCAAAGTGTCTCACCATCCCGGTGGTAGGGGAGGATCGAATTGGGATGATAAAGATCAATTGGAAATGCCGCTATCGTGGGATCAAAGTCTCATGCCTTCGGGCCTATGGGAACATCCTAAGGGGGCGATGCACGGCCTGGCCAATGGAGAAAAACGTGGCAAATCCAAAGAAATGGATGTTTACCAAAGCTTTGATGGCCCGGACACTGCCTATCCAGACGGGCTCATCACCGATGCCGCTTTAGATGAACTGGAGCGTCTGGAAAAATCTGATAAGCCGTTTTTTCTGGCGGTCGGCTTGATTCGACCTCACTTGCCATTTGGCGCGCCCGCTCAGCACATGAAGCCTTATCGGGATGCAGGCTTACCGGAAACGCTCTCTACCGAAAAACCAGAGGGCAAAACCACCTGGCATTCATCAGGTGAATTCATGAAATACAATCGTTGGGGCAAAGACCCGAACGCAGATGTTGAATTTGCTCTGGAGGTGCGTCGCCATTATGCAGCTTGTGTGACCTATGTGGATGCCCAGGTCGGTCGCTTGATGTCGAAACTAGACGAACTCGGAATAGACGAAGATACCATCGTTGTTCTCTGGGGTGACCATGGTTGGCACCTGGGGGAACACTCTATTTGGGGGAAGCACGCACTCTTTGAGGAATCGCTGCGCTCGCCACTGATCATCCGATCTGGCAAAGGCGCGCACGCCGGGGCGCGGGCCGAAGCAGTGGTGGAGTCCATCGACATCTATCCGACCCTTTGCCAATTGGCTGAGCTGCCTACACCCGAGGCGCTCGATGGGATCTCCCTGGTGCCGCAACTGGAGAATCCCAGTACTCCCGGCCGCGGGGCAGTTTCCTACCATGGGTCCAGAGTGAGCCTGCGAACAGAAAGCCATCGCCTCATCATTCATAAAAATGGGTTTACCGAGCTCTATGACCACAACTCACCGGACAGAGAAACCCGCAATCTTTCTCAAGAAACACCCGCACTGGTAGCGCAGATGGCCAAGATGCTCTATGAGCGCGCGCCCAATAAATTATCAGACAAGGTATTCGAAAAAATCACCCCTTAGCCGACCCGGGCGGATCAGAAGAACTCGGAGTAAAACCATAAAATGAAGAAATACATTATCCCTCTTTTTTCGAGTGTAGGCATCCTCGTCATCATCCTGGTTTTCATTCGACAGAGGGGTGCAGAGCAGGATCCTTCTTCCGCTCTTTCCCCGCTTTTTTCCCATTCTTCCCTTTCCACCAACGCGCAAACAAGCAGACCGAATATCCTCTGGCTCTTTACTGATGATCATGCCTTTCAGGCGACGGGGATCTATGGTGGCCGTTTCGGATCGATGAATCTGACCCCGAACTTAGATCAACTTGCGCGTGAGGGGATGGTCTTCGACCGTGCTTACGTCGGCAATTCGATTTGTGCGCCGAGTCGGGCCACCCTCCTGACCGGAAAGCACAGCCATATGAATGGCAAACTCGACAATCATGACTTATTTAATCATGACCAACAGCAATTTCAAAAAATCCTGCAAGACAATGGCTACCAAACAGCCATGATCGGTAAGATCCACTTGAGAGGAAAAATGCAAGGTTTTGACTACTGGGAGGTGCTTCCCGGGCAGGGGCGATATCATAATCCCGTCTTTATCCGGGAGAACGATAAGACCACATATAAAGGGCGCCACTCGACCGAAGTGATCGCTGAGCGGTCCCTGGAGTGGCTCAAGAACAACCGCTCTCCGGATCATCCGTTTATGCTCATGGTTCATTTCAAAGCACCCCACCGGGAGTGGGAGCCGCTGCCACAGATGATCGAGAAATTTAAGGACATGACCTTCCCGGAGCCAGAGAGCCTTTTTGATGATTACTCAGGCCGGGGCACGGCCGCGCGTGAGCAGGATATGTCGATCGAAAAGACGATGAGGTTGGGCAAAGACCTGAAGGCGGAAGAAGGAAATGCACGTTATCAGGAATATGCTGCTCTTTCAGATCCAGAGGAGAAACTGAGATGGAGATATCAAACCTATATGCGGGACTATTTGGCATGTGTGGCCGGGGTGGATGAAAATGTCGGTAAGATACTGGCTTACTTGCAAGATTCCGGTTTAGCAGAGAATACCGTCGTCATGTATTCATCCGATCAGGGTTTTTACCTCGGAGAGCATGGCTGGTTCGATAAACGTTTCATGTATGAGGAATCGTTCCGGACTCCCTTGATCGCGAAGTGGCCAGGGGTGACTGAGCCAGGCTCACGGAATCGTGATCTGGTGCAAAACATTGACTTTGCCGAGACCTTTCTCGACATCGCCGGAGTCGATGCGCCGGAAGAGATGCAGGGCGAGAGCCTGGTACCATTGATGCAGGGGCAAACCCCGCCTGACTGGCGTGACAGCCTCTATTATCACTATTATGAGTACCCGGGGATTCATGAAGTGCGCCGACACGAAGGAGTAGCGACAGAACGATTTAAGCTGATTCGCTTTTACGGTATTGATGTTCCGGGCGGAGAGGAATGGGAATTATACGACCTGAAAAATGATCCTCATGAAATGCAGAACCAGTATGCCAATCCGGAACATGAAGAGGTCATTCAAGAGTTAAAGAAGGAAATCCAGCTGCTCCGAGCGAAGTATGAAGTGGTCGAAGTACCTCAAGCTTCCAAGGAGAAGAAATAGAGAATTTGAATCAGAGTTCATCCACCTCCATCCGTTGTTCAAACAGGAGATTTTAGGATCAGCTCGCGGTGTCGGAATCGATTTCGCGGATCTCGATGCTGCGGATGTGGATTCCCATCTCGGTGAACTGTTTGCCCCCGTGAATCTGGATGGCGATTTTGCCTTTGCTGTGGGTGCTGTCTTTCGCTTCTCCCACTAGGGTGCCATTGAGCCAGAGCTTGAGTTCTTCACCGTTGGCCAGGATACGGCCTTCATTCCAGTCATCACGTTTCTCCAGCGACTCATCGAGATTGTTGGTAATAAACAGTTTTCCTGGGCAATAGAGAGCGCCACTAAAGGCGACGGGTTTCGGATGCTTCAGGATATCGAATTGATAGCCTTTTTTTCCGTTGAACCGGAACCAGACTCCGCTGTTCGCTGGCCAATCTACTTTGTAGCTGAAGCGGAGTTCGAAATTGTCATAGTCGGTTTCGTGAATGAGGTTGCCGCCTTTAACCGTTTTTTGCTTACCGACGATGACACCGTCGCTGACTTGGACATCGACTGCACCCTCAGCGGTCCAGCCGGTCAGGTCTTTTCCGTTAAAGAGAGGGATCCATTCCTCTGCCAGCAGAGAGCCAGTTGTGAGCAGGGTGATGAGTAGTAGTGTAGCGATCGATTTCATAGTCTTATTTGATTGGAGTGATGAGGTTCGTTTGCAGATTTTGAATTTGATTTAAATCGTGTAACCCTTTCGGCGGGTATAGCTGAAGACCCCGATGTCGGTTGCTTCGTCATTGTTTGGGAAGCTTTCCTTCACCGGATCGAAAGTGACCTTCTTACCCAGCTTCCAACTCGCGGCAGCGGCAAAGCAGGTCATGTGGCCATAACGCGCTACGGTTGAATTACAAATCGGTTGTTTCCTGGATTTAACGCAATCGAGGAAGTTACGAGCGTGGTCGACGGGATCGGTTCCTCGGAGTTGATTGTAAGTTTTTCCTGTAATGAGGCCCGGATCACTGGCTTCGATTTTCTGGAAGTCGCCAGCCTCAACCCAGCCGTTGTCGCCTTCGAAGCGAACCGGGCAGCTTCCCAGGCCTTCGATCCAATCCCCTTCACCCTTGAATCCGGCGAGACGCATGACCAGTTTAACGCCGTTCTCGTAGGTTGCTTCGATGGTGCTGCCATCCGCTTCATATTCAACAGGGGAAGTGCCATCGGCATCGGCGGCCCATTGGCAGAGGTCGACTGTATGCGATCCCCATTCCGGTAAGCGGTAAGCGGCATAAAAGCCCTCGTGGTTGCGCCATTTGCCCCGGCAGTAATCCCGGTTGTAAGGAACCATCGGAGCGGGACCGACCCATTTGTCCCAATCGATCACAGCGGGATCGGGCAGGGGTTCCCCTGGCAGGGGTTCCTTGTATTCTTGCAGGTTGAGAATGCCCGCATGGACGGCTTTGAGTTTGCCTAACTTGCCAGTCTGGGCAAGTTCTGCAGCCAAAGCGAAGTTTGGCACACTGCGGCGCTGGGTGCCGGCCTGAAAGACACGTTTGTGCTTTTTAATTTCTTCATCCAGTTCCCGAGATTCCTGAATATTCATGGAACAGGGTTTTTCACAGTAGATGTCTTTACCTGCGCGAGCGGCATAGATGGATGCCGTGGTGTGCCAACGGTCACCCGTAGCAATAATCACCGCATCAATGTCATCACGACTGAGCACGTCTCCCATATCGGCATAGGCGTCGCACTGCGTTTGACCATGTTTGCGGGTGACCGTACGCTGGACGATTTCACGGCGTTCTTTCTGTGGATCGGCGATAGCTAGAAATTGGAAGTCGCTATGTTTGAAAAAAGCATCGAGTACTTTGCGACCTCTGCCCCCGAGCCCGATACCTCCGACGGTAATGCGATTAGAAGGAGCGACCTTGCCATTCTGTCCCAGGACAGAGGCAGGAATGATCATCGGCATCCCTGCGAACAGGGCGGATGTTTTGATAAAGGAGCGACGTGTGGTTGTTTTCATAATTTCATTACTCTTTGAGATCTGGATTGAGGGGGCCGAAATGTTTGAGCATGACGATGGGATCCGTCTTCGAGGGGTTTTTAATTTGGACGCCTTGGATGGCAGTTGATTCAGAGACAAAATACTCGTCGTGGGTGAGTTGTCCAAAGCGGATCATGCTTGGGGTTTCAATATCCCAGGCTCCCATTGTGCCGTGACCTTGCATCATGATCATGCCGTAGGCGGCACTGTCTTTGATGGTGACTGTTCTGCCTGGCAGCACGGTCAGCTCTTTAGCACTGTAGGCTTCATTGCGGTAGCAGATCCATTTGTCAATATATCCCAGACTTTCTGCCTCTTCAGCAGAGTGGAGTGGTTTTGGCTCCATGAAGTGGTCCTGGACAAAGTTGGGATTCACGTTCGCTTCCCAATCGATGACTTCCATCAGGTAATCATGGTCACCCATCCGGTTTTCAGGGGTATTGACCCAGAGCAGCTCCTCGGGAATCACCTGATGGTTAGTGACGGATTGATACATGGCAAAGATGTCAGAGGCTTTCTGCGGCTCGTAGGTGCAGAGGCTTCCCGGGGCATGGAGGATGCCCGGAGGCACGTCCCATCCGGTGCCGGGATCGAGACGGTACGCTTTGGATAGATTGGTGATCTTATTATCACCCTTGGAGAAATTTTTCAGGCACTGAAGGACTTGCTCAGGTTCGGTACCCGGTTCGAATCCGAAAAAAGTATAGGGATAGTCGGCACCGTAGTTATTGACTTGGGGTGGGAAGTAGTAGGCCTCCGGCTTCCCATTTTGATTGACCAGGGCCGCGTGTTCATCGCGATGGTGGATGTGATGGGGTAGGGGACCTTTGTTGTCGAAGAATTTAGAATACATGGGCCAACTTTCATATTCATTCCAGAGACGGTCCCCGATCAGCTGCCCCTTGAGGATAGCGACGGCATCTCGGAGGGTGATCTGCTGATCCTCATAGACAACCTGGCTTAAGCCTTCGTCTTGACTGGTGAGCGGTCCATTCTGGGCGGGGGTGGTGGATGAGAACCACCGTTCGTCGATGCCGCCTCGTTCGCCGCCAAAGGCATAATAGTCATCCGGGTGCAGTTTAATTCTCCTGCCGGGGATACAGAAAGAGCGTGGTACCCAGGTGGGAGCGAGACGAAGGATTCCCTGGCCTTGGTCCAGGGCTTGATGGATGATTTGGTCTGGTGAGGGCATAGTCTCTGTGGATTTGATTCAGATTGCAGGAATGTCTTTCCATTGATTGGTTTTGGCTGATTCCAATACCGCTGCACAAACCGCATCGGTCGTTAAGCCGTCTTTAAAATTTGGATGAAATTCGGATTCGTTTTCTTCCAAGCTCTTCAAAAATCCGTACAGACAGTGGGTAAAGGAATGTTCGTAGCCGATGTTCAGGCCGGGGACCCACCACTTATCCATATAAGGGTGTTCTCCCTCGGTGACGTGGATGGAGCGCCAGCCCTTCAGATCGCCATCCGCATTATCAAAATACTCCAGGCGATGCAGGTCGTGCAGATCCCAAGCGAGGGAAGCGTCCCGGCCATTCATCTCGAAGGAATATTTCGCCTTATGGCCGCGAGCGTAGCGGGTGGATTCGAAGATCGCCATCGAACCGTTTTCAAAACGAGCGAGAAAGGCACAGGCATCATCAATCCCGACAGCTTGCTTGGCTCCGGTTTCGTGGTGCACACGTTCTTTGACAAACGTTTCCGTCATCGCACTGACTGAGGTGATGGGGCCGTTCAGCCAGATTGCGGTATCGATGCAGTGCGCCAATAAATCGCCAGTCACCCCGCTACCGGAGGAATCGACATCCAGACGCCAGAGTCCTTCGCCGCCTTGGGGCAGGTCTTCACTGATCGTCCAGTCCTGAAGGAAATCGGCCCGGTAGTGGTAAATGCGCCCGAGCTTGCCAGCATCGACGAGCTGTTTGGCCAGAGTGACCGCGGGAATGAAACGGTAGTTGTACCAGACCAGGGTCTGGATTCCGGCCTTGTCTGCGGCGTCCTTTATTTCCCGACTCTCTTGCAGATTTCGACCCAATGGTTTTTCGCAGAGAATCATCTTGCCCGCCTGAGCTGCCGCGATGGCGATTTCCTTGTGCATGTGGTTGGGAGCTGCGATATCGATGGCATCGATGTCCGGTCGTTCGATCAGTTGGCGCCAATCCTGAGTGGTTTCCTCATAGCCCCAGTTCTTGGCAAAGGCTTCGACTCGTTCCTGGTTGCGTCCGCAAGCCACCTTCAACACTGGCTCATACTCACAGTCAAAGAAACGGTTCACCTGCCGATAGGCATTCGAATGAGCCCGTCCCATAAAGCCGTATCCGACGATTCCAATATTCAAAGGTTTACTGGACATGAGCGTATAAAAGTAGCATTTCCGCTACATGCCTTATAGGACGATTGTGCTCAGTTTTTGTATAATTTCGGCTTAGGCCTGATATCGCCTGCGGTATGACCCCGGAGTGGAATGGATCACATTGCGAAAGGTTCGGTTGAAATGACTTTGGTCGTAGAAGCCGCAATCGGAGGCGATGCTGGCGATCGGCTGGTCTGATTCACTGAGGAGGCGACAAGCCTGTTGGATGCGGTAGCGGTTGATGTACTGCGCTGGTGTCATGTGGAAGGTTCTCTTGAAATTCCGCCCTAAGGCGCTGATGGAGAGGCCAGCAACCGATGCCAGTTCAGACGTGGAGAGCTCTTCGAAATAATGCTCATTGATGAAGCGGATGACTCTGCCTAGTGCGGGGTGTTGATGGGCGGTTGCGCCTTCCCGCTTGAATTCACGTGTGATCCCAGCGATGCCCCGGATCTGTTTATTGCGCGTATAGAGCGGCACTTTATTGGTAATATGCCATTTGAGCACGCCATCCATGGTGGTCACGAGTTCGATCTTATTGCGGATGTGTACCCCTCGATTCAGAATGGATTCATCGTCTTGGCGAAACATACTTTCCACATAGTCATCACAGTACTCGGTGTCGTATTTGCCGATAATTTCCGCCTTACGTTTGAGGCCGAACATA
>JBCBYL010000207.1:0-2605 GCA_039815855.1 Verrucomicrobiota bacterium
GTCTTAAACGTTGAAGAAATAGTGCCTTGATTTGATCTTGTTCCGCGCGAACGCGCATTTGACTGAGAAGAGGTATTTTAACCTGAAACCAAACCGCTGAGACCTGTCGAATGGCCATGATCAATTGCAGAGAGATCCCTAAGGAACCTACGAGTGCTAAATCGAGATATTCACCCGCCACAATCCGTTTTGAGTTCGAAATAAAATAACTCCCTCCAGCTACAGCGCCTATTCGCCAGGCATTGGGCCAAAACACATTCACCATCTGATGTTTGAAATTCCAAGATACGTCTCGATAGTCATCAGGGATACTTCGCAGGAACTTCTGCTTACCCAACTCTCTGGTTAAAAATGCCTCTGTAATCATCCCGATAAGCGGTGCAAATAAGCCCCAGCCAAGTAACAGCCCCAGACAGACAAGAAAATAGTTTGCCGATAGTGCAATTAAAAAAATGACTTGAGCCTCCCTGACCTTATTGATTCCAGATAGAAGGTTATTCCAAAAGGACCCGGCAACGTTATAAGCCGCAAATAGGATAACTATCCACCATACTCTCATTGCATTTCTCACTTCCTCATCGCCGAGCACACTACTTTCAATCCATGGAGTTCCCAACAACGCAAGGAATACAAAGCAGAGAATCCCAAGCAGCAAATAGAGAATGCGCATCGTAGAGGTCAGCTCCTGAAGAGATCCGTAATTAGGGGAAACTGTAGAATTCGACGGTTTCACCACAAATCCCATGGCTTCAAATTTTTCAGCTCCTGCCCAAAAAAAAGCCGCTGCTCGCTGAACCATAGGACTAAAGCCAAGGTAGATAAAATTAGTGAGTCCGGTAAGAGCCAGAATCGTATACCAAAAACCCAGCTCTTCAGGACTAAGAGTCCTGAGCATTAACGGAAGAACCAATACAAATCCGGCAAATCGCAGTCCGGTGGCGAAAAAACTCCAGCCCACGGCGGAACGCCAAGCTCTCAGGGTTAAACCTTTGATAATCTTCGTCAGACCCATATCTCAACTTTTACTTGATCCATAGTTAAGGTTTTCGGATCAGCATCAAAATTTCGCAGAATAATAACTGCGACGAAGAGACCGCAATAATCTGAGAACCCAAGCAGGTGTCATGAGAACCCAACTAACTCTCCACCAAAACCATGGCCGGGATTTATAGAGATCAAAAACTTCACTTTGCTTGAAGCGAATACAGACTTTAGGGTGTTCGGACAGTTTCAAATGGATGATCAGCGAATGAAGGTGGACACTCATCTGGTCTAGAGCAAGATGATATACTCTTCTAGAGCATCCTCCCAGCTTCATTACAGATCTATAGGTTTTAGGAACGTAAACCGCTGCAATCAGGGGCCAGATTTCGATCCAAGGCTGATTATCCCCGCGATATTTAACTACCGGCCTGGCACAACACATGGCTTTACCACCCTGCATCGCAGCCAAGGCTAAGGCTAGAGGTGAACATAAAGAACCATCAAATTCTTCTTTTTTATCGTACAACCAAGAACCTAGTAACTTCTCTCTTTTCATCACTAGGCATGATGCTCGTAAACACTCGTTCATCAGGAACGTCATTGCCTCTTCGCTATTGCTCCAAACGGTATTCGTTTGCAGCTGGATACCAGATTCCTTTTTGCACTCAATAATTTTTGAATCATAAAGACTGTAATTAAGCTGAAGAAAATCCAGGTCGAGCTCGACTCTCAGTATTTGTAGTACCCGATTTAAAGCTCCGGAAAATATTAAATCATCATCGCAAAGCGTCCAAAGGAAGTGCCCGCTAGAGACTTCCGCTAGTCCTAGAAAATTACCATCCATCCCAACATTCTCTTTATGTTTGAAATAGTAAAAGCGAGCAAACTGATCCTTAAATGAACTGGCCACCTGAGAAGTATCATCAGTTGAAGAATTATCAGAAACAACGATCTCTACAGCTGTCCAGTCTACTAGCTCCTGGCACAAAGCGCTTAGTAAAGCAGATAGATGCTCTGCCCGATTAAAAGTCGGAATAGCAATCGTTAGCAAAGGAGTAGCGTTCATTTAAAACTTGATTAAAGGTAACCTAAAGACTTGAGAAGAGAGCCTGCAATGGACTCGAATTCAGCTTTTTCTCGACCAGATAGCCCCTCTCTCCAATCCTCTTTCAGTTTTATGGAACTGATACCCTCAAAAATAAGCTGATTTCCGGGTATAAGATGATATTCACCTCCGTGCGGTTCATACATGTCACTTTCAGATTCTAAACCAACCCATGATAGCAACTGGCCGATCGTCTCGGCAGGCTGCCGGCACAGGTCTTCATAATAAACTCTGCGCCACCGGTCCCGGGGAACCCCCTTCAGCATAATAAGAATGTTTTGCGTAATTCGAACCCACTGATGAGCCGCATCGATAACACTGCTCCCACCTCTCTTATAAGTGTGAGCAAGCGCTCTACCATCTCTTACCAGATGAATGATACGGGTTGAACGAGGCTTTCTTAGATAAAGCACTTTCATTCGTTTGGCATGCTTCGATGAGTCAATGATGTAATCAACACCTTTCAATTTAGAAATCGTCGAATATAGCTTCCATGAATTGTTCGCCCCTTCCCAC
>JBCBYL010000117.1:0-7352 GCA_039815855.1 Verrucomicrobiota bacterium
CAGCTTAGAAGAAAATCAACATGCAAGGGTCAAAGTCATTGCTGAACGTAGCGAATACCTCCTGATGGAGGCCGCACGTCTGATCGATGAAAGAAAGAAAGCTCCCTCCTCTTCTACTCAGGAATCACTCGACTATGAACTCGTGCAAATTTCTGAATCAGAGGTGACGCGCCACCCACTCAGCCAGCAACAGACTCTGATCGGGAGATCCTCTTCCTGTCAGATCCAATTGAGTAACACCACCATTTCCTCCACCCATGCAGAAATCACCTTGAAGAATAACCAATTTTACCTTACTGACCTCAATTCTTCGAATGGCAGTTTTATCAATTCTAAACGAGTCAGTCGGACTGATGAGATACATTTGGGAGATCAGGTCCAGATCGGTGCCTGCCTCTTCGAATTAAGGAAAAAAGGCGATCAAGTACAAGCACCGGTCCCCCAAGCCAAAACGCATACCATGCAAGACACACGAAAGTTTGTCTTTCCGGATCTTGATTCGGCAAGTAAACATCCCACCGTTAATGAACAATTTCGAGCCGTCCAACCTGTTGAATCTACTGTATCGAGTAACCCAAATTCTGCTGTCATCTATGTCCTCATCGGCATTGGTGCGGGTGCCCTCGTCGCATTAATCATTTTCCTGTCCCTTTGACATGCCAGAACTACTCGACGGACTTCTCCTGATCAATAAACCTGCAGGCCACACCTCACATGATGTGGTCCATCAGGTCAGAAAACAGTTTCAACTGAAAAAGGTCGGCCATTGCGGCACTTTAGATCCCGCTGCGACAGGTTTACTCATGATCGTGATTGGTAAAGCGACTAAGGTTCAAGATCTTCTGATGTCAGAAGATAAGGTGTATCAGGGAACACTCACTCTAGGCTCCTCTACCTCAACACAAGATGCGGAAGGTGAGGTTCTTTCTGTGACCGATCCCTTACCTGAACTGACGGATCAGTCGATCAATGAAGCTTTTTCAAAATTCCGCGGAGACTTTTACCAGACACCACCCATGGTTTCAGCCATCAAGAAGGACGGTGTCCCTCTCTATAAGCTTGCTCGCAAGGGTATTGAGGTCAAACGTGAGCCTCGTTTAGTGACGGTTTACCGATATGAAATACATCGTTTCGATCTTCCTACCGTTGATTTTGAGCTCAACTGTAGTAAAGGATTTTATGTCCGAACTTATTGTCATGATATCGGTATTGAGTTGGAGTGTGGTGGACATCTCAGTAGGCTGCACCGGACTCAGTCGGGAAATTTCTCAGTTGAGGACGCCATCACCATTGATGAGCTACAACAGTTGAACTCTATCGACCAATTAGCAGAGAGAGTACTCTCCTTGCCGACGATCTCACGTATCAGACGTCAATAGCGATCAGCATTGAAACTGAATCACAACATTTTAGAGAGTAGCGCTCTACTCAGTGAGCACTTAAGTATCGGTTTTTTCGATGGCGTACATCTCGGTCACCAGCGAATCCTTTTCCCGGATGAGCTCAAAAGCAAGGAGGTCTCGCATGGGGTCCTCACTTTCTGGCCTCATCCCAAAGCCAGCCTCAGTGATTCCGGCTCTCCAGAACTTCTGACCAGCTTCGAGGAAAAATTAGAACTCCTCGCATCCCTCGGAATCTCAGAATGCTCAGTCATTCGTTTTAACAGAGAGTTTTCTCAACAAACACACCAGCAATTTCTAGAGATCCTCAGTAATCGGTTCCCCCATCTTCAATCCCTATCCGTGGGATCGAATTTCCGCTTCGGCCATCAACGCACTGGCAGTATTGAGGACCTGGCCCATTGGGCAAAGCAGCAGACGATTGATTTTTATTGTCCTCCGCTTCTTCAAATCTCTGGAGAGACGATTAGCAGTAGCCTGATCCGTGCGCTGATTGTAGATGGTGATTTCGCAAAAGCGCAATCGTATCTCGGAAGACCCTATACGATAACTGGAAAAGTGGTCCAGGGGCAGCAACGTGGCAGAACGATTGGATTTCCAACCGCCAATCTGGATATAACAGGATTACAGCTACCGCCTTCCGGCGTCTATGCAGTCAATGCGATCACTGAGAACCAAAAGCACCATGCGGTCATGAACATAGGAACGAATCCTACATTCAACTCTCAAGACAACGTTTCAGAACAGAAGGTAGAAGTTCACATCATCGAATTTGACCAGTCAATTTACGGCCAGGTGCTTAAAATTGAACCCATCCACTTCATCCGAGCCGAAAAGAAGTTCACTTCCGTCAGTGAATTACGCGGTCAGATCAGGCTTGATCTTGATAAAGCTAAATTCATTTTTAAAGGTATACGAGGCAGCTAGAGCATCGGCTTCGCGTTCGCTCAAGCTCGACTAGTTATTCGAAATAGTACCTTTGGGAGAATCCAAATTGTATGGCTGCCCGTCAGGCCGAAGGATCTGTACAGAAACAAAGATCAGCAAGTTTCTCCTGACAGATTGTTCTACTTCACTACGGAACGCGCGCCCAACTAATGGTATGTCCCCCAGCAGTGGAACCTTCTCTTCAATCGTACTGACATCTTCCCGGAGTAAGCCTCCTAGGACCACCGTATAACCATCTTCAATTTCAAGTTGAGCATTTTCTACGGTCCTTACATTAAAGACAGGCTGCTCAATCCTGTTTTCATTTAAGACGGTAGGTGTGGTCGTACCTGTAATGTCAGTTGCAAAGATTCGCGGACCATAGTTAATGAAACCTTCGAATTCCACCACCTCTGGGTCAATAGCCATAAACACTCTTTTTTTGTCGACACTCACACGTGGATTTACGGTCATCGTCACACCCACATCACGTTTTTCAAAATCTGTCGGGAAAGCTGGACTGGTTGTAAATCGGATATTATTTGTAAGAAACGTTGTGAATGGTGGAACAAAAACACTCGTAGTACCTACCCCGATTCCCACTTGAACTTCAGGCTCATCGAATTCTGTCGGATAAAAGAATTCTCTCGCGATCGAAATAGAACCTTGTTCTCCGCTATTGACTACCAGAGACGGCGCAGTGAGAAGCTCTGTGCTACTAGACTGAGACAATGCGCTAATGAGTGCTGCAAAGGCATTACCGTCTAGAAAGCCGGTAATCCCAACTGAGTTTGTTGCGGTATTTACTGAGAGCGGATTCGAAATTTGGTTTGGCACAGACTGCGGAGAATTCACGAACGAATCTACAGCATCGCTTACTTTCAGAGAACTCCGGTCTGCTAGATTCGTACCTACATCCACACTGCCAAATTTAATCATCGTTCCACTGGTATCTGGATATCCTACTTGACCAGCTAAATTAATATTTGGGACAAGTTCATCTAACTCGGTCTGATCAATTTCAATAAACTTGGTTTCCACCTTAACCAATAAGCTATCAACATTCGTTCCGACGACTAATTCTTCGACCAGATCAATTTGGTTTTGCGTATTGGTAACCGTAAGCTTACCAGTAGCTTCATTATAAATAGCGGTAGCAGCCTGCGCCGTAAAATCTACCCCCCGACTTTCTAAGATCTCCTTCGCATCCAATCCTGCTGAACCCGATCCAGCCCTGGAACTGGTCGCGCTGGGACGCCTGCTAAATCTTGGCGTCCTTCCTTCTGCAGGGTCTGTTCCATCACCTCCGCCTGCAACATCAAAGAATGACGGAGTCACTGGAAATTCACGCGTTACAACTCTTTCACTCACTGTATTGATCGGAACAATGAAAACTGCATACTCCGAGACCTTAAATTTCACCCCTGCCAGATTACATGCATAGCGTAAAACTTCTCCCGCAGGCACATTAGAGAGTCTTAGACTAAATGGCTTTGAATTCGCTGCAGCTTCGTCATTGACGATAAACGGAACTCCCTCATTCCCTCCCTCAACGTCTTGTTCGCGGGTCTTGACCGTTAAGAAATTAGCAGCATCTTCGATGCTTGCATCAGTGAATTCAACAGAGGGAATAGTGATATTTTTGAGCTTATCCGCCAGGAATGATTGGTTCGATTGTTGAATGACTTCTTGCACATTGACGAGCTCTGGAGCCTCTTCTTCAGTGCTTATGTTATTCGACCAGGTGTTGCTGACTTCAACTGCCTTTTTCTTCCTCACCGTTCTGTGCCCCAATTCTGCGATGTGTCGCATTTTTTTGTTCAATTCTCGGGACGCCTCGATGGCAGCCATATTGTAAGGATCGATGCGTAGAACCGCCTGAAAGGTATCTTCTGCTTTCTCATATTGACCAGTGGCAACATAGTCTTTCCCTTTTACAATCAGCTCTTGGACTTCATTGTAACGATTGATAAATGTATTATCGACTGCTGGATTGACTTGACCATCTTCACTCGCTCCTAATTTTTTATTTGCATAGGCTACTAAGTCTTTTGCTTCTTGATTACTAGGATTATATTCCAGTGCTTTAGTTGCAGATTCTTTGACATCGAACCACTTCTTCTCTTCGACCAGACGACGCGCAATGCTGGTTTCAATCAAGGACAACGCACTTTTCGCTTCTTCGTGAATCGCAGCCCCTTTACCGACGTTAGGGACGGTAGCAAGTGTGTCGGTTAACAGTTCCGCAGCCTCTTCAATCTTGCCAAGCCGGATCAGTGTCCCTGCCTCCTCCATTTGCATTCTCGCCTTAAGCATGAGTTCCTGGCGTCTAATTTCCTCCCTTTGGAGGATCGCACCAGCCTCTTCTGATTCTTGCGCCCTCGTTGAATGAACATTCAGAAGAAGGAATTGCCCCATCAGCAGGTAGGTAAGAATTTGTAATTTCATATAAATTATTTCCTATAGTTCGATCCCAAATTCTTCTGCTTCTGCCTGAGTAAGAAAACGTGGAGTTCCATCGGCGTTAATCATTCTTGCCGTAATAAAAATAACCAGATTACGCTTAATGGACCTTTCTGTTTCTGATCGAAAGAGTCTACCAAGCAAGGGTATATCTCCCAGAATTGGCACCTTATCTTCTATGGTATCGTAATCATCACGAATAAAGCCGCCTAATACGACGGTCTGACCGTCAATCACTTGAACTTTAGTTTCAATTTTACGCACCGAAAAGACGGGCATGATTGCCAAACCTTCAGCAGCTACACCCGTCAGTTGTAAGTTCCCAATGCCATCAATTTCCGCAAACGTGGAATCAAAGCCGTAGTTAATAAAGCCCTGAAACTCAGTCACATCACTGTTTAGGTCTAATTCAATTCGCCGGTCTGGAGATGCATTCGCGCGCACTTCGAGAACAACACCAACATCCCGCATTTCAAATTCTTCTGGAGTAGGCGGCACTACTAGTGGCGGCAAGGCAACGAAGACATTGTTATTATTGTTATTATTATTGTTCCCCTGAGTCGTTGCAATTTGAGGAGGCTCAAAGTCTGTAGGATATAGAAATTCACGTGCAATACGGATTTTGGTTTGTTCATTATTCAAAACCGTCACTTTGGGCGCAGAGAGTAAATCGGCTCCTAGTTTTGATTCAAGCGCGGTTAAAAGCATCCTGGCCCCGTTTCCGTCGAGTATTGCGCTTACCCCAATAGTGGCAGGAACTCTTGTGTTCACATTACCCAAACGAGCATCGATCGAGTCTGCTGCTAAATCTGCGCTTGTGCGAAGCCCGGTGCCCGCAGCAATGGCACCGCCACCAGGTATGATATTCCCATTTGTATCCAGAGGTAAATCCGGGAACAAATCACCATCGCCATCAAGTGGGTTAAAAGGGATGACTCCATCCGGTATGGTACCATCTGCAGCGATTTGCCAGTTAAAGCTAAAGTCTTTCAGTCGATCTTCCGTAAACTCTACATATTTGGTTTCAATTTCAATCTGGGTTGCGGTAGGCGACTGCTCACTCAGCAATTGTTGAATCAAATTCAACTGATCTAGCGTATTCTTCACCACCATTTTCGCTGTCTTAGGGAGGTAACTTGCGGTCGAACCTTGAGGAAAATTAACCCCTTTCTGAGCCAATTGGTCTTTTACATCAGCGGTAAAATAGGAAACGGATGATCCAAATTCTCCATCTTCTTCAACTTTCGGAGTCACACTAAAGAAATTTGGGGGCACCGCATAGGTCTTAATCAGTAATTCATCACTGACTTCATTTTTAGTGAGAATAAAAACAGCAAAATTTTCTACTTCGTATTTAAGTGGAGTGAGATCCTTGATAAAATCTAGAATGGTAATTAAGGGCTGGTTGACCACATCGAGTGAAAAAGTGATGTCTTCACTGTTTTCTATCGACTCTTCCCCTTCAGCTACACCAAAGGTTGATTCTGTTTTCAGAACAATGTTTACCCCTTTGCCTTCAGGATCAAGAGCAATGGACTGTTCACGCAGAAAATCTACCGCATCAAATATATTGATATCCTTGAAATTCAGGCTCGGGATGACAATGCTTTCCAGTTTATTGTAGATATTACCGATTTCACTCGTAGCTCCGGCGTTGGAGCTGATCGTATCCACCTCGGGAGTTTTTGGCCCAATACTGGTCGACCATGCTTCTTCGATTTCTCTCATCCGCTGTTCTTTAAGGACTTCTCGGCGTGCGATGACGGCAACTTCCTTACGATTTTCCAAGCGTTCAATCCGTTTAAAAGCAACCTTGTTATAAGGATCGATTTTCAGAATCTTATTATAGGAAGCTGACGCTTTGGCATATTGCCCTGTCCGATAATAACTATCCCCCTCAAAGACGAGTCTTTGGATCTCAGTGACCTTGTCGAATAGTTCCTGATCAGCGACCGAATTAAAATCATACTTTTCTTTCACCGTCTTGGACTGCGCCGCAGCTTCTTTCAGCTTGCGCTGATAGCTCTTGTTGTTCGGATCATATTGAACTGCACTCTGCCAATCCTCACGCGCAACAGCCCAATTTCCCTGGCGCTCTGCTTGGAGGGCTCGGAGTCCATATACTTGTGCCAGCATTTCACGCGCTTCTAAGTAGTATTCAGAATAAGCGCCTGTTGCACTGGTCTTACTGATAATATCATCGAGTCTGTTTTGGGCCCGACTGATGTCACCACCTTCCAGTAGTTTCCTCGCATCATCTAAAGCGCGCGAAAGTCGTAAGGAATCTTCCACCCTTTTGATGTTCTCATTTTCCGAAAGTTGATTCCCTTGGACTTGAGTTAGCATCTGAGATTCCAAATCCTCGATCAATGCATCATCAGCATTATCTTGAGCCTGGGCCCGGAACCCCAACATTGTCGTCGTTACAACAATAATGCTAAAGGTGAGAAAATGGTAAGCTTTACTTCTCATGAGTATCACAGTATGTCGCGTTTGATTGTCTATAAGCCCGAGAGTGAATCGATTGAATACTTAGATCCTGAGTCAGAGGTCAATGGGATC
>JBCBYL010000200.1:0-2733 GCA_039815855.1 Verrucomicrobiota bacterium
ACTTAATAGATAGTTTACTTTATGAAGTAAAGCTGTCTATTAAGTTAATCAGCGTGAAAAAGGATCTAAGGTACTCGAGTTTCAGCAAAGGGCTGAAGTTGATGATGGTAGCGTGTTTGTTGTTAATCAACAAAACACACGCGATCCAGTACGCCGACGTGAATACACTGGTCATCACGCCCTATCCGGCAGATGCGGCCTGGGACTTAGGTCTGCGACCTTTAAACAATCCAGAACAACGCACTGAGGCATACCAATCTTTAGAGAATTACGATATGAATGTGGGAGGTCTTTATCTGCGGATGGGTGCAGGCTTCCGTACCACTTTTAATGATAACATCGCCCTCTCAGAAAATAATCGTCAGGCAGACTTGATTCTCAGCCCGCGAGTGAACATTGGCGGTCTTTATCAGCTGACCGAAGTCAATGCCCTCTCCTTTAACGTGGGAATCGCCTACAATTTCTTCGCTTTTGAAAATGGAGCGAGCACCGATTTTCCAATTATTACCCCTGATTCATCTACGGATTTCACCATCTATGCCGGGGAACATATGCGCATCGTTCTCTATGATCAGTTCAGCATGCTCCAGGATCCGATTGAAAACCCGTTAGTGAATAATACCTTTGATTTCGGTCGGTTCCTCAATACTGCCGGGGTCAGTGCTTACTGGGATATTAACGAAGACACTCAAATGACCTTTGGCTATCGGCATACCCTGGTCAGATCGATCAACAATAACTTTGGTTTCATCGATCGGATGACCCACTCGATTCATGGGCAACTCAGTCACCAATGGAATGACTACATTGATACCGGAGTCTATGCCTCAACCGGTTTCACTGACTTTGATCAGTCCTTTAATAATAATAATGTCATCACCACCGTCGGGGCATATATTGCAACCCCACTGAGTGAACACTTAACCGTCCGTGCTGACGCTGCTTACGTTTTTGGTGATTTTGAGTCGGGAGGAGCTTTCGGCGATCAACAGGATCTGGACAGTTATGATTTTCAGATCGCATTAGACCACCAACTCAATGAAGTGATTTCTCATACCCTGACAGGAGGACACACCGCTCGTCTTGGCCTTCAGACCAACTTTTATGAAATGTGGTTCGTCCGCCACCACGCCACCTGGAATTTAATCAACAAGGTATCCTTAAATACTCAGGCCTTTATGGAATCCGGGTCCGAATCTGCAGCCGTGGTTGCAGAAGACTTTCTCCGCTGGGGTGCTGGGGTCACGTTGAGCTATCAGGTTTCTGAGGACTTCAGGGCCCAACTCAATTACCTCTACATCGATAAGGATTCATCACTTTCCCTGCGGGATTACTATCAAAACCGAGTGTCTGTCGATATAAACTATCGCTTCTAGTCATTGCATCGGCTATTTTTAAAGCCATGCCGAGATCGCAGAGAACCAGTATATTACCCTTAGGGGTTCTTCTCTTCCTGAGCTTAGGATTACAAGCCCAGCCGGTTGCCCCTCCTGTCAAGCTCTCTGCCCAAACCATGGCAGAATTAGATCAGCAGATCCCTTTGAACGTAGGTGAACGTGTGGTTTACCGCGTTATCGAAGATCAGGATCCTCCCTCCCAACTACAAATCCTCGATAGTGGCGAGCTGGATGTTCCCTACCTCGGACGACGGCCCGCAGCTGGGAAAACGTGCTACGACCTAGCTCAGTATATCAAATCCGAGCTCGAAAAAGAGCTGTATCATCAAGCGACTGTCCTCATTAGCCGAGACCGGAACATGGTCGGAGCCGGGAAAATATATGTCATGGGCAAAGTGGCTTCACAAGGCCCTATTCCCATTCCACCCGGTGAGGTCTATACGGTGAGTAAAGCGATCTTGGCCGCTGGTGGATTCCATCCATTTGCAGACGAAGGAAAGGTCCGGTTGATTCGGAGAACTGGAGAATCGGGCGAGGATGTGAAGGAAATTATCGTTAACGTAAAGGCTGTCTTAGAAAAAGGCGAACTGGATAAAGACGTCGAAGTCCGTCCAGAGGACCGCATTATCGTGAAAGCGAAATTTTTCAATATTTAGCATGCAAGACCCCAGCCAATATCCGGGCATGAAGCCCCGCATTATGGCCGATTGGTCAGTGTCCTTTTTCACCAAGCTTCACCGGTACAAAAATCTACTCAAAAGAAAGTGGTGGATTCCTGCCTTAACGGTTGGAGCCGCTCTTCTTTATCAGGCCTTTCAGCTCATTACTGCTGATCCTGTTTTTACTTCTGTCTCGAGGATGATGGTCGACCCACAGATCCGACTTTCCAATAATACCTCTTATACAGAAGAGCAGGTCAACTTTTATGGCACCCAAACGGAGCTCATGAAGAGCGGTAAAGTCAGCCAGACCGCGCACAACCGGGTTCAGGCGCTTCATCCTGAGATTGAAGCCAGCTGGGTGAACTTAACTGTAGTGCAGCAGCTCAGGACTTCTATCTTCATTTTCAGTGTCACCGGAGGCAACCCGGAATATGTAAAACACTATCTGAATGCGGTCATGGAATCATTTATTCAACTCAAAGATGAACAGCGTGAATCAGCATCAGAAAAGACGCTAGCGACCATTACCGAACAGCTTATCCGACTCGACCGTGAACTCCAAGTCACAGAAAAGAAACTCTTTGATTATCAGAGCGAGCACAATCTGAACTTTTGGAAAGAACAGAACAACACTGCCGCCACTTACCTCAATAGTCTCAATACCGAATTGGCAG
>JBCBYL010000003.1:0-45425 GCA_039815855.1 Verrucomicrobiota bacterium
TCTGGCTCGATAGATACATTTCAATCTCAATCAAGAACTCACGCGACCAGATGAAAGAGGCATCCAAATTAATTGAAGAAAGTAGAACAAAGCCGTAGTGGCAACTCCGAGGAGCTATCGCTCCTCTTCGTGTCACACGGCCCACGTTCGATATAAGAAATGAATAACGAGAGTGAATATTCAATTTGGCTAGATCCGGCAGTGAGAGACTTAGCCGAAGCCCTTTTCTATGGGCCTGTCGCCATAGTTATCGGGTGCATATTATTGTTTCGCTCTGACGAAGCTAGCGACATGATTATCGGAAGAGGCACTTTTAGAGGACTATCTATTTCCTCTACCCCAGGATGGATGCTCAAGCCATTTGGTGTTTTGTTTATATTGGGCGGCATTTATTTCACTGTTACAGGCATCTGGATTTTCCTAAAATGAACTTATCGAACAAGCACGTAGATCTAATTCGTTACAGCCTTCGGCTTCCACTCTTGGATCACGCTTAACGTTCGCCAGAATAGGTTTGCACGATGGCCAAAGTTGATCACAAAAAGGAGCTTCGAGAGCTATACAAGCCGTCCTCCAAGGAGGTCTGTGAAGTAACGGTTCCCCAGATGACATATCTGATGGTTGATGGACATGGTGACCCAAACAACGCCCCGGCCTACGCAGAGGCTGTGGAAGCATTGTTTTCCGTTTCCTACACTGCTAAATTTTCTCTCAAGCGTTCCACTGCATCGCACGACTACACAGTGATGCCTCTGGAAGGCTTGTGGTGGGCGGACGATCTCTCCGTGTTTGAGAGCAACGATCGATCGAATTGGCAGTGGACAATGATGATTATGCAGCCTCCCGAGGTGAGCGAACAGTTGATAGAAGAGTCGATCACGACCGTGGAGCGCAAGAAGAATCTCCCTGCGTTAAGCAGCTTGCGATTTGAGGATTTTGCAGAGGGGCGATGCGCTCAGATTCTACATGTCGGACCGTTTACGGAAGAAGGTCCGACAATTCAGCGAGTGCATGATTTCACTCTTGCCAGAGGTGAATTGGCTGGCAAGCATCACGAGATATATTTGTCGGATATCAGACGAGCCAATCCAAAGAACCGGAAGACTATCATACGCCAACCTATGCGGAAGGCCAACAACGGCGAACAAGGCGGTGCTGGACAACCGGCTACCCGCTCCGAGTCGAAATGTTCCCCGTAGCTACACCCTTTTACCCGAAATCGAAGGTGCGCCGCTGGTAGCCGGTGCCAGACCTTAGACGTTCTACAGATAAATGAAAACCTTCTCATGGACATTTCCGGATCTTAGCGAGAAGGATTCGAGTCTGGCTCCATTATTCATCAGATTTCTCCTCCGAGGCAAGTTGTGGCATTGGTTCGTCATTGGAAACCTTGGGATTATTTTATTCACAGCATCACCTATACTTTCAGCGATGGCGGCAGGCTATATTGGTGACTTATGTGGCTGTCGGGTTGACGAGGCAGGTGTCTATCCTTGTGTAGTCATGGGTATTGATATTGGCGGCATATTGAGCACAATGTTTGTTCTTGGATGGGCCTTTATATTTACGATATTTATTGGACCTATCCTTATTGTAGCATGGAACATCTTTCTTCTTTTCCTATGGGACTACAGGAGTAAAAATGCAGGAAGTAGAACAAGCGCGTAGAATCCGGAGAGGCAAAACTCGTGGACTGGGATAGCGTTAAATCATCCATCGGGCGATAGTGACTCAGATACGTATCTCAGAGGATGCCATGGAAGGAACCTGAACTGATGGAAATAAGAACAGAGTTTGAATTCAACCACGAATAGACACGAATGAACTCTCATAGAGAAAAAGACTAAGAAAAAATCAGTGTCCATTGGTGTCCATTCGTGGTTAAAGCACTTCCCGCCTTCCAATTCTCCCCACCTCCCTGTAAAACAAATCAGTGTCCATCAGTGGTTAAAAAAATTAGCTTGTTACAAGCACTCCGAATCAGGTTATCAGAAACAATGACTATTCTACCGATGACTGCACCTGAAGATCAATGTTCTGGCCTTAAACCAAGTCGCCTCAATCCGGCTGAACGACAGCACAAATTACAAGGGATCTTTCATAGCTCATATGAACAAATGAGAACAATGGCTTTTGTTCAATAAAATGAAAAAAATTGGAGTAAGCGTTTTTTCTGTTATCGCGCTATCTGTTGCGGTCTTTGCCTGGTCCTTCTGTGGAACACATCAATCTCTAACTACATCACGTGTAGACCAGCGCTTTAACCTCACCGCCAAAGCGCCATACGGAATTATATGGGGAATAGGTAGTGCTTATGCTCTGCTACTGGGGGAGATCAATGGCACAGCAACAGTTGAGATTATCGGAAACCAGAAAAGGGACAGAGTCGAATTTACAGTTGGTCCTGGCTCGGTAGAGATCGCGCGTGGTGGCCCAGAAGAATGGATTGGCGATTACAGCATTCGCTACACACCATTGACTGCCACCTCAGGTAGTATTTACGCATCGGTTTATTGCGGCGAAGGGATGTCAGAGGCCGACAGGACTCTATATCACGAAATCTTAGGACGAAAGTAAGCTGTATAGGATGTCAAAGCCATTTTCTTGATGGGATCGTTCTTGGCTAATCATCAGCACCACGCGGAAATTAATTCAACCACGAATAGACACGAATGAACTCTAATAGAGAAAAAATAAGAAAAAATCAGTGTCCATTGGTGTGCATTCGTGGTTAAAAACACTTCCCCCCCCTCCTATTCTCCCCACCTCCCTGTAAAACAAAAGTCAGTGTCCATTGGTGTGCATCAGTGGTTTAAAAAAAATCAGTTTGTTAAAAGCACTCCGGGCAGGGTTATGAGGAGCGATTGCCTTTCGTCACGTAAACGTCACTGGCGCTCTGAGGGGAATTCCGTTAGCACTGGAGCACGATGGGATTATTTGACTTGATTATCGATTCGATTGCGAATCCGGAACAGAAAACAGAACCGACCGATCTCTCTGGCCTTCTCGATAGCATCCAGAATGTAGCTCAGCAAAAGGACACGAGCGCGGATATGATGCAGACGGTGATCTCCGCCCTCGGTAAGCATGTGAAGACGGGCTTGAAGGAATACACTGGCTCAACTGAGGAGCTGGTCGAAGAAGTGGCTTCTGCGCCTGAAGCGAGTTCTGATTTACTGGGAAAGCTATTTGGTTCTCAAGGCCCTGAAAAGGTATCTGAGGAAGTCAGTCAGAACACGGGGCTGAATTCCCAGACCATTCTTTCTCTGCTTCCAGTTCTCGTTCCGATTGTGATGAGACTCTTCCAGTCCGGCGGAACCAAGGAAAGCAGCAGCCAGAAGTCACAACTCAATCCACTGCTACAGGGGTTTCTGGATTCTGACCGGGATGGTGATGTGGACCTGGCCGATGTGCTAAAACTAGCCGGGCCCTACCTGAACAAGTAGTTCATCTCCGGTTTCATTCCCATTCCCTTTTAGAGTGGATCGAGCGATAGAAGAGGACTGAGCAGAGTTATGAAATTTCCCGGATCAGGTCACGGACTTCAGTCTGGACATTGACACTGGGTGGCCCCAGACCCCGATGAATCTGAACGAGAGGATGGTCCCAACTTATCAGTTCATAGAAGGCGGCCTCTCCGGTCATATCTCGCACCCGCGCGTGTTTGAGCTGGCCACGGCTAAAATAGAGCTGACCTGCCTCCGTCCCTGAGATCAAATCCATACGGCAGGTTTTGTTCTCGAGCATGATGACTTGAATGAGCATCACTGGACTGAGTCCGCGAATCACACTCTCCGGATCTGTCTCGAGGAAGTGTTCCACATCATTGAGAAAGAGCTCTAACTCGAAAGGCTTATGGTAGAAACGCATGCCTTCCCGTTGCCCGGTCATATTCTGAATATCATCGAGATAATCGGTACCTGAAAGGACCATAATGGGCATGTGGGGGACCAGGGCCTGAGCCATTAAAATTAATTCTAATCCTCCGTAATTAGGCAGGCAGACATCGGTGAGCATCAAGTCGGGAGAATGATCCCCCAACCAGGAAGCGGCTGGGGCTCCATCTGCAAAGCTTTGGATATCGATACCCTCGAACCGTTGTTGGAGGGCACGCTCCATCATCTTCCGAAAGCGTTCATCATCTTCAATGATCAGCACTAACTTATTTTCACCCATGGTTAAGCTCTCTGCTTCTTCCAGAAATACTTTGCTGATGGGGTACTATTCGCAGGAATCTTGTCTAAGAAATCCCCTCCGAGAATCTCGGTGGTTTTTTTGATTTTTAAGCCTGCTTTGGGTCGCTGGACCTTGACCCGATAAAGGATGGTGACATTCCCGCTCGCATAGCGGTCATAAAAATCAATAGGCTCTAAATGAATCACCTTCAGGTCAGTCTCTTCTTTGATCTCACGCTTGATAGCAGAAGAGAGGGATTCAAATCGCTTCACCTTTCCGCCCGGTAATGCCCAGCGCTTCGGCCCCTTCGCCTGCTGGACAAAGAGTAGCTCTCCATAGGCATTTTCAATCCATGCCATCACTGAAACTTCTTTGTTAGCAGGGTGTCGGAATCGGGAAACTGGAGCTTTGGCAGCGTTCGCCATGGAGGTAACATAAACAAGAGCGTCGATCTGACAAGCTGACAAAGCTGGCAACGATCATCATTGATCATCTAAGCAGACCAGACTCCAGCAGCGTTAAGCTGTTTACTGGCAGCTTCAGCCCAACCGCGATTCGCCGCCGGACTAGCTGGACTGGGGTGGAGAATTTTTGCCAGTCGAGGTTTTGCTCTTAAATCGGGCAAGATTTTTTCCAGACGCTTCTCGGCAAATCCGCCCACCCCAATGACCCACTCCGGTTCGAGGAAGTCCAAAGAACGGATGAGGTGCTGGTCACAGATCTGGAAAAGCGGTCGACTCTCATCGACCGGCAGCTTATCCGGAGTGACGTTGCGCCCGCTCATTTCCATGAAGACTAATGGACAATAGTTCAGGACGAAGTGGTCCTTAAAAAAATCACCTGCGCGCGGGTAACGCTCAGAGAAGAGCCCCCATAGGCGTCGGCCACTGACTTCGGAACGGGTGCAGGCGAATCCGGTCACCGGGCGCTTTGGGTTCTCGAGCTCAGGTTTGTCTACCTCTGCGGAAATTCCCATCCAATCACGCACCATTGAGATTTCACCAAAGGGGACCCCTGTTTGGGCCATCCCCCATGGCCCTGGATTCATCCCGAGAAAGACAACGCGCTTTTTACCCTGCCCATACTTGTTTAAATAGGTCTGTTGGGGTTGAGCGGCATAGACCAGCGGATTGTAAACATGAGTCACCGGGGGACTGAATCGAAGAGGGTCAAGGTCACGACAAAGATCTTTTGCTAATTGTGGCAGTCCCGCTTTACTCATCAACATACTCTGACACGTCACTGAACCACCTGTAAAGCGATTGAAAAACAGATTCAAACTACCAGCTCACTTAGCTTCTCTCTTCCTTGTTGCCTTTAATGATAATGCCGCCAAGGCCATGCTTCTAGGGTTAGCCGGGTATGTTCTCTCTACTCAGGAGGCAGGACTCTGGCAAGGAGTCGCAGCTGCGCTCTTTGCCCTTCCTTTTGTTCTTTTCTCCCCGATGGCAGGGTGGCTAGCAGATCGATATTCTAAACAGCGTATCCTCTGGGTCTTTCTCCTGGTGCAATTGATCGCAGCGGTGGCGGCCTACATCACGATCCAAGCCGAGTCGTTTTACCTGGTCCTCGGGATCTTTTTTTTACTCGCCATGCAGAGCGCCTTTTATTCCCCGGCAAAGCAGGGAATTCTGATTGAATTGGTAGGATCGAAAAAGCTGGGAATGGCCGTCGGCCTCATGGAGATGGCCACGATTCTAGCCATTCTGTTAGGCATGGCAGCAGGACAGCTAGTTGACCTCACCTGGACGGGGAAGGCGGTCGCAGGCCCTTGGGATGGCGCTGAACAGGTCGTCACGCTCATTTTGCTGACGTCCATCCTGTCGCTTGTCTGTTTCTATTTTGTTCCGCGAACTCCCAGCCAGTCGTCGAAACCATTTCAGTGGACGATTATCACTTCTCACCTGCCCCAAATCAAGCGACTCTGGCGTGATCAGCGCCTGCGCTACTCAGCCCTGGGCAGTGCCTGGTTCTACAGTTTAGGAGCCTTCTTAAGTCCGGTCTTCTTTCGGCTAGGAGCTGAAGCACATGACGGTGAAATCGGCAGTGCAGCGGCCGGAAGTCAGATGATGCTCATGCTGGGAGTGGGGATCGCCCTCGGCTCTCTGATCGCTGCTTTCTTTTCTCGAAAGCGGATCGAGCTTGGAGTGGTTCCCCTCGGTGCGATGGGAATAGCGATCACTCTCTTCCTGGCAGGGCTCCCCGCACCGCTCTCTTCTATCCATCTTCTTATCCTCGGGCTGATGGGGATGAGCGGCGCCCTCTTTGTCGTTCCATTAACCGCATATTTTCAAAACTGTGCCACGGATGAATCGAGAGGGGACGCCATCGCTGGTAGTAATCTCCTAATGAACATAGGCGCGGTCATTGCCGGGCTACTGTTCTCTTTATTGGCTGGCTCCCTCAACCTTTCTGCTACGAATCTGTTTATCGTCGCCGGCCTTGCCAGCCTCCTTGTCACGGGTTTTGTGCTCTACAAACTACCCACCGCCCTCATCCGGCTCAGTGTCATTATCCTCGTGCGTCTTCTCTATGAGTTGAAAATTCAGGGGCGGGAACACGTTCCTGCTCAAGGTGGAGCCCTTCTGATCTGCAACCACATTAGCTATGTCGATGCGGTGCTCCTGCAGACCATTTCTCCGCGACCGATCCGTTTTATGGCCCATGCTAATTTTGAGAAAATGCCACTGCTGGGTTGGGGATTACGCTCCTTCGATTGTATCTTTGTCTCACCCAGCAAAGCGAAGGAAGCCTTAAAAAAGGCTACGGATGCTGTTAAAGAAGGGACCGTCGTCTGTATTTTCCCAGAAGGCGGATTGACTGAAGATGGTGAATTACAGCCCTTACAAAAGGGCTTTGAGGTCATCGCCCGCAGAGCAGACTGCCCTGTCATCCCGGTGGTGCTGAATGGGCTTTGGGGATCTATTTTCTCCTATGAAGGCGGACGCTATTTCTGGAAATGGCCATCACGACTCCCTTACCCGGTCGAAGTTATTTTCGATCAACCGATGGAGGAGCCTACCGTCGATAATGCAGAAGCCACTTTTCGCATGCTTTCTGCCGCCACTAGCGATAAGATTTAGTTCTCGTGTCTCAAACCATTTGTATTACAGGAGCAAATCGGGGAATCGGTCTCGATTTAGTCAAAGCGTTTTTAAAGCATGGTCACCGTGTCATTGCTGGCGCTCGTGACCTGGAAAACGCAGCTGGCCTTCATACCCTGCGAGATGAATTTTCAGACTTTCTCATTCCCTGCCGAATGAACCTGAATGACCATGATTCTGTCCAGACCACGTTTTCCGAGCTGGCGGAGGCCGTCAGCGGAATCGATCTGCTCATCAATAATGCTGCGATCCTTCCTGAAGAGGGAAATGAGTCTTTTATGGATCTGGACCTGAAATGGTTTGGCCAGGCGTTCGATACGAATGTGATGGGAACAGCTGCAGTCACTCGCTCTGCCCTTCCTTTGCTCAAAAAAGCAAACCATCCCTGTATCGTAAACATCTCCTCGGAAGCCGGATTAATTACACCCAAAAGCGGCTACAGCTATTACTGCTATGGCCCCTCAAAGGCGGCCCTGAATATGCTGACCCGCACCCTTGCCGAGGAACTGCGCCCCGAAGGCATCTCCGTGGTGGCGATCAGCCCTGGCTGGGTCCAAACCGAAATGGGAGGGCCTCATGCACAGATTACAACAGAAGAGTCTGCCCAAGCACTCTACGAAACCACCATCGGGCTTTCCCTGGAAGAGAGCGGAAAATTCATGCGACGTGATGGAAGTTCTATCGGAATCGAATGGTAAGCTGATGAAATCCAAATTCCTTATTCTCTTTATTCTCTCCGGATTCTTAGGACTTTCCCCGGCCAAAAGCGAGGAAACTGAATCCAGTTCAGAAAAGGACATTACCTTTGAGGCCGCCTTATTCACCGGAACCTGGAAAACCGTCTATATCTACGGAGACCTGGAGGGAGAGGGAACGTGGGAGCTTCGTCCCGACGGCACCGGCACGATCAAAGAAGTGGTTCGCAGAAGACAAATGGGGGCAAGTAACCCACGTGATCATCCTCTCCGGAACGGTGTTGGTAGAGAAAGAGAGCTCACATCGGAGGTTCAATGGGGCGTGGTACAAAAATTTCTCGTCATTAAGCGCGTCAGCTCAGATACCAAGGGCTTGACCAAACTCAATCACGCCCTCATCCCACTCGAGTTAGGCACCGACCAGTGCCTCTTCCAGGATAAAGGAAATCCCAAAAGCCGCCTTTCGATGACGAGAGTTTCTATGGATCGAAAGGAATAGCATTCATCCGGAATCGTAACTATCAGGAAACAGCTAAGTTCTTCTGAGACAAATAGAGCGTATTCTTCCTGAAGGAAAAAGGGAAATCACTAAGAGTGCGGTCGAGAGGAGTCGAACCTCCACGGGGTTGCCCCCACCAGCCCCTCAAGCTGGCGCGTCTGCCATTTCGCCACGACCGCGTCAATCGAGCCTGAAAAGATGGACTAGACTGAGGTGAAAAGCAATCACCTATTTGAGTGATGATACGATCCTCACCAGGCTCCGAATCACCTTTCCAATTCACTCAACTTCAACTAGTACCTGCGGGTAGTCCTATGATCAAACTCGGCCCCCATGCAAAGCTGGTGCCCCTGATAAAACAGGTGATTATAGCTAGTTTATTGATCACCAACACCCTGGCAGGCTCGATCGATCGAAACGCGTTTCTGGAAACACTCACGCCCACTGAAAAGGCCTGGCTCGATGAACGCACCCATCTCACGGTTAGTTTTGCTCCGGATTGGCCTCCGTTTTCGTTTTCTGACGGCAATGATCCTTTCGTCGGGATTGATCGTGATTTTATTTCTGAGTTAGAGGCCTTACTGGATAAGCAAATCGTTCCGGTGAAAGTGGCAACATGGGTCGAGGCTTATGACCTCGGCGTTCATAATCAGGTCGATTTCATTACCGGGATGGCCGTGACGCCTGAGCGCAAAGCCCACTTCATTTTTTCAGATCCTTACCTGTCCTTTCCAGTAGCGATCATTACCCGGGAAGATCGTCCCTTTCTACTCAGCATCAGCTCACTAGATGGGTTACGCTTTGCTCTCCCAGGTTCCTACATCACCACGGAATATTTTATCCGTGACCACCCAAATCATATCGCTGTCATCACCCGAGACTCGATCCAGGCCATGCGCATGGTTAGCACTGGAAAAGCTGACGCCACCCTGGCCAATCTGGTTGCGGCTAGTACGATCATCCGACAAGAAGGACTGACTAATCTCCGTGTTTCCGGGATTTCTGACTATCATTTCAATCTCTGCTTCGGGGTGCCAAAAGAACGGAAAATCTTAGCGAGCATCCTCAATAAGGCACTCGTTCAAATCCAACCTGAGAAGGAGAACCGAATCCTGGCTAACTGGATCCACCTGGATTTCAGTAATCTCATCCTCTGGTCAAAGGTGCGTCCCGTCCTCATTGCCCTCTTCTTTCTCATTCTTTCTATCCTGACGGTTATCCTCATTTGGAATCGAAAACTCCTCATGGAAGTCACGATGAGAAAACGACTGGAAAACCAACTCCTGGCTTCCGCGCAAAAGAAGGAAGATTTTCTCGCCCGCGTAGCCCATGACCTCAGTGGCCCGCTCTCGACCGCTAAACTCTACCTGGAGACGAAACAAACCGAGCATGATCCGGATGAGGCAGAGTTCCTCCATGGAAGCCTGGATCAAATGTCCTATTTAGTGGAACGGCTGAAAAACCTGAGGGAAGTGGAAGACGATCATGTCGTGGTCAAAAAGCAGCTGGTCAGTATCAAAGCTCTTTTTTCTAAGTTAGTGAAGCTCTCTGCACCGGCCGCCCGGAAAAAACAAATCGATGTCATCTTCGATATCCGGCCGAATGATCTGGAAATCCTCAGTGATCGGCACCTCCTCTACGAAATTCTCGAGAACCTCTTATCCAATGCGCTTAAATTTTCCCATCCGAAGACGATCATCGAACTACGAGCAAGTCAGGAGGGTCGTTACGTCAAGATTGAGGTAGCTGATCAAGGTCTGGGCATACCCGAAAACGAACACCGATACATCTTTAAACGTTTTGCTAAACTAAGTAACCAGCCGACTGGGGGAGAAAATTCCACTGGCATCGGGCTAACGATAGTCAAAGAGCTGACCGAGCACCTGGCCGGGAAAATTTATTTTAGTTCAAAAACAGGAGTGGGATCGACTTTCACGATCAAGCTGCCCCTCGACTAGAAGCGGCTTTACCGCGAGACTCTAATTTCAAGCGCACTTATCGTCACCTCAGGGAGCATAGGCGGGCAGAATAGGATGTGAGGGGCCATCGATACCGCGCTGGATTGCAGCGTCGCCTGGCAGCTCCTCGCAATGACTTTACTTCTCTAGTCACTCGCCTGAGCGCGACGACCTTGTTCTACTGACTTCAGTTCGACCATCATCTCATCGAACTTTTCTCGATTACAGGAACAGTAAAGACATAGACCCGAGTGATATTTCAATGCCACACGTTCGGTGAGGCGAAGCGGGCGCGCAAGGCCTTTCTCGACCAATTCAAAAGCGTCCTGGCAATTAGGAAGCGTTAACCATGATTTTTTTTCACCACTCATGACTCTGGATCATAAGGAGGGAAGGTGGTGTAGCCTTCGGCCCCAGTCGGAGAATACCAATCTTTCACATCCGCTTCCGGAGCGAGTGGCCAGTGGTTAGCAAATCGTTCCACCAAATCCGGATTACTAATGAAAGGACGTCCGATCGCAATCAGATCTGCTTTACCCGCCTGGATCGCTTTTTCTGCCTCTTCTTGAGAATATCCGCAATTGCCCATAAGTGGATTCGTGAAGAGAGGCCTGATTTCTTCCAATGTCATCGGTTCACCCAACTCATGGAAGCCGAACGCTAATCCATCCATGACATGAAGATAACCCAGATTAAGTTCATTCAGCTCGTTGATGACATAGGTAAATTGCTCTCGATAGTCAGGCGAACCCATATCATTAAAGACTCCATTAGGAGCGAGGCGGACTCCGACCTGACCAGATGACCAGACGCTGAGGACACCTTCCAACACTTCTTTCAGGAAACGGTAACGATTCTCAATCGACCCTCCATATTCATCGTCCCGGTGGTTGGTCTTGGATTGTAAAAATTGATCGATCAGATAGCCGTTAGCACCGTGAACTTCCACCCCGTCAAAGCCTGCTGCTTTTGCCCGTTCCGCTGCTTTGCGATAGTCGTCCACCACACCCGGAATTTCACTCGTTTCTAGAGCACGAGGCACTTCGTACGCTTCCTTTCCCTTGGGAGTGTGAACATACTCGCCCCCGTTTTTGATCGGAGAGGGAGCTACCGGAAGTTGACCATCTTCCTGAAAGCTGCTGTGGGAGGCTCTGCCGCAGTGCCAGAGCTGGAGCACAATCGGACATCCCTTAGCGTGAACCGCATCCACGACTTGTTTCCAGCCTTCTGCCTGCTCATCGGTGTAAATTCCCGGTGACTGGACCCACCCATTTCCTTGCGCCGAAACCACGGTCGCTTCCGTAATGATGAGCCCGGCAGAGGCACGCTGGGCATAGTATTCAGCCATAATCGGCTTAGGAATCCGGTCTTCGTCGGAGCGAGCCCTCGTCATGGGTGCTAAGACGACTCTGTTTTTGAGGCTCTTTCCGAGAGCAGAATAGGGTGAAAGGAGATCTGACATAAACGCAATCTAACCTAGCTTGTAGACCGGTCAATGAGAAGGCAGGTTTAGTTCGAGCTGTTTGGCTCGATGGAGAAAAAGCGCCGGTCACCAGAACCGGTATAGCGATAGAGGACCGTCTCCATGGGATCCGCATCTCCATCACTGACTTGATTTTCAAACGTGACCTGCGCATCGGCATCATCCCAAGGGCTCAAGTTCGCTGATTCCTGAATCCGGTACACCAGTCCTTGACTGCTAAATGCCTTTCTCCGTTTGAAACTCAGACATGGATCACCATTGTCGAAAAGGATGGAGAGAGGAATCGAAGACGGCCGGTCCGGATCATTCGGATCCAGGTTAAAGGCAAATTCGGTTATATTATTCAATCCATCTAAATCGGGATCTGCGATATCGGATTGTTCTGAGGCAGAAAGAGAGGCCAATTCCCGCATTTTCCATTCATTGAGAAAAAGGTCACGAATCGTAAAAGTCAATTCCCTGGAAGCGATCAGATTGGATTGTTCATCTAACGTCTCCACCTTAACCGTGTATGCTCCAAAGTTGAGCACACCGGGATTGAATGAAATTACGTTACCGCTCACGGAACTTTGAAACTGATTATTGAAATAAAGGCGAACCTCATCCGCATCATGGTTGGTATTCACTTGCAATTCAATGGGCGTTTCTTGGGGAACAGTCTTATCCAATGCTGGCAGACTGACTTGAACTAGCTCCGCCGGGCTGTTAAGAGGCTTGAGGAGAAAGCCCCGCACGTCACCATCCTTAATTCCATAACCCGTGATCCATCCTTGATCATTAATATCCTCAGCCCGTAAGAGGACCCAACCTGACTCCGTATCAATCAAATCGTTCAAATTAAGCAGCGTCTGTCCGTCCCAAAGAAACGCGCGAGTGATATCATAATCCCGAAGAATGGTGTTCGATTGATCCTCTTCAGCTGGTTCACCATCAAAAGGTACATCAAACTCGTTCGTCTGCGTTTGAAAGATAATCTCGATCGTATCGGAAGGATTCGTTGTCGAATAGCCAACCACTTGCCCAAAATTATTGATCCCTAAGGCATGGCTCTGACCGCCACCGAGATGACCAAGAAGAAAAACCTGACCATCAACCCAACAACAGGCCACTTCCTCCCCTTCTCCCTGGCCGCTAAAGCCTGCACTGTGACCTAAATTATTGACTGCCAGCGCCTTACCAAACTGGCCCCCAGTCAGGTTCGGAAGACTGTTGGATTGAAAACCAGATTGAATAAATCCGGATTCATCATTGGCAGAGAGGCCAGAGCCGGTTACGGCACCATGCTGATTGAGTCCATAAATCCGACTGGAGTAGGCCCCGGTCAGGGAAAATAATTCCAGCGTTGTTCCTCCTGTAAGAACAAACCCCTGAGCTATCCCATTCTGAAAATAAAAGCCACCAATGTCTCCACGGTCGTTGATGGAGAGTGCCTCAGATGGAGAGACACCGATTAAGGAGTCGAGATCGGACAAGTTGCCACTAGCGTTCCAAAGACAAGCATGAATCTGGTTGGACGAGTCAGTGTAAGCTCCGACCACCGAGCCAGCTCCATTGATCGAAAGGGCTTTCGAATAAGGTCTTCCAACCGTGATTAACGGAGTGGCTGATCCAGTCGAATCCCAACGTACGGCTTGAGGCTGTCCGTTCAGATCAATAGAAATCCCAACACTTTGACCCGATTCGTTCAGACTGATCCCATGGCTTTCAAGATCACCTGAAACAGGTGCTAATTCGACCACTTCATAATCCACACTTGCCTTCAACGCGCTGGCGCAGAAGCAAAGCGAAAGAACGAAGATGAGTGAGCGGTAACGTTTCAATGGATTTTCTTTTTAGTCGATTACTTTGATTCGGGCAAAGGATTATCTGCTAAGATCGCAGTTTGATTCATCCATTTCTGTAAATAGAGACTATCCTCTTTACTCCACTCGATATCTGCAAATTCTCTCGCAAGTCGGTCTGCAGCCTTCATTACTTGCACCCAGGCGATTCCTCCTGAGTGGACTTCAGGAGGAAATTGAGGAAAACTTTCCCTGTTTGAAGTGATTTCTCGTAAAGTCGCTAACTTGCCAGCTTCATTGATAGGGTGTGGCTCATCTGACTTCTCCCATTGACTCAACACATAGGCCATTTCACGCAAGGCCACTGCTTCCCCTACGATCCAGATCTGTTCATTGGTCCAAGCTTCCTCCCAATGCCGAGGCTCTCTCTCTTGTAGGCTGGCAAAATCAAAGACGAGTTCAGGGTGCCCCGCTTGTTTCAACTCAGGCGCTAACGTCTGGTGGCAGGCCACACAGGTATTGGCTCGATTGTAGAGGTCATGTAGATCCCGAAGTCCGGATGCTACCTTTTGGTCATAGCTATAGTCCATGCGGGTATGAGCCAGGAGGTACTCAGAAGCCGGTCCGTGGCAGGATTCGCAGCTCACCCCCTCCATGACAGTCGCCGCAGACGTCTTCCACTCCGGTTCCACTTCAGCTAAGGGAGCGTGACATACGGTGCACTGCGAGGACTTGGCCGGATCTTTTATCTCCAAACTCTCTGCCATCCGTTTCGACCAGGCCGTCGTTAAGGTGGCATAAGACTTGGAATGCGGATCCAGATTTTTCCAAATCATGTACTGCTTACTCAGCTCGGCAGCTCCTCCATGGCACATGGACGTCTGGCAGGTCAACCCCCCGAGATATCCGGGACGCTTTTCCGGTTGCTCAAAAAATTCATACGATCTGGCCGTGGCCGGAAGAAGACACGTGATGATCCCAAACCACACTGTCAGGTAATTGCGACGCCGTCTCATTAACAAAACTAATCCATCCTTGTTCATATTAAATTACCTGATAGCCAGTACCTAGTGGAGTTAGTAGAGAACACAAGCAAACTCGAACATGGGCGTACTCTTAGCGGTGAGGAACTTCTCGATTTCTTACCTGCTCTTAAAGAAGTACCCAAAGGGGTTTTCAATAAATTTGCTCAAGACGCGGCTGCCTTACGCGAGATCAAAGCAGGAGAGATTCTTTGCCGTGAGGGAGAGTTCGGCTCAACAGCGTTCTATCTTGTTTCCGGCTCTGTCGAAATTTTTATCGAGAATCCCCTTGCTCATGTTTCAACAACACCCGCTTCTGCGAATGGTCTTTTTGGACACTTCTACAAGCGGATGTCCAGCTTCCTCACTAGCGAGGGCAGGCCGGCGGAAGACACAGAAGGGAAAAGAAAATTTTTTCCTGTTGATGCCTCCGTTGACCTGAAAATCGATCATCCTCAAGCCACTCTTGAGGCTGGGGAATTATTCGGTGAAATGACCTGCCGGACCTTCATGCCACGGTCCGCGACGATTCGAGCCAAAGAAGACTGTGTCATCGTGGAAATGCTCCGGGTCATTCTCGACATGCTGGTGGGCACCCGAGAAATCCAGAGTGAGATTAAAAGCACGACCAAGGTAAAAGCGCCCACCTTTAAAGGAACCACATTTAAAGAAGAACTGGATAAAAAATACCGCGAGCGCTCCCTCAAGAATCATCTCAAAAGTGTGCCTATATTCGAGGAACTCAGTCAGGATTTTATTGATCAGTTAGCAGAGAACGTCGAGCTGAAGACCTATCATAAAGGGGAGGTCATCTGCCAGCAGGGAGATGTGGCCGATCGCTTCTACCTCATCCGCCAGGGACTGGTCAAAGTATCTCAAGCCATGCCTGGCGGTGAAATGGTCAAAACCTATCTTTGCCGGGGGGAATATTTTGGTGAAATGGGGCTGATTCTTCAAGCCCCCAGAACCGCCACCTGCACCGCCTCTGAAACCGTTGACCTGGTCGAGATCGGGCTAGATGACTTTGAGCAAATGCTAGCCCGATTCCCCAGTGTCTATGAGGAGCTGGACCGCGTTTCAAACGCGCGTCTGGATGCACAGACTCGCCAAACGGTGACGACACCAGTTGCGGGATCAAAATCTTTAGAAGAAGCACTCGATCAGGGACTGCTCCAAGCCCAGAACTTACTCCTCATCGACCTGCATAAATGCACCCGCTGCGATCTCTGTGTCCAGGCCTGCGCAGATGCACATGATGGGATTAGTCGCCTGCTCCGTGATGGATTGCGCTACGAAAATTATCTGGTCGCGACCGCCTGCCGTTCCTGCCAGGACCCACTTTGTATGACCCAGTGTCCGGTAGGCTCCATCCGCCGCAAAGACAATCTGGAAATCATTATTGAAGACTGGTGCATCGGGTGTTCGAAATGTGCGGAATTGTGCCCCTACGGAAACATCAACATGCATCCGGTTCCTGACCTGCCCATGAAGGGTAAAAAAAGAGGGGAAACGAAGAAAAATGGAGCTGAATCTGCTGATGGCAAGAAAGCCGCCCCTGCGAAAAAGGCTAAATCATCGAAAGCGACCACCTGTGATCTCTGCACTGAAATGAAAACTCCCAGCTGTGTCTATGCCTGTCCACATGACGCTGCGATGCGAGTCAACCCGGTTGATTTCTTTTCCAGGAAAATGCCTCACTTAAAAAATTTCCTCTATGATGCCCGTAGTCGGGCTCGAAAAGACTTTAGAACCACTCACTAGCCATGATTATTGATCGCACACATCGCCAATGGGCTATCATCACTACCCTCCTATCTCTGATCGCCGTGGTCGCCTATCTCATCGTTTATCGGGAAGGTCGCACCAGCTACCTCCATGAGAGTGTCGGTGGCACTCCCCTAGCCTTGTCTTATGGAATCATTTCTCTGTTGATCTTCGTCTTTGCTGCCCTTCTGGGATGGCGCCGCAACCATCCGGCCCTCCGAGTTGGACGCTTGCAGTTCTGGCTCAAGGGCCACGTCTGGTTCACCCTCCTGACCATCCCGCTCGTCATCATGCATTCCGGGAATGAATGGGGAGCACCGCTCACCCAGGTGCTGATGTGGATTTATTGGATTGTGATGATCAGTGGCTTAGTCGGCATCGGACTGCAGCATGTTCTCCCGCGGATGATGTTCCAGCGCCTCAAAGAGGAAGTCATCTTCGAACAAATTCCATTCCTCAAAGAACAACTACTGAAACGGTCTGAAGAAATTCACAAGATCCTCTCCACTCCGATACCGGATCCTGACTTTGAAAAACCAGTCCTGGCCACAGGTGAAGGCGAAGAAGAGCCGGAAGAAGTCGTCCCACCGATGTTGCCTGTCCCTCAAAGTGCGGTCACGATGGTTGAGAAGGAATTACAACCCTACTTTCAATCCGAAGATGGCAGAAAGCAGCACCTGGGAGACAGTCAGGCGGCCTATGATTTCTTCCAAGCCATGCGACTTCAATCGGCCGACCTCTGGCATCCTCAAATCGAGGAGCTCGAAGCGATGGTCCGCCAACGCCAGCAACTGGACCAGCAGGCACGCCTGCAACATTGGCTTCACTACTGGCTTCTACTCCACGGTCCACTCTCCATTCTCCTCCTCGGCTTAACGGTGTGGCATGCCATCTTTTCACTGATCAGCTATTAGAACAAAGCGATGTCGAACGATCAGAAGGGAAAGCTAAACCAGAAGCAAATCGCGAAGCGATATAGCGGGAATCTGGACTATTTTAGTAAGCCACACTACTTCCGCTCACTGCGGGCGCGCATCCTAATCGGAGGGATCATCACTTCGGTGACGATCGTCGCTTTTTTCTTTCTCTGGGATGCCATCGCCTCCGAGGGTTCTGGACCAGATCAACTCCTTAAGACCCTGCAAAACCCCGGCCCGATTTCTCAAGCCCATGCTGATTTCGCGATGGACTGCGCTCAGTGCCATGGAGAAGCGAATTTATTTGTTCAAGGAAACCTCATCCAATCACCAGTGGATGCCTCCTGCATCGACTGCCACCCCGGCTTTGAACTCCATCAGCCCAATATGCCGCGTGAGCATTCGTGCACCGCATGTCACCATGAACATTTAACGGATGGGCCAATGAAACCTGTCAACGATGCGAACTGCGCTTCTTGCCACGGTTCCGATGACCTGATGGCACAGGCCCGCGAGCTGGATGAAAAAGGGGAAAGTGGGAAAATCCCGGAACACGCTTTCGACTACACCGCCGAAGACGGCCATGTGTATTTCAAGCCGGCACGGCCAGAAGAAGGCTATACGGCTGTCTTTACTCAATTTGATCAGGGGCACCCTGCCTTCCAGATCCATCGCGAGAATCTTTCCGACCCCAACACCCTCGATTTCAACCACGCCATCCATATGACAGGCGAGAGCATTCCTGATCTAAATGGACGCCCGCTGAACTGTGCGGACTGTCATGAGCCGGACGCATCGGGAATGTACATGCGCCCGATCTCGTATGAAGCACACTGTCAGGATTGCCACGCCCTCCAGTTTGACATGAATAATCCGGACATGGAATTACCTCATGGAAATGCGGAGGACGTTCTCATTTACCTGGCTGGATTACCACTACACTATGAGAGCAAGGCCATGAAGTTGGGGATCACCGACAAGAAAGAGACCATGGCCTTCGCCGCAACTCAGCTCATGAATTTGAAAAAAGACCTCCGCTCGACCATGCCTCTGGAAGAAAAAATCTTCTTTGAAGCCGGGGGCGAAGCAGAAGCGATCAGCCTTGGCAATACCATTGGCAAACCGACCGCGGACTACCCCGGCTGCATCTACTGTCACGAGGTAAACCGCGACGACATGGGACGTCCACAGGTCACCGCTCCGGTAACCCCGGATCGTTGGATGGGACAGAGCCTCTTTAATCATGCCAAGCATACCCACATGGAATGCGCTGACTGTCACCAGGTCGAAGACAGTGAACTCACCTCGGATATCCTGATGCCACCTATTGAGAACTGCCTCGATTGTCACAGCCAAAAAGGAAAGATCGTTCACTCCTGTCAAACCTGCCACGGCTACCATGCCCCGTCATCATCACAAGGTGCGCTCTGGTGGATTGAGCAAAACTCAGAAACTGTAGCTTCAGAATAAGTCCAATGGTCAGGCAATTACAGCAGCAAGTTTTATTTTGGAGTGTGCTTTCACTTCTAAGCTTGATGGTCTCCTGTTCACCATCGGACGATCAGAAAATAACCGTCAAGAAGCCGGTCCAAGCAGCCTCTCAAGAAGAGTCAGACTCTACGCAATCTGAGCAAACAACCGCTCCGCTCCTGGAAAACTCAGAAGAGTTCAAAAACATCTCCCCCTCTCAAGTTGAAGGCTGGATGAAGCGAGAATTGAAAGCATCACCTGAACCGGGACAAGACCAAAAAATCAAAGTGAAAACCGTGACTCCTCTAGAGGAGAATTCAAATCGATCTACTCCCTCCCCGGCACAAATTATCGTCTCAGAAAATCCATTCATGGACGCCACCAAAGAAGTCTTCAACCCGGATCCCGGAGCCTATGCCAGCATGTCAGTACCTCAGACCGTTCTCAGCCAACCCCTCCCGGAAGCGAGCGACTACGAACTGGGAGAGATGCCTGAATCCATAGATCAGAGAGGCCAGTCTGCCCGATCCATTCCCGCGAAAATGCCTAAGTTTAAACCGGGCTCGATGCCAAAACCAGGTGATGTCTATGATGGTCTCCCTGCTCACACCGAACTAGCCGGCAGCCGCTGGGTTCCTTACAGTCAACATCCCCGTTACCCGGACCCGGAAACCGCGGAGACACCGCTCCAGGATGAAATCCCCTACCTCTGGCACCCCTACAAACAAAGTATCTTGAAAGGGGATGTCCCCATTCTCGGAGAAAATGTCTTTTTAAAAATCACCGCCCAGTCACGGACGGATTTCGAAGCGAATGACACCCCAACTGGGAGTGGCATCAGCGGAGCCGATCCAAATAATGCCGAATTTTTTGGTGAAGGGGATACTCTCATCGTTCAGCAAAATACCTTACTGACGATCGACCTGTTCCAGGGCGAAACGGAAGTCTTCAAACCATTCGAATGGAGGCTCCGCCTCCAACCCGTCATTAACGTAAACTACTTCCAAACCACAGAAACCGGCGTACTGCAGCCAGATGTCCGGGGAGAGACTGCTACTGCAGATACGGTCGAGCAGTCGTTTACTGTTTTTGATGAAAGTGTTTTGAACCCTGCTAGCATTGAAGCAGACAAAAGCTCACTTCTCGACAGCGCCCCGGGTGATTATAATGAAGAGGTAGTCACGCGACGCCGTGAATTCGTCGCCCTTCAGGAAGGGTTCTTCGAATTTCATGTCACTGACATCAGTAGCACTTACGATTTCATTAGTACACGTTCCGGCTATCAGGTCTTTAACAGCGACTTCCGTGGTCTGGTCTTCTTTGACACCAATCTGGGTTACCGGATTTTCGGCAATGCGGAAAACAACCTTTGGAATTACAACCTCGCCTTCTTTGATATCCGGGAAAAAGACACCAACTCGGAATTGAATACCTTTAAAGACCGGGGACAAGATGTTTTTATCGCCAACCTCTACCGCCAGGATTTTATCTGGCCCGGCTATACCATTAATCTCAGTGGACTCGTCAATATCGACAGCGGAAACCAATACGATAATGAAAACGATTTCCCCATCCGCCCGGCCATCATTGGCCAGATCGATCAACAGGTTCGTAAAGACGTCAATTCCTACTACCTCGGATTTAGTGGAGAAGGAAAATTTGGCCGGGTTAATATCTCCCACTCGTTTTATCAGGTCTTTGGTAAAGAGACCTTTAATTCACAAGCCAACCAGGAAACGGAAATTAACGCGCAGCAGGCCCACGTGGAAGTTTCCTATGACCGGGATTGGATTCGTTACAAAGGGACGTTTTTCTACGCTTCTGGAGACAGTGATCCGGAGGATGGTGTTGCCGAAGGCTTTGACAGCATCATTGACAACCCTTTCCTGATTGGCGGTCCTTTCAGTTACTGGGTGCGCCAAGGCCTCGGACTCCCTGGCACTGGAGTCGCGCTGAAACAACGTAACAGTCTGATCCCTAACTTTCGAGCACCGAATAAGTTTGAAGGTCAGTCCAATTTTGTGAACCCGGGTGTGATGATTTTTGGAGTCGGTACCGATATCGAACTCACCTCGGAAACACGTCTATTCTTTAACGCCAACTACATTCGTTTCGTTGAGACCAACCCCCTCAAACAAGTTCTGTTTGATAATAAAATTGATCACGAAGTCGGCTACGACTTGAGTGCTGGCATCATTGCCCGCCCGTTGCTCAACGACACCTTCGTGATTAATGCAGGCATTGGACTCCTCATTCCAGGACAGGGATTTGAAGATATTTATGGATTCAATGAAGCCCCGGTGGAAACGTTTGATTCCGGGGATGGAAAAGATTTTGAAGAAGTGCTCTACAGCGCCTTCATTCAATGCATTTTGACTTGGTAATATTTTGAAATCTGAACTAAGAGCATTCATTGGTATCGGAGCCCTCGGCCTCAGCGGAGTCGCCCTCTCCATGCTCCACGCTCAAAATGCGCCGTCCGCCTCCGGGCCCGAGACGGCGGCTCAGCTCGAACGCACCCCTGAAGTCAGCCTTCCTGAAGAAAACTGGATCGATCAGTCACAAGAAGAAGCCAACTTGAAAAGCAGGGGCTGCATGGAATGTCATGAGGGAATCGAGAAAATGCATTCCTCTCCTCAAGTCGTTCTCGGTTGCGTCGATTGTCACGGTGGTGACCCGAGCCCGGGACTGACCTTGGAAGAGTCTCATATTTTACCAAAGAATCCGGAATACTGGCCCACCTCAGCGAACCCAATTGATTCCGGTGTCCTTCTGAATCAGGAATCTCCTGAGTTCATCCGCTTCGTGAACCCGGGTGATCTGCGGGTAGCCAAACAAGCCTGCGGACAGTGCCACCAGGAAATTATTGATCAAGTTGGCCATAGCATGATGAATCACGGAGCCATGCTTTGGGGAGCCGCCCTGTATAACAATGGTTCCTATCCTTATAAAAACTATATCTTTGGCCAGTCCTACGGACCCAATGGAGAAGCACTCCGCCTCAACAGCCCAATTGAAGTCACTCCGGAAATGACGAAAGAACAGGGAATCCTTCCTTTTCTGGATCCGCTTCCCCGCTTTCAGTTTAGCCAGCCCGGAAATGTTCTCCGTATCTTTGAAAAGGGTGGCGAGATCGTTCCGGAATTCGGAAACCCCTTTCCTATCGAGCCACCGGGGCGTCCGATCCGCCGACTGTCAGAACGTGGCCTGGGCACTGGAAATCGAATTGATCCCGTCTTTTTGGGTCTTCAGAAAACCCGCCTCCATGATCCGCTTCTGGGCTTTATGGGCTCGAATGATCATCCTGGGGACTATCGCTCCAGCGGCTGTACCGCCTGCCACACCATTTACGCCAACGACCGCTCCCCGGCCAACTCCGCCTGGTATGCGAAGTATGGCCACCAAGGCCTTTCCTACAGTGGTGACCCGACCATTCCCAAGGATGAAAGAGGTCACCCCATCAAACACCAATTCACCCGTTCCATCCCATCGAGCCAGTGTATGAACTGTCATATGCACCAGGGAAATCTCTTCGTGAATAGTTACCTCGGCTATACCTGGTGGGATCAGGAAAGTGACGGAGAGCACATGTATCCTAAAGAGCAGAAACGTGTCACTCCTAATGATATTGCCCGCTCGGTAATCAAAAACCCGTCCGAGGCAGCCGCTCGCGGAAATTGGACCGATCTTGAGTTCCTGGAAAAAGTATCTGAACTTAATCCTGAACTCGAGCACACCCAGTTTGCTGATTACCATGGCCACGGCTGGGTTTTTCGCGCTGTTTTCAAGAAAGATCGCGAAGGAAATCTCCTCGATCTCAAAGATCAGGTCATTCCGCATGATCATCCGAACAAGTTTGCTGAAGCCGTCCACCTCAAGGATATCCACGTTGAAAAGGGTATGCAGTGTGCCGACTGCCACTTCCTCGGAGACGTTCATGGAAATGGTCTTCTCTACGGAGAACCCCGAAACGCAACCACGATTGAATGCCAGGATTGCCACGGCACCGCCACCAAGCGCCCGACTCTCATCACTTCCGGTAAGGGTGGACAGAATGATCTCAATGAAAGCTCCACTCCTTGGGGGCCACGTTTCTACTGGCAGGGTGATCGACTCTTTCAGCGCTCCATCATGTCTCCGGACGTGACTTGGGAAGTCACCCAGACCATCGATACCCTGGACCCCAGCTCACCGCATTACAACGCCAAGTCTCATTACGCTAAAACCATCCAACGCGATGGCGAAACCTGGGGAGATGTGCCTGATGACGAACTCAATCGCCGTCTAGCCCTGGCCCATAACCAGGAAGATATCAACTGTCAGGTCTGCCACACTTCCTGGGCCACCAGCTGTTTCGGATGCCACCTTCCGCTCAAAGCCAATAACTACAAACCGACCAATAAATATGAAGGAACTGTTTCCCGCTTTTACACTTCCTACAACCCGCAGGTCATTCGCGATGATGTCTTCATGCTCGGGCTCGATGGCACGGTGAAGGACAATCAGCTGGCAGTGATCCGCTCCTCCAGTGCGGTGGTAGTCAGTTCCCAGAATGCAGCGCGGGAATGGTCTTACGCGCAGCAGCAGACCATCTCATCAGAAGGCTACAGCGGCCAAGCCTTTAACCCTCACTTTGCCCATACGACGAGCGGAGTCGGCACCACTAAAAATTGCACCGACTGCCACCTTTCTAAAGAAAACGATAATAATGCCATCATGACCCAGCTACTGGGCTACGGCACCGGGACGGTCAACTTCTTTAGCCGTTATGCTTACGTCGCCGCCTATGATAAAGGAGTCTACGCCATCCCGTGGACGGAACGGGAGGAGCCCCAGGCCGCCATCGGTAGCTTCCTCTACAGTATCGTTTACCCCGGTGATCATCAGGAGCATCTGGACCGCGGAGGGCGCCTGACTGAAGCTCATCACCATCACGGTCATGACACCTTGAAACAGATTTCGAATCTCATCAGTGGGAAACATGCTAAGATCCAGGACATACAAAGACGTGGCGAGTTCCTTTACACCGCCGCAGGCACGGGCGGATTCGAGGTTCTGGATATTGCCAACATCGATCAGAAGGGATTTGCTGAACGCATTGTGACCGCTCCGTTCTCTCCGCTGGGCTGGCGAACGTACGTTCGGACGAAATATGCCACCTCGGTGGTGCTTCCCAGCACCCTGGCCAATGATCCGGCTCGAAACCGAAATCCAGTCAATGAAGAGCAACCGATTCACATGCTCTACGCTTATGTTTACGTCACCGATAAGGAGGAAGGCATCATTGCTGTCAATGTCGCTACCCTTCTCGACGGAAACCCAAGAAATAATTTCCTCGAACGAGCCGTTACCTTTAACCCGGAAGGGAAGCTTAAAGGCGCGATGGCAGGCTACATTGCAGGGCATCACCTCTATGTTGTTGCGGATAAAGGCCTCTTCGTCATTGATGTCGACGATCCTCTCAATCCGAAGATCGTAGGAGAATATACCGGTGACTTCTTAAATCACCCCCAGGATATCGAAGTTCAATTTCGTTACGCCTTCCTGACTGATAAGGACGGAATGAAGGTCATGGATCTCAGCGATCCTCTCAACCCCGCACCGATTGAAGGAGCCGTCGTTCCACTCAAGAAAACCAGACGCCTCTACCTGGCCCGCACCTATGCCTATGTCGCTGCCGGACCTCAAGGTCTGGCCATCATCGATATCACCAACCCGGAAAAACCAGTCGTTGACCAACTGTTCACCGACGACGGAAAGATCAATGATTTGAAAGATGTAAAAGTAGGCTCCGTCAATGCCTCCATGTTCGCCCTGCTGGCGGATGGAAAAAATGGTTTCAAGGTCGCCCAGCTGATTTCCCCGGACACGGTTCCCGGTCATATGGGTTTCAGCCCACGCCCGAAACCGAAAGTCATTTCCTGGTTCAAAACTTCTGGCCCGGCCTATGCCATCAGCCGCGGTCTCGATCGTGATCGAGTCGCTGACGAAACCGGTAACCAGACCGTGGTCTTCGGGCGTCGTGGGTCACGTCCGTTCCACCTCGATGAAATGCAGGCCTTCTACCGCAAGGGTATGGGCGCCTATGCCCGCCAGGAAGGAACCGCAGAACCCGGTGACTTTTATTTTGTCGAAGACCTTTCCAATGATACGGAAAATCGACGTGACCTTAAAACCAAGAGTGGCAAAATCATCGAACTTCCCTGATGAATTTAAAACCATTGCATATGAACTGCCTCCCAAACCCCGCGATGACTCATCCTGTCTTTATTGCTCTCTGCTTACTGCTCTCTGTTCACTGTCTACCCGTTACCGCTCAGACGCTGGACGCAGGGGAGGTCACCACTATCGTCAATCAGGCCGCCACTGCGGCAGCTGCCCTCAATCCTCCTCAAGATGCCCTTATCTCAGTAGTAGACCGTGAGGGAAATGTTCTGGTCGTCTGGGACACTATTCCCGGCACTGTTCCTACCCCAGAAGAGGTTGGGGATGTCATCAGCCGGGCTGGAGTCGCCTGCTTTCTCAACAGTAACCAAAATGCCCTCACCAGCCGCACTGCCGGCTTCATTGTGCAAGCTAATTTCCCCCCCGGATTCACTAATCGAATCAATGGACCTTTGATTGGAGTCAACTTCTCCCACTTTAGTTGGTCTGATATTAATCGTTTTCGAGCCCCGCCGTTTCCTGCTGTTCCAGCTAACCCTGCAGTATCTCCGGCATTGGGAGCTGCCATCCCGAATACTTCCCTTTCTGGCACTCCCGGTGGGGTCCCTCTTTATGAGAATGGGGTTCTGGTTGGCGGAGTTGCTGTTATCGGTGACAACAATGACGAGGTTACTCCCGGTTCGATTGCAAGCGCTGATACTGATGAATCCTTAGCTCTCGCCGGCCAGATCGGATTCGAACCACCCGTTGCCATCCGTGCTTTCCGGATTTTCTTTGATGGGATCAGTCTGCCCTACGTAAAATCATCAGTTCCCAGCCTCGGAGCCGTAGGGCCTGTTGGCGCACCCGCTGTTGGATTCGGATTCCCTATTACCGCCTCTCCATTACCGGCTGGCTATCCCAACGTTCCTATTTATCCCACCGACACTTTCTCGGGGGTAACAGGAGAGCTCCGGGCTCCAATTATTGACGCTGCTAATCCCGGCGGACTAACCAGCCCGCTCACGGCAGGGGATGTGCGAAACATCATGACCGCTTGTGTTGCTCGAGCGAATATTACTCGCTCTCGGATCAGGATCCCGCGAGGCAGTGCAGCTGCTGTCTATGTTGCAGTGGTGGCAAAACAAACCTCCGATCCTGCGCAAGCTGGTCAAAATACTCCTGGGCAAGTGTTGGGCATTTTCCGGATGCCTGATACCGTCAGCCGGAGTTGGGACATTTCCGTCCAGAAAGCAAGGACTTGTACTTTTTTCTCGAATAGCGATTCTGCCTTTACTACCAGAGCTGTCGGATGGCTGAGTCAGGAATTTTATCCTCCCGGAATTAACAACCCGATCACCCCGTCAGGTCCGTGGTTTGCGATTCAACCCGGAATTTCTAATATCAACTCGCTTGTTCCTGTGAATGCAAATTTTCCCAACGGCATTACCATCTTTGCGGGTGGGCACCCACTTTATAAAGACGGTCAGTGTGTCGGAGCGGTTGGCATTAGTGGGGACGGGATTGATGAAGATGACATCATCGCGGCGGCAGGAACCGTCGCTCCCCGGGCGGATGGTCAGGGGACCTTTGCTGCTCCAGACGGTATTCGTGCTGACAAATTTACTTTTCGCGGAGCCCGCCTCCCCTACGCCAAATTTCCACGTAACCCGGTACGATAACCAGTCTGGGTTGACTTCACCATTGAGGATGTCAGCTTATGGGCAGGATAACTGTCTCCCTTCAGACCTTAAACTTTTGATGGCATAGTTATCGCTTACTTATCCATTTATCCATGAATCAAATTCAAACGAAGTCACGCAGGAGGTATTGCCTGCGATAAGCGGCGCAGGACAATTGCATGAATTCTGATATTTGGATATGGATAGGCATTGCATTCTGCCTGGCTCAAAGTGGCATCTTCTCCGGCCTCAATTTAGGCTTATTTTCCATCAGCCGTCTCCGCCTGGAAGCGACCGCTGCCTCCGGGGATAAACATGCCGCTAAGATTCTTAGCCTCCGAAAAAACACCAACCTTCTGCTGGCAACCATTCTCTGGGGAAATGTGGCTTCTAATTGCCTGCTCACCTTGCTCAGTGATTCTGTCTTAGCTGGGATCACCGCATTCTTATTCTCCACCATTCTGATTACGCTTCTCGGGGAAATTTTTCCTCAAGCCTTTTTCTCCCGGTATGCCTTACAGATCGGAGCCTCTCTCTCTCCGCTGATGCGTATCTATATGGCTCTCCTCTATCCCATTGCCAAGCCGACCAGCTTCCTGCTGGATTCGATTTTAGGTGAAGAAAGAGAATCCTATTTTCGTGAGGTCGATCTTCATTTTATCCTCAAAAAACATGCGGATACCGAGGGCACGGATATCAGCGAAGCAGAAGGTCTGGGAGCGATCAATTTCCTCCATCTCGATGACATACCTGTTTCTAAAGAAGGCTCCGTTATTGACCCTGATAGCATCATCGCCCTCCCCACCAAGGATGGGGTCATTCTCTTTCCGGAAATTAATCAGGATGAAGATGAAGAAGACCCCTTCATTGCGGAGGTCAATCGCTCCGGCAAGCCCTGGGTCATCATTGTCGATGAAGAAGGAAAGCCTCATTTTGCTCTTGATGCCGACGGCCTGGTCAGAGACCGCTTTTCAAGTGAAGATCGCCGCCCTTATTTTCATTGCCACCGCCCCATTCTCGTAGAGGAAAGCACCACCACTCTGGATGATATTATCGGTAAATTTCATGTAAATAAAACCCATGCCGAAGATGATGTCATCGACAATGATATCATTATCTATTGGGGCAAAGAGCAAAAACGGATCATTACCGGAGCTGACTTACTCGGCCGCCTGCTCCGCGGAATCGTCCAAACCCGCGTCCAATAAACTCAGGCAATCACCCGGACCGCACACTGAGCTAATTCTGTAGCACCAGGCGCAACATGGCGTAGCCCCTGACCATGGTGAATCGCATTCGGCAAACCGAGCCAGGGCTCCACACAATAATAACCAGAATCCGGAAATTCTCTCCAGGTCGTGACCGCATACCAGGGCACCGAAGCAGGGAAATCCAAGTCGATCTGGATTTCTTCACCCTTCTTTTGATTCAATAGTTTCACTGGGGCCTGAGACGAAAGCAGGTGCATCGCATCCACGATTGATTCATCACTTAATTGCAATTCCGCAAAATCTTCTACTGCGTACATCGAACCATGCTGATCCTGTCTCACCGAGTTCGAGCGATCGATGAACACCTCCCAATCTGACCATTCCGTATGAGGAATCGCAAAGTACCAATGATGCCCTGCGAAGTAGGGTAAGGCATGATCACCCGTGTTCTTCGTACTGTAGGTGCAATCGAGTCCACTTTCGCTCAGGATATAAGTCACCGTGAATTCGAAGCAAAATGGATAACCGGCGCGTGTTTCCTCCGTATCGCGACAGATCATGGTCAACTTAGACTCTGACGAATCCTCTTCCGCGACTTCAAAAGGCATCTGTCTGACAAAACCATGCATGGGTAAATCTCTGATGACCCCCTCGGCATCTTTCCATTTCCCGATTTCACCATCCACCATATGCCGGGCAATGAAGGGAAAGAGAACCGGGTTTCCTCCGCGGACACTTTTCACATTTGACCAGTCTGCATCTTCTGGCCAATGAATGATGGGACGATGACCTATATCCCACTTCAATAATCTTGCACCGTAAAAGGGTGAGATCAAAGCACGTGACTCCCCGCATCTTAATTCAATAACGTCATGGCCCTGAAAGTGAACTGTTTTCATAGCACCTTCACCTTAGATACGTGTCTACGAACACGCCAGCTTATACATCTTTTTTACAAAATGCTCGCCTGCTTTTGACACCCTTATTGCAAGATACGATACGTTATATTCATCAATTCGATCCTCAACAGGCGCAATGCTGTTGAGAGTAGGTTTAAATTGTAGGTAATTATAGTAATATCCCTCCTTGGCGTCGCTACCAGGGAGGGATAAACTTTTTATAGAACAATGCGGCGAACTGTTATTCTGTTTTTAGCTTTAGTCCTCCTCCCCGCAGCAGTGCTTGGGATCTTGGCCTGGAAGACAGCTGCGGAGCAGAGCACCTTCATCGAACAACAAGAATCAAGGTTACGCCAGCAGGAAGTCGACAAACTCGCCAGTCAAATTCGCTTAGCCATTTTCGCTGAATATGAAAAATTCTCCGCTGCGGCTGAGACGGCCCTAGCTCTCTATCCCGGTGATCTTCTTCTGGCGAAGTATCCACAAGCGTTAGAGAGTAACTGGAATTCGAACTGCATTGCCTTCATTACGAGCCCGGATGGCCGTTTGCTCGCGCCTCAGGTGGGTGCCCGACCACAGGACAAACGAGTCATCGATTTTCTGACCAACAATCGCGATTTTATTAATAGCGGAGTCGCCGAGGATATCTACCAAACCATTCCGGGAGCTCAGGCGGAATTAACCAATAATCTTTATATCCGGTCCGGTAGTGTTTCAACCTTTAAGCTCAAATCAACGGAAAAGGGAATGATCACTGGCTACCGGAAAACCACCACCACCCAAAGTATCCCGGCCAACCGCGGAATCATTATCAGTAAGACCGGCGACTCCTCTCCATCTCGAGGAGTCGTCGTGCGCAGGCGCACTGTGATCCCACAGCAGGAGCCGACTCTTCCACATCCACAACTTCCGCCCGGACTTCCTCCTGCCTCAAACATAAAACCACAGGCGTCGACATTTGCCGATTCCGTTCAGAGTCAGGACCGGGGCATCCTGGCGCGCTACGTCGACAACCAACTACAGCTTTTTTTCTGGCTTCGCTCTGAAAAAAGCCCGGATCAGGTACTGGCGGCTCAAATTGACCCCCTTGTTTTCAAGCCCACCTTCGAGGCGATACTGGAGAGCCTGAATCCGGGCCCCAACATCAACCTCCAATTACTCAATAGCGGCGGGAAGCCGATTACCGCACTTACGACCTTAGAGAAAATGAACTGGAAAGCTCCGTTTGTCGCGACCGAGATTGGTGAAGTATTACCCCATTGGGAGGCAGCACTCTACCTCCTCGACCCGGACGCCTTATCGCGCTCAGCCAATTGGATGAGTATTATCCTAATGGGACTGATCAGTACTGCTCTGATTGCGATCTTTATGGGGGGTGGCCTCCTCATTTCCGATTTACGCCGCCAAAGACAACTCGCTCTGAAGAAAAGTGATTTTGTCTCCAATGTCACTCACGAGCTCAAGACCCCACTCACATCCATTAAACTGTTTTCTGAGCTACTCGAACGTCAGGCGAGTGAACTGACCCAACAAAGCAGACAATATATCGATGTCATCTCGAGTGAATCGGACCGCCTCAACCGCCTCATCGACCAAATTCTCGATTTTTCCCAGTTAGAACGAAAATCAAAACGCTACCAAAAGGAATCCATCTTATTCGATGAATGGCTCCATTCTGTACTGCAAACTCAGAGAGCGCGGCTGGAAGAAAATGGCGCCTCTCTCAAGATCGAGGAACCCCTACCTCAACTTCATCTCCTCGGTGATCCTGATGCGCTTAGCCAGATCATCATCAACCTGCTGACCAATGCAGAAAAATATGCCGGTCCGACTGCGGAAATCGAAATTGCCACCAGAGTCACCAAACATGTCCTGGAACTCTCAGTCCTTGATCGGGGGCCTGGAGTGCCCTCCGGCACGGAGGAAAAAATATTTGAACAATTTTTCCGGGCCGAGGATTCGCTTGATAGCGAAATTCCCGGCTCAGGTCTGGGCCTCACCTTAGCCCGGGGGATTGCCCGTGATCATGGTGGTGATTTGAAATATCAACAACGAACTGATGGCGGAAGCCATTTCATCCTGACCTTACCTTTGGAAAATCAAAACTCATGAAAAAAACCATCCTCATTGCTGAAGACGATAAGAATATCCGGCTCGGCATCAAAGAAGCCCTCCTGGCAGAAAATTATGAAGTCTGTGAAACCGGAAGAGGAACAGAAGTCGCTTCCCTCGTACGTGATCGCAAACCGCAACTCATCCTTTTGGATATCATGCTCCCTGGGATGTCAGGATATGACATTTGCCGGGAAATTCGATCTACGGATGTCAGCACCCCAATTATCATGCTCACCGCCAAGGATCAGGAAATCGACAAGGTGCTAGGTCTGGAACTGGGGGCAGATGATTACGTCACTAAACCCTTTGGGACGCGTGAACTGATTGCACGGATTCATGCCGTCTTACGGCGCAGTCAACCTGTTGCAAATCAGTCTGCCTACCAAATTCCCGAAGAGATCCAAATCGGGGAAACCCTGATCCGGACCAAGGCCTTGCGAGGATCACGCGGCAATGAACAAATCGAGTTCACGGATCGGGAAATCAAAGTCATTGCCGTCCTCTTTAAAAATACCGGTGATGCGATTTCGCGCGATCAACTCCTCAACGAAGTCTGGGGCATCGATTACTATGGAACGACCAGGACTCTGGACCAGGTCATCGTCAAAATAAGACAAAAAATTGAACCCGATCCTTCACAGCCCATTTTCCTGAAGACGGTTCATGGGGTTGGATACCGGATGGATTTACCGAAAGGGTAGATCAACCCATCAGGGGGTTATTTTTTACCGCCGCCAAAAATATTCATAATCCCTTTGCCGACGCCTTCGACGGCATCGACTGCACCTTCACCAACATTCCCAACGGCTTTGACTGCATTCGCAGGGTTCGCCAAGACTTTCGCCACCATGTCGTCGGTAACGACTCTGGGTTGATTCGTTGTTCCGGTGAATCGGAAAGGAATGATGAGTCGGTTTTGGCCATCGCGCTCAAAAACATCCCGAACTATCGCAGGCACTTCACTGGCAATTCCAGGATTCAGTTTCAGATTTAAATTACCGGCGAGGCTCTTATCGAGACCGGCATCCACCTTGCCCGCGATATTCAAATTCGCATTACTGACATTGAATTGATCAATCAGGATACGATCTCCTGCCAGACGAAAACTACCTTCACCTGATAACCCTTTAATATTTTTTGCCCGCTGTAGGATATCCGCATCATTGAAAGCCGGAAATTTAGGCATGACGACACCGACCGCATCGACGTTGGAAAGCGAGTACGTTCCAGTGCCCTCCAGGTTTTTCAGTTCAGGTCGGTGGAATCCACTGGTTTCCACCGTGACATCCGCGGCACCGCGAAACGTCTTCGAATAGCCCAGAGCACCCAGGAGGGATGCAATATCAGTCGAATTCACTTCAACTTGAACCCCCTCCAAGGGCTGATTGTCATTCAATGACATTGATCCATTCACAGCCAGTGCACTCTCACCAGGTAGTGTCGCCTGGAATTCAGACAGGGTCAGCTTGCCTGCACTAAAATTATAGGTGCCAGAAAGGCTGGTCAGATTGATGGAGCCAATCGTCGCACTCTGTCCATCAAAGCTTCCGGACATCCCTTCACCGTCTGGGCGTGCTTTAATATCCGCTTCCTTCATCTCAAACGTGTAGCCATGAACGTTTTCGACAATCAGGTTCGCGTTCTTAATCGAGAAGGACTTCGCTTTAACCGGGAAAGCGATCTGCTCAACTGAGCCGCCAGCCAGCTTGAGATGAATGGTTCCTCCTTTGGCTTTTAATTTCGTTAAATTGAGCTTAAAGGTGGCGACCGGAATCAACTCAAACCCGGCAGACAATTCTGCCATTTCAACCGAAAGCAAGTTCGAGGTTTCAGGATCATTAAATGTCAATTTTGCTCCACTTAATTTCGCAGCGGTAATCCCCCCGGATATTTTTTCAAAAGTAAATTCTCCTCCGCTCTGATCTTCAATCTGGGTAATGACCCAGCTTTGGAATTGTGGGAGCTGGTAAAGGACCTTAGGTCCTATGAAAAGTCCCAGCCCAATGAGTATCACGACCAGACCGAGCGCGACGATAAGTTTAAGTCCTGCTTTCATGCGCAGAGGATGGAGCATCCATCTGGGCGCGTCAACTTTTGTCCTCAGATCACCAGAGATGTGATATGCTCCTCTTCTATGCTTTCACTCTCTTCCTTGTCCCAACTGGCTGAGCAATATGCCTCAGAGTTGGCCCACTCGGTGCAACGCTTTCAGATCAAAGGAATAACCCATGGCGCAAGTCCTCAGCTGATGGGAGTGGTCAACCTCTCAGCAGATTCCTGGTATCGAGAGAGTGTCTGCACCTCAGATGAACAGGCCCTGCGTCGAGCCCGTAAACTGTGGGCTGAGGGCGCAGCTCTCATCGATATTGGGGCAGAATCCACCCTTCCTGATGCCCAACGCTCTCCCGCAGACCAACAATTGAAGCAACTGCTCCCTCTCCTCACTCTTCTCTCAGACGAAGTTCCACTTTCTATCGAGACCTATCTCGCTGAAGTGGCAGAGCAGTGCCTGACCCAGGGAGCAGCAATTATTAATATGACTGGGAATCAGGATGCTGAATCCATCTATCACTCTGTGGCCAAGGCCAAAGCAGGTGTCATTATTTGCTACGTGCAGGCGGCGAACGTGCGCGAAGCCAGTGTCATTGACCTTTCGGAAGATCCGATCGGGGCTCAGGAAGCTTACTTCGCGACAGAAATTGAAAAAGCCAGATCCAAGGGAGTAGAGAAAATCTGGATCGATCCTGGCTTAGGCTTTTACTACAAGAATCTGAAAGATAGCGCTGAACGGGTGCGTTATCAGACAAAGGTCTTTCTCGAATCCTTCCGCCTGAGAAAACTGGGCTGGCCCGTGTGCCATGCCCTTCCTCATGCCTTTGACTACTTCGGAGAAGAAGTGAGGTCTGCCGAATCTTTCTTTGCCCATGCCGCTTACCTGGGACAGACCTCTCTCTTTCGCACCCATGAAGTGCCTAAGGTGAAAGCTGTCCTCGATACCATCGCTGCCCTCGAACCATGAAAACGATCTGTATTACTGGTGCTGGCGGCGGCCTGGGGGCCGGACTGGCCAGACGATTGGCAAGACCCGACCGTCACCTCATTCTCCACTATCATCAGAATCACGATGGCGCCCAGAAAGTATACGGCGAACTATCTAGTGAGTATGCCTCGATTGAACTGGTTCAAGCAGACTTAGGAACTGAGAAAGGTGCCATCCACCTCGCAGAGGCAATCCAATCCATTCATCCTTCATTGGAAGTCCTCATTAATAACAGTGGTGTTTATCACGAAAAACCGTGGCCTGAACTCACTGAAGCAGAATGGCAGCAGGAATGGAACACGACTGCTAGCTCCGTCTTTTTTACCATCCGTGCCTGTGTTGATCTTCTTCGAGCTGCCGGACATGCGCACGTCATCAATATTGGAGACAGTAGTTGCGATAAACCCGGGGCGCGTGACTTGGCTATCGCCTATCACATCGGTAAAACCGGCGTCTTAATGCTCACTAAATCATTTGCGCGTGATCTCGCTCCAGACCAGATCTCCGTCAATATGATTTCTCCCGGCTACCTCGAGAAGAGTGTTGGCTTACCTGATCCGACTACCATTCCAGCAGGCCGCTTCACCACCTTTGATGATGTGGCTAAGACCATCGAACAACTCCTCACGAACAAAGAACCCATTTTGACCGGTTCCAATCTGATCCTCTCCGGTGGCTGGAACCTCCGTTAGGTCGTAGCTCATCGCTGAGGGCTCGTAGGTAAGGATCCACCAGCTAAGAGCTCAGTGTAGCCTTCCCGGAAAGAAGGATACTGCAGTTCCCATCCCTTTGATCGCAGCTTCGCATTCGAAATACGCTTACTGGTGAGCCCTCGCTTCATGAACTCCTCTCCGCCTAAAGGTGGAACCGCCTTCCCGAGTTGCGGGCAAAGCCACTCATAGAGATCCAGTAAGCGAGTCGGCTCAGAGTCAGTGACGTTATAGACCTCACCGTCGAGACCTTCGTTTTGGACAAGAAAATCGAGTGCCCCAAGAATATCTTCCAAATGGATCATATTCATAAAGCGTTGGCCATCACCCGGGAGTCGCGGATCATCACCCTCCAACCGTTTGAGATGATACGTGCGTCCCGGCCCGTAAATCCCCGAAAGACGCAGAACGGTCCCGCCGAATTCAATCACCCTTTCTTCCGCTTTGAGCAGAATGCGAGCAGAATCACTCTGAGGCGAGACATCCTCCTCCTGCACGGTTGAATCATCATTTTGAGAATATACAGAGGTAGAAGAGGTATAGAAAAAGCGCGCTTGGGTCTTCCGGGCAAAGGCCAGGGCATGAGCTAACCCCGTCCGGTGGATCGCCACATATCCCTCCACCCCCCGGCCTTGAGTCGAAACAGAATAAAGAATCAGGTCAAAATCAGAGGGCAGGGATTCCCAAAATTCAGCACGGGTCACATCACCGACATGACAGCGGTCTCTCAGAGAATCTGGCATCCCCAGTTGTGAGTTTTCTGTCCGCACCACGGCAACGACCTCATCCCCCTTGCCAGAACGACGCTCAAGCCATGGCTTCCCCACATAACCCGCCCCGATAATCAGTATTTTCATGTTTTACACATACACCAAGTTTGGGAAGATCTCGATAGCGCTTTATGAAGACCACCTGGATCCAAACAAAAAAATTATCAGTTCTCATGAACCGCTTTCTCTACTTTCCCTGGATCTTAGCGCCCATTCTCTTGATAGCGATTCTCACCTGGCTCATATGGCCTGATCCCGTCCACCCATTTCGGGTGACGATGGAACCAGTCGAAGTCCCCGTTCAATTTACTGCCTACTACATTGCTGAAGTAGAACTGGAGAACAAACCAGAAGGAGACGCTACCATGCCCATCTGGTTCACCCGCGAAGATGGGAAACGGATTCGGCAATTTCTAACTCCTGAAGACTACCAGACCATGGAAATGGAGGGATCTGCCTTGAATATCATGCCGGGAGGAAAGAAGAAGCCCGCCTATCGATTGAGCTCTGGAGAATGGAAGGAACTTCCCGATGGAGTCATCGCCAAAGGAAATAAAATGAACCCGCTTGTCGCCTACCGCCATATCGCGGCGGATCAGGGAATCTATCCCTACGGCAGTCTGGTGCATATTGATTACAAGAAGAAACCCAAACTTCCAGACGGGCGAGCATTCGACGGCTATCTCTGGGTGGCAGATGTTGGTGGCATGATCAACGGCAGGAGTCATTTTGACCTCTTTGTCGGAGGAGAAGAAACCTACGAAAAGATCCTTCCCATGACCTCAGACAAGAAGCACAAAGTCAACATCTACAAACTTCCTCACCCCCCGACCGGATTGGATCCGAGACAACCTTCCGGATTAGCGAAGCTGCTACATCAATTGGGCCATCACCGTGATCCTGAAAATACTGAGCTCCTTGAGCTGGAAAAGTCGGTTAAACGGTACCAGAAAACGATTTCTCATATCCCCAAACAAGAACATGGCTTCCGCACCGGTGCCGCTACTATTTGGTATTTAACTCAGGAAGCCCTCCGGCTTTCAGAATAGCAGCACGCTCTTTTTCAGGAAGGAGAAGTGAAGCTGCTCGAATTCGCTTTCCGGTATCGATGTGGCGGCATGCCATAAACTTCTTTAAAGACACGCGAGAGATGAGGCGCATTGGCGAATCCGGTCATCGCCGTGATTTCCTCCACTGACTCCTGTGTCTGCTTAAGCAAGTTCTCAACTTTTTTTACACGTATCTCAAGGCATTTTTGGTGGACCCCTTTATTCAGAGCAGCCCTGAATCTATATTCTAACTGGCGGCGAGAAAGATGAAGTGCGCTGGCGATCTCGCTGACACTGAAGGAACGTTGGATGTTGTCTTCCATATACCCCAGCGCCTTTCGCACCATAGGATCAGCAACCGCCAGCGCATCCGTGCTCTCTCTCGTGGTCACTCCATTCGGCGAAATTAGAGAAGGCTCTGCCGTTTTCTTTCCACTCATGAGTGCGTTCAGTAAGCAGGCTCCCGCATACCCGACCCCCTCCAGATCGTGGTTGATACTGGAGAGGGGCACCGGTTGATTTTCACAAATGAGGGTATTGTTATCAACGCCAAGAATAGCAATCTCTTCTGGAACGTTCAGCCCCGCCTGGAGACAAACGTTCAATAACCAGGCGGCATCCAGATCACTTTGCGTGAAGATTGCAGTTGGATTGTCCAACTTGACCAAGAGGCGCTCTACTTCCATTGGATCCTCCGTCTGTTTACCCGCTAGCTGAGTGACTTTCAGACCTTCTTCACCGAGTCGTTCACGAAAGCCGAGCCAACGGGCCTGCCCCACTGGATTCCGCCCCAACGCAAACCAGCGGAAATGCCGGTGACCGTATTCGAGAAAATGTTCCGCCGCTAGCGATCCGATAGCACGGTTATCAGCCGCGACACGTGGAAGCGGCACATCTTTGCGCCACATAGAGAGATCGACCGATGGCAAACCAGCCTCAATCACAAATTGAGCCAGACGGTCATTGTTATTGAGACTGCAAATAATCCCATCTCCTCGCCACCGCCCAGGCAATTTGAATGTCTTGAGCAGGCTGATGTCCAAGTGCCAGCCGTATTCACTTGCGGCCCGGGCGATTCCACGGTGCTGTTCTTGGTCATAAGAACCAAGGAGCATAAGAACCTTCTTAGAGCGCATTGCGCAAATCTATAATAATGTATTGAAAGATACAATATGACGTTTTAACCGATTGACGCATGATTGCCTAATGGTCGATAACTCACTTTGGAATTTAAAAGAGAAGGTCATCCTCGTCACCGGCTCAACCGGAGCGCTCGCTGGTAAAACCGCACAATACCTTCTCGATCAAGGCGCGAAGGTCATTTTCCTCTCGCGTAATCAGGAAAGAGCAGATCAGGCTGTCAGTGAATCAGGTGCTACACCTGATCAGGCTGCCGGATTTGTCGGCAGTGTGACGGATCGAGATGACTTGGAGAAAGTGCGAGATCAGATCATGAAACGCTTTGGTCGTCTGGATGCTCTCGTCAATGGAGCGGGAGGCAATTACCCCGGAGCAACGATTCAACCTAACCAAAGCGTTTTTGATTTGGACATCAACGATTACGATCACGTGATGAATCTGAACTTGAAAGGAACACTCCTACCATCACTGGTTTTCGGCAAGGTCATGGCTGAGCAGGGTGCAGGCTGTATTATCAATTTCTCCTCAGCCAGTTCTCTCCAGGTCCTGACCCGTGTACTCGGTTATTCCAACGCGAAGGCCGCCGTCGATAACCTGACCCGTTGGATGGCAGTGGACTTTGCTAAGCACCACGGAGACGCCATCCGTGTCAACGCAGTCTGCCCGGGATTCTTTATTGGCAAACAAAACAAAGCACTCCTCCTGAATGAGGACGGATCTTATACAGAGCGCGGACACCAAATCATCAACAAAACCCCAATGGGAAGATTCGGGGAAGCAAAAGAAATTTGCGGGGCCATTCACTTCCTACTGAGTGACGCTTCACAATTCATTACCGGACAAGTCATCCATATCGATGGCGGCTTCGGAGTCTTTACAGGAGTATAATTATGATACGAATTCTACTGACTACCACCTCTTACCAGGACACCCCCGGGCCCCATCACCAATTATTAAAAAGCGCGGGAGCGGAAATCGTTCAAGAACGCGGCCCTCTACCTGAATCACGCATGCTCGAGCTAGCGGGGGATATTGATGCCTTCCTTTGCGGAGACGATGAAATAACTCAAGCTGTCATCGACAAGGCGCTCCCCCGGCTAAAGGTGATCGCAAAATACGGGATCGGGGTCGACAAAATTGACGTCAATTACGCTACTGCTAAACAGATACCTGTAGCCTTCACCCCCGGTGTCAATCACACCACTGTGGCCGAGCATGCTTTTCTTCTGATGCTCTCGCTCAGTAAAAAGTTCGTAGACCATGTCAATTGGGTTCGAGACGGTAACTGGAAACGTGTCACCGGACACGAAATCGCAGGGAAGAAGTTAGGCATCGTAGGCTTGGGCAGGATTGGAAAAGAAGTCGCTATTCGCGCCAACGCCTTTGGCATGACTTGCTGTGGATACGATCTTTACTGGCCAGACGAATTCGCCGCTGAACAGAAGGTTGAAAAAATCGATAGTATCCAGGCCCTGCTTGAGACTTCAGACATCGTCACGCTTCATACCAATTTAACCGAAGAAACCCATGGGATGATCAATAAGCAGAGCATCCCCTCCATGAAAGATGGGGCGATGCTGATTAACTGTGGCCGTGGTGAATTGGTCGTGAGTGAAGATGTCGCTCAGGCTCTCCATTCTGGTAAGCTTGGCGGGTACGGAACGGATGTCTTAGATCAGGAACCCCCTTCCCCTGATCATGTTCTTCTTTCTTGTGAGAACGCAGTCATTACTCCACATGTCGGCTCCCGCACTTACGAAAGCGTGGTTCGCCAGGCGACGAAGGCAACCGAGAATCTTCTCATGCTGCTCCGAGGAGAAGCCCCACATGCCCAAGTCAACGATTGTCCCCCACCGGAGAAACTCATCTAATCGCTTTCTGCAACACAGAGCACACTGAGAAACACGAAGCACACAAAGTTATTTTTAGCAGGAAGCGGGAATTCAGAAAACACTCAATGAAATAACTGAAAGGATGGCCTCAAACGATATAAAATTTAAACAAATCTCAGAGAGCTCTGTTCCATCTCAGTGCTCTCTGTGTAATCAATCATTATATGAATAAAGAATCTTTCTCTATCATCCCGCAAGAAAGACATGACGCTCTGGTCAAAGCAGCTTACGAGCATCGTGGCTATACCGCTGAAGAAGCATCACAGGCGGCACGTTTTTCGGCTTATGCGGCGCGCCACGGGATCCGCACCCATAATGCCATCAAGGCCCTTCATTTAGATCACCTCTTCGGAAGCGGATCCGGTGGCTGCATACCCGGGGCCAAAATTGACAAATTCAGGGGAAATTCAGCCCGGTTCGAAGCAAGTCAGGTCTGGGACGCGAATAAGAAACTCGGACAAGCGACGGCTTATGAAGCGATGGATTGCTGTATTCAACTCGCGGACCAATTCGGAATCGGTCAAGTTTCTGTCGACAATGCGTTCCATTATCTCTGGGGCGGCGGCTACGTTATGGAAGCCGCCCAAAAAGGATACATTGCTTACACCAACTGCACCGCAGCGCTGGCGGAAGTCGTACCTTTCATGGGAAAGCACCCCACCCTCGGGACGAACCCGCACAGCTGGGGCTTCCCAACCACGGATGCCATTGGTTTTCCTATCGTCATCGACTGGGCTACAAGTGTCATTGCCATGGGCAGAGTGCAGCAATTCCTCCGCGAAGGAAAAGACCTGCCCCCCGGAGCAGCCGTGGATAAAGAGGGCCAGCCCACCACAGATGCAAACGCTGTTGCGGCTCTCACCACCTTCGGAGCCCATAAGGGATACGGGCTCTCACTCATTAATGAATTAATGGCCGCGTTTATTGGCGGGAGCCTTCCCACCCTGCGCAGCCGGGAAATTCCAAGCGGAGAAAAGCGGACCCCTGCATTCTATTTTCAAGTCATCCACCCGGACGCGCTGAGCGGAAGTGCTTTTGCCAAAGGGCGCTCACAATCAGAAAACGTCAAAGCGGTGATCGATGACATTCTTGGTCACGGTAATGAGAAGTGCCTCCTGCCTGGACAAATCGAGGCCACCTGGGCAACTCGAGTCGATCACGCTGGAGGCTTACTTTTCAGCGAAGCGGAAATCAACGCCTTTAGCGAAATTGCCCAAGAATGTGGACAACCGCAATGGAGCCCTCAAGAATTCAAACAAGCTGAAGATTAATCAAGAAAAACCAAATTCAAAAACGATGTCATTACCACTTAAAGATCCAAAAGACTGTTATTATGATTCCGTCTCCCTCGGGGAGATCATGCTGCGCCTGGACCCAGGCGAAGGCCGCGTCCATACCGCCCGGCAGTTCACTGCCTGGGAAGGAGGCGGGGAGTACAATGTTGCCCGGGGACTACGCCGCTGCTTTGGACTCAAAACGGCCATCGTAACCGCTCTGGCTGACAATCCGGTCGGGCGCTTGATTGAAGATTTCATTCTCCAGGGAGGGGTCGACACCGACTTTATCCTCTGGCGTGACTATGACGGAATCGGGCGCACTGTCCGTAATGGCCTCAACTTTACGGAAAAGGGGTATGGCATCCGCGGAGCGAAAGGTACCCCGGACCGCGGAAATACCGCCGTCAGCCAGATGAAACCCGGTGACGTCGATTGGGAACACATTTTCGGAAAACTCGGCGCACGCTGGTTCCACACCGGTGGAATTTTTGCCGCCCTTTCAGAAACCACTCCGGAAGTCATTCTGGAAGCAGTGAAGGCAGCGAAAAAGCACGGCACCATCGTCAGCTACGACCTGAACTACCGCCCATCACTCTGGAAAGACTTTGGAGGATTAGATCAATGTCAGGAAGTGAACCGCACCATCGCCCCCTACGTCGATGTCATGATCGGCAACGAGGAAGACTTCACCGCTTGTCTTGGATTTGAAGTAGAAGGCGTGGATGATAACCTGACGCAGATCGAAGAAGATTCTTTTAAGAACATGATCCAGGCGGCGGTTAAAGAGTTCCCGAACTTTAAAGCCGCAGCGACCACCCTCCGCAACGCCAGGACGGCCACCCTCAACGAATGGAGCGCACTCCTCTGGCATGAAGGTGAATTCTATGAGCCTGTTCGAAAATTCCAGGGAGACGATATCCTTGAAATTTATGATCGGGTCGGCGGGGGAGACAGCTTTGCCAGCGGATTAGCCTATGGCTTTCTCGCCTTCAACGATCCGCTGAAGGCCGTCAGCTACGGCTGCGTTCATGGAGCCCTCGCTATGACCACTCCCGGAGACACGACCATGGCTAGCCTGGCTGAGGTCGAGAAACTTGTCGCAGGAGGAGGCGCACGGGTAGACCGGTAATGAGTAAAAGCACTTTCATCCACGATGACTTCCTGCTCGATTCCGAAGCATCCCAGGAACTCTACCACCAACATGCTGCTCACCAGCCGATTCTGGATTACCATTGCCATTTATCTCCCCAGGATTTGGCGGAAAATCGGTCATTCAATAACCTCACGGAAATATGGCTCGAGGGTGATCATTATAAATGGAGGGCAATGCGTGCGAATGGAGTGGCGGAAGAATATTGCACCGGTCAGGCGGACCCTTATGAAAAATTTCTCGCCTATGCAGAGACGGTTCCAGCAACACTAAGAAACCCTCTCTACCATTGGACACACCTTGAGTTAAAGCGCTACTTCGGAATCGATACGCTTCTCAGTAAGGAAACTGCACCTGAAATTTGGGCAGAAGCGAATCGCCAGCTCCAATCTCCAACGAAATCCACCTGGGGCATTGTCGATCAGTTCAACGTGCAGTTGATTGGGACCACAGATGACCCAACAGATGATCTTCTCTTCCATGATCAAATCGCATCCGGCGATTGCCCAGGCAAGGTGGTACCAACCTTTCGACCTGACCCCGCCTTTCTGAGTGATCAGGTTCAGCATTGGAATCGGTGGGTCGACCGGCTTGGGCATTCATCTGATCTCGATTGCCAGACACTCAACGATTTTCTTTCTGCTTTAGAAAAGCGAATCCATTTTTTCAAAGATCGGGGGTGCCGTGCCTCCGACCATGGGTTACAACGCTGCCCGGAATCCATCCTTTCTGAAACCAAAAGCCAGGAAGTATTCAGCCAAGTGAGGAATGGCGGCAGCCTTTCCAAAGAAGAGGCAGATGGCTTCAATGGTTTTCTTCTCTGTTGGTTAGGAGAACAGTACGCCAAAGTCGACTGGGCCATGCAACTCCACCTCGGCCCAATCAGGAATGTGAATCAGCACCTCTTTGATCAACTCGGGACAGATATCGGCTGCGACTCGATCGGTGATGATCGCCAAATCCCTGGCCTCCAATGCATTTTAGGAGAACTCTCGAAACGAAATAAACTCCCGAAAACGATCCTTTATAATCTGAACCCCACTCACAATTATCCGGTGGCTGCTATGTGCGGTAACTTCTCTCAGGAAGGCTTTGCCGGGAAAATGCAATTTGGTAGTGGCTGGTGGTTCCTTGATCAACTTGAAGGCATGACTTGGCAAATCAACACACTCTCCAATCTGGGGCTTCTCCGTCACTTCATCGGTATGCTCACGGATTCAAGAAGCTTCATGAGCTTCCCACGGCATGAGTATTTCCGACGCCTGCTCTGTCACTTGCTCGGCAATGATATCGAACGCGGCCTTGTTCCTCATGATATGAGCTTACTGGCCCCGATTGTAGAGGGCGTCTGCTACCGGAACGCTGCTCGCTTCCTTGATGCAGACGCTTAAGAATTCCTAACCTAATAGGACCCGGAATTCTCTGGGTTCCATGTGTTTAAAACGGCACCTCGCCGCTTTTCGACCGGAGGTGAATAGTCTTTCTGACCAGGTTATGATGAGCCTCCACAAATCGAACTGTACCACTTTTAGCCCGCATCAAAACGGAGGAGGTCGTAGCGGTATTTCCTTCCACCTTCACTCCAGGAAGCAAGGCACTCGTGTTGATTCCAGTGGCAGTAAAAATGATATTTTCTCCTCTTGCCAGTTCTGCAGAGATATACTCGTGCTCCAGTTGATCTCCCCAACCGGCCTCGATGAGAGACTGGCGCTCCGCTTCATCCTGAGGCCAGATTTTAGCCCGCATTCCTCCACCCAGACAACGAAGACCAGCAGCGGCCAGAACACACTCCGGGGTCCCACCTATCCCGGCATAGAGATCGATATTCGAGGTCCGCATCGCAGGGGCCAGAGCTGAGGCGATATCTCCGTCAACAATCATCCTCAGCGATGCGCCTTTCTTTCGAATCGCTTCCACCAGCTCCTGATTTCTGGGGCGGTCCAGGACACAGATCACTACGTCACGCACATCTTTCTCCAGAATCCGAGCCGTGACATCAATCACTTCTCCAATCGGAGCATCTATACTGATGGGAAGACTCTTATCCGCCATCCAAGCCTTACGCACCGCCAAGGGGTAGGCCAGCTTCTTCATGTAGAAAGCGGGTATGTCCTGGAGAAATGGGCCTCCTTCACTTTCATGCGACATCACTGCTGCAATACAGCTGATCGCATTCGGAAGCCCTTTCCCGACATTCGTTGTCCCATCGACAGGATCGAGGGCGATGTCGAACCGAGGCGTGCCTTCTTTCCAGGTTCCGACTTTCTCTCCTTTAAATAAACCCGGTGCTTCATCTTTAATCCCTTCACCGATCATCACCTCTCCGGAAATATCCATCAGGTCGAACATTCCTCGAATTGCATCGCAGGCCGCTTGATCCGCCAATTCCTTCTCACCCTTACCAATCCACTGCATGGTATTCAGGGCCGCTACTTCCGTCGCACGCATAAAATCGAGCTCAATTTGTCTTTCGGTATCGTTCATCTGATATTCTCCTTCATTTTAAGTGTCTAGCGACTCAAACCCTGCTGACGATCTTTTAACGCTGGCCTCAGACTCCCCGTCGTCAAGCACTTGGCACCAGAGGCATTTGTTGACCAAATACCTTACTTATTGTAAGGTATTTGGTATGAAAGCAACCCTTACATCTAAAGGACAAATCACTTTGCCAGTGAAATTACGCCGTCAGCTCAGTCTTAAATCAGGGGACGTTCTCGAATTCGATGAAACCACTCCTTACTTGAAGGCGCACAAACCGTTTAATGAAGACCAAATGGACCAGATCCTGGGACGGGGCAAATCTCGAACAGAGGGGCGAACCAGCTCAGAGTGGATTGATCATTTGCGTGGCCCCCTAGAACTGCCGTGATTACAGCGGTCGATACCGCGGTCCTGATTTCGATCGATCAGGGTGAACCCGACGGTACATTCTGGCTGGAACAGCTCAAGCAAGCCAGGCGTAGCGGTGCGCTGGTGATTTGTGATGTGGTGGCTGCTGAATTTTTTGCCAGTATCATGGATGAAGCGGAATGCCTTAATATTATGAAAGCATTGGGGCTCACGATAACTCCATTGAGTATATCCGCATCTTTCCATGCCGGCAGCGTCTTCCGAAAATACCGAGAAGCGCGAGGCCCCCGGGAGCATCTTATTCCAGATTTCCTGATCGCAGCACACGCACAGGTAGTATGTGATAGATTGCTCTCCCCCGATAGGGGTTACCTGAGACAGTATTTTCCTGACCTCCACGTCATACGACCAGAATAACTCAATACTTCTGCCCGCCTCTTTAAGAAAGGGCGAAGAACTTAATACCATGGGACCGTGATTGATTGGATGACTGAAAAAGAATACGCGACGGTCAAGGAGATGGTCGGTGCCATGAGCCTCTCCAAATGCCCCGACCCGCAAGCCTTTGAACGGGCTAACTACCTCCGCACCCTCGAAGGTTGGACTTTCTGAACTATTCGCTAGTAA